>CANIXX010000018.1 GCA_947471115.1 Opitutaceae bacterium | reverse complement strand
GGCTCCAAGGCCCATTTCGTGGCCAAGGGCCACATCGAGATCAGCGGGCCGGACCTAAACGCTTCGGTCGATTCCGACGACGCCTACAAGTCGGTCGATCTGCTGATCGACAAACTCGACGGCCTGCTGCGCAAGCGCCACAGCGAGCTTAAGGAAAAGCGCCACCACCCCCATTCCGTCGAACTCGGCGGTGCCCTGCCCAAGGCGGTCTAACTCACCGCCGTTTCCCCAAATGGGGTGACCACCTACTTCGAGTTAAAAAACCCGGCCGTTTGTTGGCCGGGTTTTTTTATGTCCGGAGGGTTTTCGCTGCATAATTCACTCGGCACACCTCTGTTTGATCCTTTTGTTTTTCCGCCGTGCGTCCCCTTCGAATCCTTTTTGTCACACCCGAAGTTGAACCGTTCGTGAAAGTTGGCGGTCTCGCCGACATGACCGGCGCCTTACCCAAGGAGCTCGCCGCGCTGGGTCACGATGTGCGCATCGTCTGCCCGGCCTATGGATCGGTAAAAATCCACGGCCCGCGCACCGCGCGCCCCGATCCGCTCGGTGTCGATGTGGGCACCGAGGCGCATTGGGCCCGCACCTGGGAGACGACTTTGCCTGGCGGCAAGGTCCCGGTCTACCTGCTGGAGCACGACGGCTTTTTTGCCCGTCACGAGGTCTATGCCGGCCCGTGGGGTTCGCATGCCGACAACGACCTGCGTTACGCCTTCCTGTGTCGCGGCGCACTCGCGCTGTGCCAACAGCTCGACTGGATCCCCGACGTGGTCCACGGCCACGATTGGACCACCGGCCTGTTACCGGTTTATCTCAACACCACGCTCAAAGACACCCCGCTAGGGCGCGTTGCCTCGGTTTTTACAATCCACAATTTGGAACACCAGGGCTACGCCGACCGCCGCGTTCTCGACTTCGCCCGCCTGCCCTCCTCCGAGTTCCGCGCCGACAGCGTCGAGTCCACTGGAGCGGTTAACATGTTAAAGGCCGGCCTTTACCACTCGACGAAACTCACCACGGTGAGCCCGACGTACGCCGAGGAAATCAAAACGCCCGCCGGCGGCTGGGGGCTGGACGGCGTGTTGCGCTACCGCGGCGGCGATCTGGTTGGTATCCTTAATGGCATCGACACGGGCGCCTGGAACCCGGCGACCGACAAGTTTATCCCCGCGCACTACAGCGCCGAAAACCTCGCGGGGAAAGCGGCCTGTAAAGCGGCGTTGCAAGCCAAGCTCGGATTGGCAATCGACCCGCACATCGCGGTGTTCGGCGTGGTGGCGCGCTTCGCCAACCAAAAGGGGCTGGACCTGCTGGCCGAGGCTCTGCCGCACATTGCCGATCGTATGCACGTGCAATTTGCTATTCTTGGCGCCGGAGATCCCGGGCTGGAGCACACCTTCCGCTGGGCGGCCAAGCAGTATCAGGGCAAGGTGGGCGTTTACATTGGCTACGACAACGAGCTCTCGCACCTGATCCAAGCCGGTGCCGACTGCTTCGTGATGCCCAGCCGCTCCGAACCCTGCGGATTAACCCAGATGTACGCGATGCGCTACGGCACTGTGCCGCTGGCCCGCGCCACGGGCGGCCTGATCGACACCGTCGAGCAATACGTCGAAGGCACGAGCAAGGGCACCGGCTTCCTCTTCGCCGACGCCACTGCTCCGGCGCTTTACAACACCGTGGGCTGGGCCTGCGCGACCTATTACGACAAACCCCAGGAGTTCGCCCAGCTGCGTCGCAACGGCATGGCGCAAGACTTCAGCTGGAAAACCAACGCCGGGCGCTACGTCGAGGTTTACCGCTGGGCCACCGAGCAGCGCACCGGCGAAAAGCTCGTGTGAGGCGAATGCCGCCATCCCAAAAAAGCCCAAGGCGAACGACCTTGGGCTTTTTTTTGGAAGCGGCAGAAGTGCTGCACACACAAACAACCGGCTGAGCAGGTAGGAGAGCCCCGCCGCTTGGGTTTGGGCTGCAAGGGCCGAATCGGCGTCCCCAGCCTGCGCCCCAAGGCTTAAGTGTCACCTATTAGGTTACACTTAAGCCTTGGAGGTGAGTACCCCGCGGATAATTTCCACGCTACTCGCCAGTTCCTCGGCGCTTGCTGTGAGCGGGGGCAGCAAGCGCACGACGTTGCCGCCGGCCATGGGGGCCAATAATCCGGCTTCGCGCAGCGCCGTCACATAGGGAATCGGATCGCTGGCGAGCTGTAGGCCGAGCATAAAGCCGCGTCCACGTACCTTCAGCACTTGGGCCGGAAACTCCGCCGCCAGTGCGCTCAGCGCCGCCAGCCACACCGCGCCGGCTTGGGTGACGTGCGCCAACAAGCCGTCGCGCTCGATCACATCCAACACGGCTAACCCAGCGGCGCAGGCCAGCGGTGTACCGCCAAAGGTCGTGCCGTGCATACCGGGTTGGAACAACTCCGCCGCCTTTGGCCCCGTCCAAATCGCCCCAATCGGGAAACCGCCGCCGAGGCCCTTGGCCATGCCGATCGCGTCAGGCTTCACCCCGGCGTGTTCGAAGGCGTAAAACTTGCCCGTGCGCCCAATGCCGCACTGCACTTCGTCCAAAATCAGCAGCAGGTTGTGCCGGTCGCACAGCGCGCGCAGGCCCATCAGAAACTCAGTCGTCGCCGGGTTAACTCCGCCTTCGCCTTGGATCGTTTCGACGAAAATCGCCGCCGTCGTGTCGTCGACCAGCGCCTCGAAGGACGCCAAATTGTTGAGCTCGCCAAAGGCGAAACCGGGCACCAGTGGACGGAAGCCCTTTTGGATTTTTTCCTGCGGGGTGGCGCTCATGCCGCCAAAGGTGCGGCCGTGAAACGCACTCTGGGCACAGATCACCTTGTAGCATTTGCCCTCTTCGCCGCCGGCCTTGGTCGCCCCGTGCAGGCGCGCCAGCTTGAGCAGCGCTTCGTTGGCCTCAGCTCCGCTGTTGCAGAAAAACACCCGGCCCGGCCCCGCGTAACCGACCAGCCGCCGCGCCAACTCACCTTGGTTGGGGTTGCGGAACAGGTTGCTCACGTGAACGAGTTCGCCGGCCTGGCGCTGCACCGACTCCACCCAATTCGGATGACAATGCCCGAGCGCGCACACCGCGATGCCCGAGGTGAAATCCAAAAACTTGCGACCCTGGTCATCCCAGACGTACGAGCCGCTGCCGCGCACCAACGTGAGCGGGGGACGGCCGTAGTTTTTCATCACATGCGCGTCGTAAAGATCGGCCGTGCTCGGGGAAGCGACATCAGAACGGTTCATAAATTGGGAAATAGGGATCAGGAAGAAGTGAAAACCGGTTGGGCGCTGAGTATTAAACCGTGATTGGTCCCGGACGACACGGAGGTCGTCCCTCCGGGGGATTCAAGGGAGGGCCCACCTCCGTGTGGGCTGACTGTGGTTCGTCGCCGGGGCTCCCCACTTCAAACGTTAACCGTGCACGATTTCGGTGCCGATGCCCTTGTCGGTGAAAATTTCCAGCAACAGCGAGTGCGGGAGGCGGCCGTCGATGAAGTGTACGCGCTGAACGCCTTCTTGCAGAGCGCGTACGGCGCTTAGCACCTTCGGGCGCATGCCCTTGTCGATGACGCCGCGCTTTTTGAGATCGTCGACCTGTGAAACCTTGAGCGTGGAAATGAGGGAATCGGGGTCGCTCGGGTTGGAGAGCAGGCCGGGCACATCGCTCATGTAAACCAAGCGGCGGGCACGCAGCGCACTGGCAACGCGGCCGGCGACGAGGTCGGCGTTGACGTTGTAAGGCTTGCCGTCGAGCCCCTCGGCGACCGGGGAAACCACCGGGATGTTGCCATCGGCGATTTCCTTTTTGATCAGCTTCACCTTCACCTCGGTGACTTCGCCCACGTAGCCGAGATCGACCGTGTTGCCGTTGTCGTCGACGGTGAGCTTTTCGCACACCAGAACGCTGTCGCCGGCCAGCCCCTTGGGCTTGGCCTTGGCCAGGGAGATGGCGTCGCACACGTCTTTGTTGACGATCTCATCGAGGGTTTTTTTGACGATTTCCACGGTAGCCGCGTCGGTGATGCGCATGCCGTTGGGGGCGAACTGGGATTTCAGTCCGGAGGATTCGAGTGCCTTGGTGATGGCTTTGCCGCCGCCGTGCACGACCACAACGTTGATGCCGACGGCCGCCAGGAAGGCGATGTCGTAGGCGACGCGGTTGCGCACCTCGGAATCGGGATCATCCATAAAACTGCCGCCGTATTTGACGACAAAGGTCGAACCGCGGAAATCTTGGATGTAAGGCAGGGCTTCGAGAAGCACGCGCGCCTTGGTGGTAATTTCGTTAACGTTCACGTAGCGGAATGGATAAGTTAATCACGGGTAAATCACGCGCGGCCGGCATTTCCATCTTATTTCTCGGCGGAGCGCAGGAATTCACACAATTGGCGCGATTGAACTGCACATTCGGCTTCACTCCGCGCCGCCGTGCGCCACTTGTGGACGCGTGTCTAGCACCGCCCTTACCTTTTCCTCGTGCGCGGAACACCGCGCCTGGCTCGCCTCTCAAGCTGCCCTGCCGCGTGGATTTCGCGTCGGCACCACGCGCTTCGATTTCATGCCGAAGGAGGCGCCCAAACCCGCCAAGATGACGCTCACGCTGATCGCGCTCGACCAGCCCACGGCGGACTTCGCGGCGATGTTCACCAAAAACGCCTTTCCGGGGGCCCCCATCATCGTGGGTCGCCAGCGCCTCGGCGAACCGGTGCTCGGCGCGATCATCATTAACAACAAGATTTCCAATGTCTGCGCTCCCGGTGGCGTCGAGACCTCGCAGCGCGTGTGCGCCGAGACCGCGCGCCTGCTCGGCTTGCCCGCCACCGCCGTGCTGCCGTGTTCCACCGGCGTGATCGGCTGGGGGTTGCCCGCCGAGGACATCATCGCTCACCTGCCGCAGGCCGCCGCCGCGCTCGCCGCCGGCTCCATCTTGCCGGCTGCCGAGGGCATCGTGACGACGGACCTTTACCCCAAAATCCGCAGCGCCCAAGTCGGCGCGGGCCGGATCGTGGGCATCGCCAAGGGCGCCGGCATGATCGAGCCCAACATGGCCACGATGCTTGTTTACCTGCTGACCGATTTGGCCGTGCCCCGCGACACGTTGCGCGCCGTGCTTAAACGCACCGTCGATGCCACGTTTAACCGCATCAGTGTCGACAGCGACACGAGCACCTCCGACACGGTTGCGCTGGTCTCGTCGAGTGTCGTGCCCTGCGACGACCTGACCGGCTTCGAGGCGGCGCTGACCCAAGTGTGCCGCGATCTGGCTGAGGATGTGGTGCGCAACGGTGAAGGCGTGCGCCACGTCATCCGTGTGGTGGTTAAAAAAGCCGCCACCCCGTCGCTGGCGATCGCGCTGGGCAAGGCGATCGTCAACGCGCCGCTCTTTAAGTGTGCAGTGGCGGGCAATGACCCGAATGTGGGGCGCCTTGTGCAGGCGATCGGCAAACACGTCGGTGCCCATGCGCCGGATACGGATTTGTGCCAGTTGCGGGCGAGTATCGGTGGCGTGGAGATTTTCGCCGCAGGCGCGTTCCGCCTGAATCCGGACAAGGAAAAGGCGCTGGTGGCGCACCTCAAGCACGCGGAGCTTTACGAAAGCAAGCCGACGGCGGACGGCATTTTCAGTGCGACGGTGGATTACCCGCCGCACGAGCGCTGCGTTGAGATCGAGGTGGACCTCGGCTCGGGAACGGCGGAAGCGACGGTGTTCGGCGGCGACCTCACGCACGAATACGTGAGCGAAAACGCGGATTACCGCAGTTAACCAAACCGGCGGGGTGGGTGGGGCGCGCCTCACCGCCGCCGACCACGCCATTTATTACAAAGCCAACGAGATCTGAGCGGCGGCGGCTGGGCTGGCGGCCGCCGGTTTGGGGCGGTGCGGGGCGAGTGCCCGGGCCAAGGGGCACGTGGACACTTCGATGGGCTGACCTTGGCGGTAGCGGGCGAGCAGTTGCACCGAGCGCTGGGCGAGCATCCGGCGGACCTCGCGGCGGCGGTCTTTAACGCGGGGAATCTCCATGGTGTCGTAGCCAGTGGTTTGGTGGCGCATCCAGGCGATGGTGGCTGCCTCGGCGCGTTGCTCGATGGGGATGCGCTCGGTACGCGCCACCGTGCCGCTGCCCACGGGCACGGCGTGATCGGCAATGAGTTTCGACATCAATTGTGCTTCGCCGCGAAAGTGGGTGTGGAAGTTAAGAAACGCCTGTACGGCCGCACGGAAATCCTCGGCGTAGGCAACCTGTTCGGCGGCGCGGCGGTTGCGACCGGCAGCGAGTTGGCGCTGGTAAGCCGGATCGAGGAGCTCGGCGGCGCGTTCGGCCTGGAGCGCGGCGATGCGTGTAGCCGGAGCCCAAATACCGCGCGAAAAGCGTTTGTTGCCCTTCATCTCAATCACCGTCCAGGTCGGCCCGTCCTGCTTGATGCGTTTGCTCAGGGCGGCGTCGCCGGGCGGTAGCAGAGCCCAACCGGCCGGTATCGCCAGCACCCGGGTATCGGCGGCGAGGACGTGGCCAGGCTTGGAAAACGGACGGACTTCACGGGTTTCGGTAGGCATGAAGTCGAAGAAAAGCGGGCACTTTGCGGGCGTCGAATCATTCTGGCCGCGCTGCGCGACTTACTCAGCCTAGCCGCTGGATGCGCTCGGTTACGTCGGCGCGTAGGCGGTCGATATAACCCTGTGTATAACCGGCCAGATCCAGGGTGGGCGAGGTGACCAGCGGGGTCAGGTCCATCGCCCACGTGATGCCTTCGGTTTTGTCGGAGGCGTGCGAGGTGTGATAGGTGGCGTTGGCCGAGCGTCGGCCAATCGTGGCCAAGTCGTAGCGTTTGCCCCCACTGATCTGGGAATCGAAGACTTTTAACATAGCTAGGGCCAGTTCCGGTCGGCGGCCGGAATCGAGCGCCACCTTGTCGGCGTCGAGCAGCCAGTCGAGGTCGCGCCAGACTTCGCAGCCGAGCACAAGACGAGGGCGGCGCTCCAGCGGCAGCGCACGAATCGCCTCCAAACACCGCGCCAAAACGCCGATGTGGGTGTCGTGTTTGTCGGCGGGTTGGTGCAGATAAACAACCTCGGGTTGGCAGCCGGAGAAAATCGCCTGCAGGTCGGCGGCGACTCCGGGTTTGCCGGGGCGCTTCACCTCGGCGCTGGGGTGGGCGAGTTGAATCTGGATCGCGTAGCGGCCGAGGTCGGCGGCTTTGCGCTGCTCGAGGCGGCGGATGTCCTGCAGCTGCTCGTCGGTGTAAGATGCGAAGGGGCCAGTGCGCGAGGAGCCGGCGCCGTTGGTCACGACGACGCCGCCGAAGGCTTTGCCGGGGGTGTCGAGGCAGTCGCAGATGCCGGCGTGGGCCATGATCTCGATGTCGTCTTGGTGCGCGCCGATGCACAGGTGGGTGACCGTGGCGAGTGCGGCGGCGGGCGCGAGCGCACCTCCGGGGACATAGACATCTGCTTTTGGGTGGGAAAATTTCATTAAAGGGGAGGGGGTAGTAGCTATAACCTTTAAGCCTAAATCCGGTATTAGAATTTAATCACGGATTGCACAGATTGCACGGATCGAATAACTTGCATACTATTGCGAGTTGAAATTAAATTCGCCCCTGTGGTGATCATTAGGATTCTTTAATTCGTTGGTAATATGTGCGTTCCGTGCAATCTGTGGTTCTAATGCTTTTTCTCGGTTAAGCTAGTAGGAAGTAACACCGATCTTGTTGGATAGAGCAGTGGTGGATTGCCGAAGGTTATCACTCCTACATCAGTGAATATCAGTGCTCTGAGGGGGTTAACTTGCATCGGGTTCGTCAATCCGGAAGCGGAGTTTTTAACCACTTATGGGCACTGATGAACACTGATAAACCAAGCCGAGAAGGCACCTCGTTTTCGGATCGGAAGTAGTGCGGTGCTTCAGCCCGCATCAGCGATTTGTAGGAGGGGGTCCGTTCAAACCTGCGGGCTGAAGCACCGCGCTACCTCCGAACTCAATCCGGTCAGATTCATGTTACTGCCTACTAGGAGCTGGAAGTTTTTAGTTGGAAGCGAGGCGTGCAGGTACGGCAGTTTTTTCCCATGCCGGCTGTGGGCCTTAAGTCGGGCGGCGTGAGCGCTTGAGCGTGATTTTTAAACAGGTGGTCTGTCGCAGGATGCGACGCGGTCTTTTGGGCTGGCACCGGGTTTGCTTAATCAAGCCTCATGATCGAGGCCGTCGTTACTAATACCAACTACCAGCTTGCCCGAAAGCTGCTGGATGCCTCCGTGGTGCGCCAAGAGGCTATCGCCAACAACATCGCCAACGCTGATACCCCCGGCTATCGCCGCCTCGATGTTTCCGCCGACTTTGGCCAGACCCTTAAGGCCCAATTCGCCCAAGGTGCTAAACCGATGCCCGGTGCCCTTGCCTCACTCACCCCCCGGCTCGCGGTCGACCCCACCGTGCACGCCGTCCGCCCCGATGGTAATAGCGTCGAGATCGAGTCCGAGTTGATGGCCATGAGCCGCAACCGCGTTGATCACGAGTTTCTTACCGAATTGGTCAGCCGCAACATCAAGCAACTCAAAATGGCCATCACCGGCCGTTCTCAGTAACCCCTGCCCGCCATGGATATTCTCTCTGGTATCGCCTCAACCGACAGCGCCCTGACCGCCCAACGCACGCGTTTGGACGTCATTGCGCAAAACATCGCCAACGCCCACACCACCCGCGGCCCCGATGGCCTGCCTTACCAACGCCGGGTGGTCAGCTTCCAGAGCGAGATGCAAAAAGCTCAAAACAATTACGGCTCCCATGGAGCCGGCCTGTCCACCGTGCGCGTGTCGGAAATCAGCAAAGATACCACCCCCGGTCAACGCATCAATGACCCGTCCAGCCCCGACGCCGACGCCAAGGGAATGGTCACCATGCCCAACGTTAACCTCGCTTTCGAGATGGTGGACTTGATCACCGCCTCCCGCGCCTATGAGGCCAACCTCTCCGTCGCCAAAAACTCCCGCCAAATGGCGATGCGGACCTTGGAAATCGGTAAGTAAGTAACCCCCCCTTCTCATCATGTCACTCATCGGCGCAGCCCTCCCTATTTCCTCCCAATCGATCCGTCCCCAGCTCGACCTCGCGCAGGTCAAGGAGACCTTCGCTCCCAAATCCACCGGCGGCGCCCCTGCGGTCGGCGGCGGCTTCGGCGAGATTTTCGGCAATCTGATCACCGATGTGGAGCAACGCCAGGCCAAGGCCAGCGAAGTGACCCGTTCGGTGCTCATGGGTGACAACCCCAACCTCCACCAGAGCGTCATCGCCATGCAGGAAGCCTCCCTGTCCTTCGGTCTGATGGTCGAGGTACGCAACAAGGTGGTCGAGTCCTACCAGGAACTCATGCGTATGCCGGTCTGAGTTGCCTGCGCCTCTGTTTACCCCGCCCCGCTTTTACTGATCCCCAACCCCAAAGATGAACCCCTTCTTCCAGTCGATTGTCGCCCTCTGGGGCCAACTTGGCATCAACCAACGCGTCTCGCTCATCGTGGCCGCAGTTGCGGTTGCGGGCGTGGTCACGGGTTTGACGGTCTGGTCGAATCAGCCCGACTACCAACTGCTCTACGGCCGCCTGAAGGAGAAGGACGCCGCCGCCATCGTCACCAATTTACAAGCACAGGGCGTCAAACACCGCGTCGGCCTCAACGGGGGTAACATCTATGTGCCTGCCGACCAGGTTCATCGCCTGCGCATGGAGCTCGCCTCCAAGGGCCTGCCCGGCGGCGACGGCGTGGGCTACGAGATTTTCGACAAGGGCCAATTCGGCCTGAGCGACTTCGTGCAACGCACCAATTACAACCGTGCCATTCAGGGTGAGTTGGCCCGCACCATCGGGCAGCTCGACGGCGTGGCTGCGGCCCGCGTCATGATCGTGCAGCCTGAAAACCGCCTGCTGCTGACCGAGCAGGGCGTCAAACCCACCGCCTCGGTGTTCGTCGAGGTCAACGGCCGCCTTGAGGTCGAAGCGGTTAACTCCATCCGCCACCTGGTGGCCAACGCCGTGCAGGGCCTCTCGCCCGACGAAGTCGCGGTGGTTGACCAACGCGGCCGGGTGCTCTCCGCCGACCTCAAGGAAGACCCCTTGCTCGGCAGCGCATCCAGCCTGATCCGCTACCGCCAGCAGGTGGAGGACTACTTTGCTAAAAAGATCGAGGGCATGCTCACGCCCGTGCTCGGTGTCGGCCAAGCCATCGTGCGCGTCTCGGCCGACATCGACAACGAGTCGGCAACCCTCACCGAAGACAAATTTGACCCCGAGGGCGCGGTCATTCGTTCGCAGACGAACACTGAGGATAGCAACAGCTCGCAGGAAGCGCGTAAGAGCGGGGTGACCGGTGCCACCGCCAACACCCCCGGAGCTCCGGGCGCCGCCGCCCCTCCCGAGGCCGCCGCGATCACCAACGCCCAAAACCGCAAAAACACGACCATCAGTTACGAGATCAACCGCAAGACCACCAACGTGAAGCGCAACCCCGGTGGGATCAAATCGCTAACCGCCGCCGTGTTCGTCGCCGCCCGTCCTCCGGTCCCCGCACCAGTGGTAGCCGGCCAGCCGCCCGCTCCCGCCACGCCGGCCCCCGCGCGCACCCCGGCCGAACTCGACGGCTTGCGCCGGATCGTCATCAACGCCCTCGGTCTTAAGCCCGCCGCCGGCCAGAACCTTGAAGAGCTGGTCAGTTTGCAAGAGACCGCCTTCCAGCCGGTGGTGGTGGACGCCCAGATCCAATCCATGGCCAAGGAGAGTCGGGTGCAGGGCTGGATCGAAACCGCCTCGCGTTACCTCGCTGTGGCAATCGCTCTGGGCGCCTTCTTTATCTTCTTCCGCATGCTGCGCAGCCAGCGTCTTGAGCCGGTGCCTGTGGAGTTGCTCTCCATGGATGGCAATGGTGGCGGATCACGCGCTGCTTCCTCCGGCCCGGTCGCACTGACCCCCGAACTGCTCAACGAACTCATCCGCCAGAAGCCCGCCAACGTAGGCACCGCCCTGCGCGACTGGGTGGCGGCCACCAAGCGTAACTAAGCGCCCACCCCACCATGGCCGAAGTTGATTACAACAAGCTCAACCGCACGCAAAAGCTGGCGGTGTTCCTGATCATTGCCGGCCCGGAAATCGCGGCCGACATTCTTAAGCATTTTGACGACGAGGAGTTGGAGTCGATTTGCCGCGAGATGGGCCAGTTGCCCGTGGTGCCGGATGCCGCGCGCACCGCAGCCCTGGAAGAATTTGCCCCCCTCATCGGCGACAGCCTCGGCTGCACCCTGGGCGGCATGGATTACGCTCGGCGCGCGCTGGAGTTGTCGAAAGGTGAATACAAGGCCGGTTTGCTGCTCACACGCGTCGGTGCTGCGCCTATGCCCGGCGACAACAGTGGCATGATGGACGAAATCAGTGCGATGGAAGGTCGGCAGATTTACAACCTCCTGCGCGACGAGCAGCCGCAGACCATTGCCTACCTGCTCTCCCACCTATCTTCGGCCAAAGCAGCCGAGGTGTTTATGCTGTTGCCCGTCGAGCAACGTGAAGAGGTCGTCGAACGCCTAGGCACTATCGAGAGCACTCCCAGCGATCTGGTCGGCAAAATCGTGCGCAGTCTCACCCGGCACGTCACCGCCAAGTCCGCCACGCCTTATCATGTCAGCGGCGGGGTACGCGCGGTGGCCGACCTGCTCAACCTGCTCGACAAGGAAAGCTCGAAAAACCTGCTGGCACGCATCGAGGAGCGCAATCAGACCCTCGGCTCCTCTGTTCGCCGCAAGATGTTCAGCTTCGACGACATTCGCCGCCTTTCGGCCGGCGACCTGCAACGCGTGTTGCGCGAAGTCGACTCGTCGCATCTGGCGACGGCGATGAAGTCCGCCACCGAGGCTCTGCGCGAAAACATCTACGGCGCCATCTCCAAGCGTGCGGCCGAGGCGCTGCGCGACGAAATCACCATGCTCGGGCCAATCCGCCTCAAGGATGTGGAGGTCGCCCAGGACGCCATCATCCAGGTGGTGCGGCGTCTGGAGGAAGAAGGCGCTATCACGCTCGGCGACGGCGACGGTGCCATGGTGGGCTAACCCACCGCGCCTAAATCCTTATGGCAGCCCAACACCACGTTCTTGCTTTCGACCGGCCCCTGATTGCGGTGCAACCCGCAGTCGGGGCGCTGCGCGAGCACACGGCGGGCGAACTCATCGCCGCCCGCGTCGCCGGTTATGAGGCCGGGCAGGACGCCGCCCACGATTTTTCCAACCAGCAAATCGTCGAGCTGCGCTCCGAAATGCAGCAGCTGCAGGAGGGGATTTTAACCCGAATCGGCCAAGCCCAGGAAGAACTCACCGCGCAGGTGCGCCGGGCTTTGCCTGAGCTGGCGGTGGAAATCGGCCAGCGCCTCTTGGCTGGCTTCGTACCGCCGCCCGAGTTGGTTGAGAAACTCTGCCGCGAGGCCCTCGACCAGCTTTACCCCGAGCGCGATGGACTCGAATTGGTGGTCGGTCCGCGCGACGCGGCCGTGTTGGAGCGCCTGGTGCCGTCGTGGCGTGCCCATTTTACCAACCTGCGTATCACCATCGACGATACCCTTAACCCCGGCGACTGCCTCGTGCGCAGCCGTTTCGGCGTCACCGATGCGCGCGGCGAATCCAAGATCGCCAGCCTCAAACAGGAACTCCTCGGCACATGAGCGCACCCGACGTCACCGATTTTGTTCAACAGCTGCGCACCCAAGTGCGGCACGCTCCAGCGCTGCGCCGCATGGGCCGGGTCGTCGCCGTGACCGGCCTAATTATCGAGTCCGAGGGCCCCAATGTGGGCTTGGGCGACCTTTGCTTACTCAAGTCCGAGCGCGAAGAATTTGAAGTGTTGGCCGAGGTGGTGGGCTTCCGTGCGGAGAAGGTGTTGCTCATGCCCTTGGGTGAAACCTCGGGACTGCACGCGGGTTGCTCGGTTACCGCGTGCGACCGACCGCCCTTGCCCGTGGCGGGACCGGCGCTGCTGGGCCGCGTGCTCGATGCGCTCGGACGTCCCTTCGATTCGCTCGGTGCGGTTCCCCTGCACCGCAACACCGGTTCGGGAAAACCGCCGCACCCGCTGCGCCGTCAACGCATTCACGATGCGTTCCCCACCGGGGTGCGCGCGCTGGATGTGTTCACCCCCTTCGGGCGCGGCCAACGTCTGGGGCTGTTCGCCGGTTCCGGTGTGGGTAAATCGACTCTCCTGGGCATGATCGCCCGCGCGGCCCAGTCCGACGTGGTGGTGATCGGTCTGGTCGGCGAGCGCGGTCGTGAGGTGCGCGAATTTTTAGAAAAGGATTTGGGCCCTGAAGGTTTGGCTCGTTCGGTTGTCGTGGTAGCCACTTCCGACTCCCCCGCACCGCTGCGTTTGCGCGCCGCCACCACCGCGACCTCCATCGCCGAGGGTTTCCGCGATGCCGGTAAAAACGTGTTGCTGTTAATGGACTCGGTGACCCGTTACGCCATGGCGCAACGCGAAATCGGTCTGGCCATCGGCGAGCCGCCCGCCACCCGCGGTTACACCCCTTCGGTATTCGCTATGTTACCACGCTTGCTGGAGCGCGCCGGCGCTGGCGAGAGCGGGGCGATCACCGCGCTTTACACGGTACTCGTCGAGGGTGACGACATGAACGAGCCGGTGGCTGACGCGGTGCGCGGTATTTTGGACGGTCACTTGGTGCTCTCCCGCGCCCTGGCCCACGCCAATCATTACCCCGCCATCGATGTGCTCGAAAGCGTCAGCCGTCTGACCCGCGACATTTGCCAACCCGCCGAGGTGGAGCTGGCCGCCCGCGCCCGAGAACACCTTGCCCTTTATAAACGCAACGAGGACCTCATCACCGTGGGCGCCTACCAAAAAGGCTCCAACGTCGCCCTCGACCGCGCGGTTGCCCTGCACGACGGCCTCAAGGCTTTCCTTCGCCAGTCGGTGGACGAGGTCACCGTGCGCGCCACTGCCTACACCCGCCTAGCTCAACTCCTCGGCCCCGCATGAAACGCTTCCGCTTCCGCCTCGAATCGATTCGGAACCTGCGCGATGTCGCCGAGCGCAAGGCGCGCGAGGGCTTCGGCATGGCGCAGCAGCAGGTGCTTATCGCCCAGCAGGCAGTCGAAGCCGCCGAGGTGCGTCGCAGCGAATTGAACGCCGCTATCTCAAGTGCGCGCACTGGCAGTTTTCGCCCCAGTGAGCAGGTTTCGGGTTTGGCCGCGCTGGGCCAAGCTGACCGTGAAGTGGCAGAGACCGGCCGCAAACTCGGCGAGGTCGAGAAGGCCCGCGACCTCGCGCGCGAGGGCTGGTTGACCGCCCGCCGCGCCCTGCAAGTGATGCAAAAACTCGAGGAGCGCGCTCGGCTCGCGCACCGCGAGGCCAGAGACAAAGCCGAGCAAACCCTGCTGGATGAAATCGCCTCAATGACCCTAGCCCGTCTGGGCCCCCTCGCATGAAAGCGCTCCCCGCACCTGTTGTTATCCTCCTCCCCGTCCTGCTGTCCGTCGTGCCCATGATGATGATGCTCACCACGGCCTCCACCGCACTGTTGGGCAATATCTCCGTGCAGAAGGCTGCCGAGATCGAAGCCAAGCGCCCGCCCAAGCCCTGGGATTTTTGGACCCCCGAGGTTGAAAATCTGGCGAAAGAACTTGTTGAGCAAAAGGCCGGTTTTGCCGCCCGTGAGGCCGAGCTGGCGACGCGTGAAAAACGCATCGCTGCCGAGGCCAAGGAACTCGACGTACTGCGCCAGCAGATCGAGTCGCTGCGCGGTGAAATCGCCTCGCGCATCACCGAGGTGCAGGCGCAGGAACTCAAAAATATCAAGACGCTGTCCACCACTTACAGCAAGGTGAGCCCGGCCGCCGCTGTCGCGATTTTTAGCGAGATGGACGTCCTCTCGGTCACCAAAATCCTCTCGATGATGAAGGTGGATTTGACCTCGGCGATTCTACAGGAAATGGGCCGTTCGCCCGGTCCGGATAACGTTAATGCCAAGCGAGCCGCCGATATTTCGCAGCGCCTGCGCATGATGCAACCGGCCAAGCAGCCAGCCAGCTGATCACTCCCTTTCTTCCGCAACCTCCCTATCGTGCCAAGGACGGCGCGAGTGAACTGCCATGAAGGCCTGTTTTACCCATGCTTTCACCCTTCATTCCGGCCGCGTCCAACGCCTCTGCCAAGCCTGCTGATCAAGTCGCCAGCCATAAACCGGAGGCAGGCGCCCCCGCCGATGGCACCTCGTTTCACGAACTGCTCGCCCGCAAAACCAACGCCCCGCCCGCGCACTCCCAGGCATCGGCCGACTCGCAGGCTCAGGCGCATTCCCGAGCGCAGTTTCACGCCAAAGCGCAGGCGCTGAATCATCACCATGCCCGCGCCAACGAGCGCGCTGAGGCGCACACCCAGTCCCGCCCCGAAGCCAAGTCCCGCGACACTTCACCCGAGGGCGATTCGGCCACCGCCAAGGCCGCTCGCGAGAAGGACGAAAAACCCGTCGACCACTCGGTTAACCGCCGCGTGGCCAAGCCCGCAGCCAAAACCAATTCCAGCACGGCCGATGCCAAAGCCGATACTGCGGCAACCACTGACCAGTCCGACTCCCCTGAACTGCTCAACCCGGTGGTTAAATCGCCCGCCGACGCCCTCGCCGACACGACTTCCGAAGATGCGTCGGCGACCGAAGAACCAGTGCTGGCCGTTCTCCCTGCTTTTGGCGAACAACCCCAAGCGGTCGCTTTACCCGCAATCCCGCTTACGCCCGTGGCACCGTTAACCGTGGGTCTGCCTACGGCCGGTGTCCCGGCTCCGGAGCAAGGGACGGATTCGACTCAAGCGAGTGCCGCCGTGTCTGAACTCGCGATGGCTGAGGGCACCTCGCTGGCTTCGACTGCCTCAGCTGGCACCCCGATCGGCCACGCGGCGGCCAAGGCTCGCGCCAGCCAAACCGCCGCTGCCAAAAGCACGGGTGATTTTACCCTGAGCCCGGCCGACGCCACGGCTCAAAAACCCACCAGTAATGCAGCCGCTGCCACCGAGTCAGCCGCAAGCGCTGCTACCACCGAAGGGATTCCTTCGGCTCTTCCAGCCATTTCTGCTGCCGGTTCGAACGTGGCGAGCGAGGACTCGATCACGGCTGCCGCGGCCCAGGTGGATGCGCGCCAAGGTGCGAACGCTTACGGGCTGGCGGCACAAATTGCCGACACCGCCAAAGCGGGTAACCCCTCGGCTCAGGATTTGGCCATTGGTAAAATTAAAAACAGTAATCAAGCTGCTGAATCCAAGGAGGATAAGAAGTCGGCTTTGGGTGATGGCATACGGCGAGCTTATGAGTTGCCCAGCATGAGTACGACCACCCCCGTTTTCCAGGCCCCGACTGCATCCGTGCAGAACTTGGGACCGGTCAACGCCAACTCCCCCGTCGCCCCGACCGTCGCGTCCACGGCGGTGCGCATGGTGGAGAAGGTCAGCGAGGTCGCCGAACACCTGGCCTCCAACCCGGCCGAGCAGGTGACCGTGCGTATCGATTTGGATGCGACCCACCGCGTCGATGTGCATGTTTCGATGCGCGGCGGCCAGGTGCACGCCGACTTCCGCAGTGATTCGGCCGATATGCGCGCGGCGCTGGCTTCGGCTTGGAACGAGTTTTCCCAAAAACGTGAAGGCACGGACCGGCAGTGGGCCGCGCCGGTGTTTTCACCGATGGGAGCTCCGGCAGCCGCTTCCAGTTTCACCCCCGCCGCCCAGGCCAACGAGGCATCCCTTTCATTTAGCCAAGGTCAGGACTCGGCCAATCGTCAGGCCGCCGAGCGCGAGGCCCAGACCCAAGGCATGGCCAAAGCGATTCGTCCCGCCGCCAGCATCGCCGCACCCGCGAGCGCTGACGTTAAAACCCCTATCGTTCGTTCCGAAAACTCCCAGCACCTCAGCGTGCTGGCTTAACCTCCCGTTTCCTTATGAGCACCTCAGCAATCTCTGGCGTCGCCTTTAATCCGGCCTCCTCGACGACTCAACCCGGCTCGATGCGGACTCCGCAGAAAGCCCTCGGTCAGGAGGATTTCTTGAAGTTACTCACCGTGCAGCTCCAGTCGCAGGACCCGATGAAGCCGATGGAGGACACCTCCTTCATGGCGCAGATGGCCCAGTTCTCCGCCCTGCAACAGTCCTCTGAAATGGCCCAAGACATTTCGAGCCTGCACGACGATTTCGCTCTGCAATCGGCCGCCGGAATGATCGGCCGTCAGGTCACTTTGAACACCACCAACGGCCTGGTCACCGGGCTCGTCCAGTCCGTCGATTCCTCCACGGGTTCCGTCAATGTGAACGTCGACGGAACCGCGTATCCTTTATCCAAAGTCGTCGGCGTGGCTCCGGCCCCCGCTTCACGCTAAGTGTAACCCTTAACCCAATACCTCATGTCACTCATCGGCACACTCACTTCAGGTACGAGCGCCCTGCAAAGTTTCACCAAGGGCCTCGAAGTCATCGGTAACAACATCGCCAACGTGAACACCGTTGGCTTCAAGGGTTCGACCGCCAATTTCCAAGAAAGCTTCAGCAACACCCTGCGCGCCTCCGCCGCTTCCACCGCCACCAGCTCCAATCTTTCGGCCATCCAGGTGGGTACCGGCGTCAAAGTGGCATCGATCAACGCCAACATGAACCAAGGCGCTTTGAGCAGCACCGGGGTAAGCACCGACCTGGGTATTTCCGGCACCGGTTTTTTCGTGGTGGCCAGCCCGATTGACGGCAGCCAATTCGCTACCCGCGCCGGCGATTTCCGCGTGGATGACAAAGGCTTTTTGGTCACCACCAAGGGCCTGCGGGTGCAGGGCTTAACGGGTGGTGATTACCTGACCGCCCCCGGCACGGTGGGCAACGTGCGCCTGCGCACCAGCGCTGAAATCGCCGCGACCTGGCCTGCGCACAACGCCACCAATATCGCCTCCACGGCTGCCTCGGCCACGGTGGCCGCCGCTGTCAACACGAGCCTTTCGGGACTGGTCACCAGTGCAGCGGGCCAAAATAACGCAACTGCCCGGACCACGGCCACCACAGC
This sequence comes from Opitutaceae bacterium, assembly GCA_947471115.1. Lineage (GTDB taxonomy): Bacteria > Verrucomicrobiota > Verrucomicrobiia > Opitutales > Opitutaceae > Rariglobus. The sequence goes on along the minus strand of CANIXX010000018.1, from coordinate 8,172 downwards.
CTTGACCGCAGCCACCACCGCAGAAACCACCGCCATCGCCGCTGCCGCCGCCGCGCCCACCGATGTGGCCCTAGCCACGGCATCGGCCGCCGCCACCGCGGTCAAAGAGGCGCTCACTGCGGCCATCGCCGCCGGTGATTCCGCCGTGCTGGCGACCCCGTCTGTTACCAGCTCTTTCCTGACCTCGTTGACGACCTCCTCGACTACGGCCGCCGCAAGCAAAGTCACCGCCGATGCGGCCGCCTTGGCCGCGACCACCCCAGCCGGCCTGCAGTCCTACTCCTTCGATCCCCAGGGTAACGTGATCGAGTTCTACTCCGACGGCAGTTCGGCGACGACCAATAAGCTGCTCTTGCAAAACTTTAAGGACCCCTCCGCCCTGCAACGCGCTGGCGATAACCTTTTCTCCGGCTTCACCGCCGCCGGTCCCATCACCGGCAGCACCGCGCTCGATGCAACCGGACTGAACAACCCCGGTAACAACGGTCTGGGCACCATCCAGGCGGGCACGCTCGAGTTGTCCAACGTCGATCTTACCGAGCAGTTCGCCAACATGATCACCGTGCAGCGCAGTTTCCAGGCCAGCTCGCGCATCGTCACCGTGTCCGACTCGATCCTTGAGGAAGTGGTTAACCTGAAGCGTTAAGCTTTTAATTTATGTCCGACAAAAAACCAGATGCGGCGCCGGCCGCCGAAAAAGGCGATGGCCACGGGGCGGCGCCGGCTGCGGGCGGCGGTGGTGGAGGAATGAAGGCGATGATGCCGGCGATCATCGCCATTGTGATGGCCCCGGTGGCCACTTGGGGCGTCGCCAACTTCGTGCTGTTGCCCAAGTTTAAGGCCAGCGTGGCCGAAGCGGTTGCCGCGAGCGATCCTGAGGCCGCAGCCCACGGCGAGGCTAAACCTAAAGCCGATGCCAAAGCCGATCCGCATGGTGCCAAAAAAGCCGATCCGCATGGTGCCAAAAAAGCTGATCCCCATGGCGCTAAAAAAGCCGATCCGCATGGCGCCAAGGGCGGCGGTGGCGGCGAGGGCTACAAATTTGAAAACGTAGTGGTGAACCTCGCCGGCACCATGGGCACGCGTTACCTCAAGGCCACCTTCCTGATCACCGGCGAGAGGCCCGATCTAGCCGAGCGTTTTGCGGAGGCCAAACCTCAGTTGACTGACATCACGCTCGCGGTGCTGTCCTCGCTTACCCTCGCGGATCTGGAGGAACCCGGTTTTAAGAACATCCTCCGCGAGCGGTTGCTCGCCTCCTACAATCAGGCCCTTGGCAGCAAGGTGGCCGAAAACCTCTATTTCTCGGAATTTGTAGTTCAGTAATTATGGGCTCCCCTACGGACAACATCGGCGGAGGTATTCTCGATCAGAGCGAGATCGACCAACTGCTGTCGGCTGCGGCAGTGGAGTCCCGTCCTCCGCTGATCCGTGCTGATGGCACGCGCGTTGGTGATACGGAGGAGGTTCGGGTGGAGGCCTATGACTTCCGTAACCCGACGTTCCTGACCGAAGTCGAGCTGCGCCGGTTACGTATTTTACACGAGGATTTTATCCGCTATCTGGCCGCCCGCCTGGCCATGTTCCTGCGCATGGAGTGCGGTCTTAAAATGGCGCGCTTGCACACGCAGACGTACGCTAAGTTCACCGAGGGGCTGGCGTCACCCTCGCACATTTGTTTGTTCAAAATGGATCCGCTGGTCGGGGTGGGTTTGTTGGACGTCAACCCGCGGCTCGCACTGACGTTTGTCGATCGCCTGCTGGGCGGTCGTGGCCATTCAGTGAAGGCCGAGCGGTATCTCACCGAGATTGAGGTGTCGCTGCTGGAAGACGTGCTGAAGATTATTTTGGAGGAGTGGTGCTCGCAGTGGAAAGAGGACAAGGAGCTGCACCACGCGATCATCGGCCATGAGAACAATGGACGTTTCCTGCAAACCTCGCCGCGCGATTCGGTGGTGTTGGCGCTGGCCATTGAGGTGAGCTTCGGCGACTGCTCCGAGCAGATCCAGATTGGCCTGCCGTATTACACCATCGAGCCCCTAGTCAAATCCCTGCAACTGCGTCGGCAAAAGGACACCGCGCCTGTGGCCGCCGCCGCCAAGGCCGAGTGGCATGACGTTTATGAGCATGTGCAAATGCCCGTTCGCGCCGAATGGAATCTGCCCGATATGCCGCTGCGCGAAATCGCCAGCATGCGTGTGGGCGACCTGTTGGAAATCCCGATGGGCAACATCGAGCAGACCCGCGTGCTGCTGAATGGAATACCCAAATTTTTAGGCACTGTCGGTCTCGAAGGCCAGCAGGTCGCCGTGAAACTTAACCGTAAACTGACCGAGGCAGACCAAGTCCGGTCCTAAAATATCATGGAAAGCGCTACAATTGATCTGGTGATGGATGTGAAGGTGAAGGTCACCGTGCAACTCGGTTCGAGCATGCTCTCGATGCGCGAGGTGCTGGCGCTGGCCTCCGGCTCAGTTATCCAACTGCAGCACAAAGCCAGCGAACCAGTCGGGCTCTACGTGAACGACAAACTCGTCGCCTACGGCGAGGTCGTGGTCGTGGAGGAGAATTTCGGTATTAAGATCATCGAACTGATTGGCCCCGCTTCCTAATGCGACTCCCCTTTTTCACCTCTTCCAGCCTAGTACGCTGGCTGACAGTGGTAGTTAGCTGCGTCGTTATGGAGACGACGCAGCTAATACACGCTGCCGAATCCCTTCCAACCGCCCGTGAGGGCGAAACCCTGCTCTATCCCGCCGGTGGCCCGACGCCTGCCGGAGTTGCACCCGCAACCCCCGCGGCCACTTCCGCGACGTGGGTATTCGTGGTGCTGGTCGGTATGACTGCCGGCGCTATGTGGTTGTGGCGCCGCCGGCAACCCAGCAAGCCGGGCCGCCGTGGCAATATTCAGATCGAGGATACGCGTGCGCTGGGTAACCGGCAGTTCCTCGTCGTGGCCTCCTGCGATGGCCGCCGGTTCCTGCTCGGTGTCGCCGCCGGCGGCATCCAAATGCTTTCGACCCTGGATTCCCAAGACGACCTCGATGACGCCAACAACGCCTAGCGAGAAGAGTGGCCTGCGGAGTGGCGTTGGCTCTAAGTGGGCCACCTGGTGCTTCCTCGCGCTGGTGCTGCTCATGCCTGCGGTGGTGAGCGCCCAGGATGCGGCTGCGGCCCCGACTGCGGCGGCCGCCCCGTGGCGACTGGCGGTGGATTTGGAGGGTGGGGAAGGGAAGGCGGGTTCCGCCAGCGTGGGCATGCAGATCGTGGTGGTGATGACGCTGCTGAGCGTCGCCCCGTCGCTGATCCTGTTAATGACCTCGTTTACCCGCATCGTCATCGTGCTCGGGTTTGTGCGCACCGCGATCGGCGTGCCCAGCGCCCCGGCCAATCAAATTATCACCGGGTTGGCCCTGTTCCTGACGCTTTTTATCATGGGGCCGGTGTTGGAAAAATCTTACAAAAACGGGATACAGCCCTACATGGAGGGTAAACAAGGAACGGCTCAGGCGCTGGAGGCTGCTTCGCAACCCCTGCGCGAGTTCATGCTCAAACAAACCCGCACCCGCGACCTGGAATTTTTCCTGCAACTGGGGCGGTTTCCACCGACCAAGGTCGATGACCTGCCGCTGCGCGTGGTGGTGCCCGCCTACATCATCAGCGAACTGCAAACCGCTTTCCAGATGGGGTTTCTCATCTTCCTTCCCTTCCTCGTGATCGATCTGCTCGTCTCGGCCACCCTGATGGCGCTGGGCATGATGATGATGCCGCCGGCGACCATCGCGTTGCCCTTTAAACTCCTGCTCTTTGTCCTCGTCGATGGCTGGCACCTGGTGGTGCAAAGCCTGGTGACGAGCTTCCGAGTATGAACGCCGAGGCCGCCATTGATACGTTTAAGACGGTGGTGATGTTCTCACTCTACATCATGTCGCCCTTTGTCGGAGTGATTCTGATCGTCGGTTTGGTGACCAGCCTGGTGCAATCGGTCACCAGTATTCAGGAGGCAACGCTGACCTTTGTGCCCAAGTTGATCGCCCTGGCCGGAGTGATGCTGCTGCTCGCCCCGTGGGTGTTGCGGCTGCTCTCCGAGTATACGGTGCAATGCCTGATGCGCATCAGCAGCATGGGGCCCTAGCCCGCGAAGGCCATGCCCTGGGCTGACATACTGGTGATCATGATGGGTTCGCTTCGGGCCATTGGTGTGGTGATGGCCCTGCCGACGATGGGCGGCACCACGTTGCCGCCCATGTTGCGGGTGGCCTTGTCGTTTATGTTGGGCGGGCTGCTGGCCTCGGTGGCCCCGCCCGGGGTGGTGCCGCCGACCTCGGCGCTGGTGAGTCTGGCGGGGGCGTCGTTGCACGAAATACTGCTCGGCTTGGCCATGGGATTGTTGATCCGTATGACGCTTTCCGGGGCCGATCTGGCTGGACGCTTGATTTCGGGCGAAGTGGGCTTGATCGCCGCTCCCGGTTTCGACGTGCCGAAACCGGCACAAGAGCCGTTGCCGGCACTTTTCGCTTTCTTTGCAGGGCTGATGTTTTTCGCGCTGCATGCCCACGAGCAGGTGCTGGCGGCCTTTGCGCGCAGTTTTGTGATCGCGCCGCCGGGAATGGGCGGCCTGAGCCCGATGGCAGCCGAGACCCTGGTGGGCGGGCTGTCGGCGCTCATGGAATTGGCGCTGCGCATGGCCGCGCCGTTCATTGCGCTCAATTTCGTGATCACCTTCGCCTTTGCCATTTTGGGGCGGGCGGTGCCGAAGATGAACGTGTTTATCCTCAGTGGTGCCATGCGCTCGCTTATGGGCATGATGCTGCTGGCTGGCGGCGGGGCGTTGTTCACCCGGTACCTGTCGGGCGCGTTTGATCGGCTGCCGTGGACGATGCTGGAGCTGGTGACGCGGCGTTGAGCGGTTTTCGCGATCGATAAGAGGAAAATTGGCCGTGTAGCGTTGGCCGTCCCTGACCAAGGATCGGGAATGATACCATTTTGCATTCAAACGCATTAAAACCCGACCACTACCGTGATCACGTCAGTAGCGACCCATCATCCAACCTTAAAACAACCGGGTTTTTAACCCGAACGCCGAAGTTTTAACCACGGAATTCACAGATGTGCACAGATAGCATAGTGTTACAGAATTTAAAGACAAGGCGAAAAAGGGGGCAAGTTGAGTTCATTTACCTCCTAAGGGATTGTATCTGTGTAATCTGTGTAATCGGTGGTTGGTTTGAACTTATGAATTCAGTTTTAACCACTAATAAACAATAAGATAAACTAACCCAGAAGCGGCGAATCCCTTGTTTTTATTAGCGGCTATTAGCGTCTATTAGCGGTTGAACCGGTTCGTTTGTATTTCTTTGAATGCGAATTGGTATCACTCCCGCATCAGTGAGTATCAGTGCGCATAAGTGGTTAAATTTGATTGGGTTGTTTGATCGGAAAGGGAGTTTTTAACCACTTATGGGCACTGATGGACACTGATAAACCGAGTCGAGAAGTCTGACTCCAAATGCATCCGGCAACTCATGCCACTTTGCATTCATACGCATAAAAACTTGGTTGCAGTTCAGGCTCATCGCACCAGCAACCCAGCAGCCAAAAACCAAACAGCGGATTTTAACTGCTAATGAACGCTAAGTTACGCTAATTCGGCCGCAATGAATTACTGATTATAATTAGCGACCATTAGCGTTCATTAGCGGTTAAAATCGGTTCGTTTGTATTTCTTTGAGTGTGAAATGGTATAAGAGGTTTTCCGATTCCCCTTGGTAAACTCTTTGTGAAAAAATAAATGCGCATTGACGTGTGCTGCCAGGGACTGGCACGAGTTTTGCAAAATTTTTCGAAACTCCACCGTTTTCTGTTTATTCCCACGCCCATGAACTTACGTCCATTTTCGCTCAATTTCAGCCTCTTGGTTGGGGCCTGCTCATTCGCCGTGAGCGCTTCGGCTCAGGATCAGACGATCAATGGCAACTTGTTCGTTAACTCCGCCTTGGATGTAAATGGCAACACCGCCAGCTTCGGCACCAACGGGCTCAATCCCGGCTACACCCAGATCTACACCAACAATGCTCTGGCCACCGTGGATTTCAGCGCCAGTGCCAGCACGGTGAACTGGACCTGGTATCAAGGTAACACGAGTCCCCAGCTCAAACTCGATAGCACTAACAAGTTGAATCTGTATTCAACTGCGAATCCGACCACTGCGCAGATCGTGCTCAATCCGGTGGGCACCTCCACTTTCGCCCAAGGCCTCACGGTGACTGGCACGTTAACCACCGGCGGCGCATTCACCACCAGCGGTAGCCTTACCACCTCGGGGGGCACTGTAACGGGTGGCACTAACGGCCTTACCATCAACTCCGGGGGGACCAATAAAAACATAACCCTTTCGCCCAACGGCACCGGTGTGACCACCACCGCCAAACCTTTGCGAGTTACCATCTCCACTACCAGCACCAGCAGTACCACGGGAGCTCTGACCGTGAGCGGCGGGGTGGGTGTGGCTGGGGCGCTCAATGTTGGGGCTGCCATCTCCACCTCGCGCCTCACGGTCGCCGGCATCGACGCCACTGCGGCCAATTCAGTGGCCAATTTCACCGATTCAGCCGCTAAATCACTGCTGTTCGTGCGCAATGACGGCAACGTTGGCGTAGGCACGACGGCACCAGCAAATCGCCTCACGGTGACGGCATCAACCGCTATAGTGGATGAAACTCCGTTGCGGATTAGTGGTGGTAGTGTTGGGTTTTCCGGTTCCAATGATGCCAATAAAGAGCACGGTCTCATTATTGATCTCACCGCGTATTCACCGGCTAGCAATATTGTGCAGCGCGATGCGGCGGCGATTACTGTTAAAAAGGTAGGTACCTGGAACGAGACTGATAATGGGGGCACGGGAATTAAATCTGACCTTATTTTTAAAACCCAAAATGGCTCCATTGCCACTCCTAGCCTTGCCGAAAAGGTCCGTATTACTTCTGCCGGCAACGTCGGCATCGGCACCACCACCCCCACCGTCAAACTCGACGTGGTCGGCGACGCCAAGGTTTCCGGCACCCTTACCGTCAAAAGCGTCCTTCGCATTCCGCCCTCAGGCGACCTCGGCATGGGAACCTTTATCAGCGGCACCAACCCCGCTACCAATTAAGGTCTTAGGCTTAGTTTGTACGTTCTAATCCGGGGATAAATCCATGCAGACCGCGCGTAACTGTTTATTCATAGCCTGTTTTTGGGCGGTAGGCCTGATGGGGGCTTTTGGGCTCGCGTCTGCTCAAACCCCGACGGACTTGGTGGTGGGACCGCTCACCTTTCCGTCAGGTGCATCTTCAAAGTCGGGATTGAGTACACTCACCACCAGTGGTGCGGTTACGATTCCTTCCGCTTCACAGGTGGTGTTTAAAGCGGGCACGCTTATCACCTTATCTTCAGGATTTAACGTCCAGGCCGGTGGTACGTTTACTGCATCGATAGGAGTGGTGGTGCCAGATCCCAATCCCACGCTCAATGTCGTGCCGACGAACAAGCCTTCCGCTTATCCGAATTGGTGGTTTGAGGGTGGAGTTATTCCTCGCAGTCTAGCAGGCGCGACTAACTATACGCCGAATTGGCCCACGGACTACGCTACGCCGGATGACTTTGCGGCCGTCAATCAAGGCCAGGTTAAAAATATTGCCCTTCAAGCGGTTAGGGCGATGGATAAAACGTTGCCGGGTGGTGCCGGTACCTCCTTATCCACTCTCGTTGCAGGGTGGGGCGCACCGGGCCTTCGAGGTGAGTATTTTGCCAATATGAATCTGGCCGGAGTTCCTTCACTCATTCGTAACGAGGCAGTGGATTTCGATTGGCTCACCGGCGCACCGGCCCCGTCCCTTCCCAGTGATCAATTTTCGGTCCGGTGGACCGGTGAGTTGATTCCGACCGTCAGTGGCACTTATAAATTTGAAACCGTCTCCGATAATGGCGTGCGGCTGTGGGTCAATGATCTGCTTAATATTGATAATTGGACTGAGCACGGGCCCACCACCGATCTGTCTGCACCGGTAGACTTGGTTGCGGGAACTCGCTATCCGATAAAGCTGGAATTCTATGAAAACGGCGGCGGCGCGACGATGCGCCTGCGGTGGATTCCTCCTGGGTCCACGGTATCGACACCGATTCCGGATTCCG
>CANIXX010000017.1 GCA_947471115.1 Opitutaceae bacterium | reverse complement strand
GATGGTGGACCCTACTGGACTCGAACCAGTGACCTCTTCCATGTCAAGGAAATGCTCTAACCAACTGAGCTAAGGGTCCGTCAAAAACGAGTCGGGGAGTAAGCAGGAGGTCGAGGGCATATCGCAAGGAAATTTTTCATGATTTTTGGGCCGACTCGTTTGCCCGTGCAAGCAGGTCGCGAACCGACTTGCCCCGGCTCAGTTGAACCACCTCACTGCGTTCTCCCGCCATGCTTCAATCGCTTCGCATCAAGAACCTCGCCCTGCTCGAAGAAGTCGCCCTCGATTTTGAGCCTGGCTTTACCGTCGTCACCGGTGAAACCGGCGCCGGCAAAAGCATCCTTCTCGGCGCCTTGTCGCTGCTGGCCGGCGAACGTGCCGACAAGACCCTCATCCGCCAGGGAGCTCCCTCTTGCGAGGTCGAGGCGTCGCTGTTTTTTGAGCACGCTGAGGCAATAAATGCTCTACTGACCGAGCTCGATTTGCCGCCGTGCGAAGATGGAGTGCTCATTCTAAAGCGCAGTCTGCCCCGGGAAAAAGCCCCCAAGCTCACCGTTAACGGTGGCCTCGCCACCTTGGCTGCGCTCCAGCGCCTGGGCGAGGCTTGGATCGACTTCCACGGCCCGAGCGAGCCGCGCCGTCTGCTCAAGGAAAGCTGCCAGCTCGACCTGCTCGACCTTTATGGGCGCGCTGGGGATGCCCTCGCCGCCTACGAAAACAAATACCGCGTCTGGCGCGACCTGCACGCTGAGCGCGAACGCATCGCCCGTGAAACCAAACTTTCTCCCGACCAAATCAAGTTCCTCGAAGGCCAGCTCGCCCGCCTCGACGCTCTCGATCTCACCGACGAGGCCATCGAGGCGCTCGAACGCGATTTTCAGCGCATGAGCAAAGCCCAGGAGTTAACCGGTTTTGCCGCCACGCTGGCCACCGGGTTGACCGGCGAAGATGGGGCCACCGGGCGGGTCGCCGGGCTTTTGCGCGAGGCTCGCCAATTGGAAAACCTCGATCCAGCTAGCAAGGTGTTCGCCGATCGTCTCTCGGCGGCCAGCATTGAGCTCGCCGATCTCGGCGCCGAATTCGAGTCGTTGGTCGGCCAGTTTCATTTCGATCCCGAGCAGGCCGAGCAACTGCAGGCCAACATGAACACGTGGCTCGAGGTGAAGCGCAAACACGGTGGCGACCTGCGCGCCGTGATCGTAGCGCGCGACGAAATGCGCCGCCGCTTGGAAATTCAGGGCGACTTGGAGGGTACCCTTGTGCGTCTCGATAAACAGATCACCGATGCCGAGCGTGTTGCCCGCAAGGAGGCCACCGTGCTGCGCGCCCTGCGCGAAAAATCCTCCCTTGAACTGGCCAAAATCGCCGCCGCCAGCATCGCCCAGCTCGGCTTTAAAAAAGCCGATTTCCAGATCCGCATCGTGCCGCTTGAGCAGCTCGGGCCCACTGGGGATTGCGGCGTCGAGTTCCTGTTTTCGCCCAACGTCGGCGAGCCCGTCCTGCCACTCAATCGCGTCGCGTCTAGTGGTGAACTCGCCCGCGTGATGCTCGCGCTTAAAACCGTGCTGGCCGACCTCGACAATGTTCCGGTGCTGGTGTTCGACGAAGTAGACGCCAACGTTGGCGGCGAGATCGGCCGAGTCGTGGGCGAAAAAATGGCCGGCATTTCCAAGGGACACCAAGTGCTCTGCATTACCCACCTGCCGCAGGTCGCCGCTCAGGGCGACAGCCACCTCGTCGTCGAAAAGGACCAGTCGCAGGACCGCGCGGTAGTGACCATTTCGCCGATTCAGGCCAACCGTAAGGCCCGCGTGAGCGAGTTGGCGCGCATGCTTGGCGACCGCACCGCCAAGAGTGCGCTGGCCCACGCCGAAGAGTTACTCGGCTGACGCGTGCCCAAGTCTATTGAAGGCGGGACCCACGTTTCCGAAAACCCGCGGTCAACGCGTAAACGGCCTTTTGTTTTAAACGTCTTTCCCCCCGCCGATGCCCCCAGCGCTGTCCACTATTGTTCACCTCGATGCCGATGCGTTTTTCGTGTCGGTGGAGCTGGCGTTGCAACCGCACTTACGCGGAAAAAAGGTGGCGGTCGGCGGGCGCGAGCGTGGGATCATCGCCTCGGCCAGCTACGAGGCGCGTGCCTGTGGAGTTTATACCCCGATGCCGACTTCGCGGGCGCTGCTCGTTTGCCCAGACCTCATTTTGCTGCCGCATCAGGGCAATTATGGGGAGGTTTCACGGAGAATGTTTGATCTGTGCGAGACTCTTACGCCCTACGTGGAGCGAAACTCGATCGACGAGGGGTATCTCGATTTGAGTCCGTGCGGATTGACCTCGGCCGAGGCGGTCGAGCGGACCGTGCGCGACTTGCAGCAACGCATCTGGGACGAGTTGCAAATTCCGGTTTCGTTCGGCATCGCGACTAATAAACTGGTTTCCCAAATCGCCTCCAAGCTTCGCAAGCCGCGCGGTTTCGTGGTGGTGGCGCCGGGCGCTGAGGCGGCCTTTTTGGCACCGCTCGACATCGGGAAACTTCCCGGCGTCGGAACCAAGACCGAAACCGAATTACAGGCGCGCGGCATTCATAAAATCAGCGACCTGTTTACCCGCAACGAGCGCGAGTTGGAGTCCCTGCTGGGCCGCGATTGGAGGAATTTTTTGGTTTTGGCCCGGGGTATTGATGAGCGCCCGGTGACGACGGAACGGGAGGATGCGAAGAGTTATTCGCAGCAGGAGACGTTTGTTAACGACGTGGGTGATGTAGCTGCGGTTGAGCGCACGGCCAAGGGTATGATTGACTCACTCATGCCCACCATCCGCGCTGACGGCAAACGGGTGCGCACGCTGACCGTGAAGGTGCGTTACGGGGATTTTACCCAGGAAACCGCGGGCCGGAGCCTGCCCGAAGCCAGTGATTTGGAGCAACCGTTTTACCCGCTGCTCACCGTGTTGTTAAAACAGGCCTGGACGCAGTCACGTTCGCTGCGGTTGGTGAGTGTACGGTTTTCGGGGGTGGAGGAGGGCGGCCGGCAGATGGACCTGTTTGCCGAGACCGACGAGAAACGCCGCAAGCTCGCCGCCGTTTTGGATCAAATGAACCAGGGGAAAACGGTGCGTGTGCAGCGCGGCCACCAACTGCCGACCAAGCCCTCCGGCGGGTAGGTTAGTGGCAACCAACCCACAGGCGACTCGACATGGGACTTGCCGCCTTTCGCTGCGCTTGTTTTGGTTTCAATTTTCCCTCCCATGTGCCAACTGAATTCAAGCGCCGTTCCCCGTCCTCATTCCTCAGTCGTCGTTGATGGTAACGACCGCGCCCCGGCCCGCTCCATGTTGCGCGCCGTCGGTTTCACCGACGAAGACTTTCAAAAACCCCAGATCGCCGTCGTCTCCAACGCCAGCGATATGACGCCGTGCAATGTCCACCTTGGCGACCTCAGCGACCACGCCCGCAAGGGTGTGGCCGACGCTGGCGGCAAGCCCGTTTACTTCAACACCATCACTGTAACGGATGGCATCAGCATGGGCACCCTCGGCATGCGCTACAGTCTCGTTTCCCGTGATGTGATTGCCGACTCCATCGAGACCACCGTGGCCGCCGAGGGCTTCGATGGCGTCATCGCCATCGGTGGCTGCGATAAAAACATGCCCGGCGCGATGATCGCCATTGCCCGCCTCAACCGCCCCGCCGTCTTTATCTACGGCGGCACCATTCTTCCCGGCTTCCTCACCAACGACACAGAGAAGAAGAAGCCCCTGGATATCGTCTCCGTTTTCGAAGCAGTCGGTAAACACGCCAAAGGCGAACTCGACGACGCCGGCCTCAAGGAAGTCGAAAAGTGCGCCATACCCGGCCCCGGCTCCTGCGGCGGCATGTACACCGCCAACACGATGGCCAGCGCCATCGAGGTCCTCGGCCTCAGCTTGCCCAACAGCTCTGCCCAGCTCGCCATCGGGAAGGAAAAGCGCGACGACTGCGAACGCGCCGGCGCCGCCGTCATGGCGATGCTGAAAAAAGGCATCAAGCCCCGCGACATTCTCACCCGGCAAGCTTTTGAAAACTGCATCACCGTATGCACTGCGCTCGGCGGTTCCACCAATCTGGTGCTCCACCTGCTCGCCATTGCCCACTCCGCCGAAGTCCCGCTTTCCCTCGAAGACTTCAAAACCATTGGTGCTCGGGTCCCTCTGCTCGCCGACGTCAAACCCTTCGGCAAATACGGTATGTCCCACCTCATCCGCATCGGGGGTATTCGACCGCTCATGAAAATGCTTCTGGACCGCGGCATGCTGCACGGCGACTGCCTCACTGTATCCGGCGAGACCCTTGCCGAGTCGCTCAAGGACGTCCAACCCTATCCCTCGTATCCTGACCAACAGGACATCATCCGTCCCTACGACCAGCCCATCAAAACCGAGACGCACCTGCGCGTTCTCCACGGTAACTTGGCGCCCGGCGGTGCGGTCGGTAAAATCACAGGGAAAGAAGGGCTCTACTTCAAAGGCGTGGCCAAGGTTTACGAAAGCGAAGAAGACGCCCTCCAAGGCATCCTGCGCGGCGATGTGGTGAAAGGTGATGTCGTCGTAATCCGCAACGAGGGCCCGGTCGGCGGCCCTGGCATGCGCGAAATGCTCTCTCCCACTTCCGCCGTTGCCGGACGTGGCCTCATTAAGGACGTGGCCCTGATCACCGACGGACGTTTCTCCGGCGGCAGCCACGGTTTCGACGTCGGCCACATCACCCCCGAAGCCGCCAAAGGCGGTCCCATCGGCATCGTGCGCACCGGCGACATCATCGAAATCGACGCGGTTAAAAACACCATCAACCTGCTCATCCCCGACACCGATTACTCCACTCGCCTCGCCGCCTACAAGCCCCTGCCTCCGAAGGAAACTCGTGGCGTGTTGGCCAAGTATGCCAAATTGGTCAGCACCGCTTCCGAAGGCGCGGTGACCGATAAATACCTGTAATCACGGCATGCGAGTCGTGCTCCAATGCACGACTCGCCCTTTTGCTGAGAGCGGAGCCTCACGTAGCCAATTGGCTCGGCTGAAAGTGTTATAAATCGCCGAGCTGCGGGCGCAGGACGATCTCCTCGACCACGGTGCGGCGGCCGAGTTTGTAGATATCGAAAAACGCCTGCGCCACGTCCGCAGCCGGCATGATACGCTCCTCGGCCACGCCGCTGCCCGACCATGACGGCGACCAAGTCGCGCCGGGGTGTACGCAGCAGACGCGTACCCCGTGCTCGCGGGTCTCGGCGCGCAACACCTGCGCCAGCCCGGTCACGCCGAATTTGGCCGCGCAATACGCCGCGCTGTTCGGGTAGGCGCCCAATCCGGCGATCGAGCTCATGAAAAATACGTCGCCGTATTTTTGCGCGATCATGGCCGGTACGAAGGCTTGAGTGATCAAAAAGGCACTGCGCAGGTTGGCCGCGACGATGCGGTCGAAGTCAGCAACTTTCGTTTCCACAAAGGGCGCAGCGACGAAAACCCCGGCGTTGTTAATTAACACGTCGACGGTGCCGAAGCGTTGCCCGACCGCCGCAGCCAGCGTGGTGACTGCGGCTTCGTCGGTCACATCGCAGGGGAACGTCGCCACGGTGGCACCGGAGACCGTGCAGGTATGGGCGGTGACGGCGAGGTTTTCGGCATTGCGGGCGACCAGGGCGAGACGCACGCCGGGCAGGTTGGCGGCAAAGACCTGGGCGATGGCCGCACCGATGCCTTGCGAGGCGCCGGTGATGAGCAAGACGGGCGTTTTTTTGGCAGCGAGGGGGGCGGGGGGAGTCGAGAGCGGGGAGGTCATCTGTGGTGGTGGCGCTTCAGCAGGCTAGGGAGCCAAAGTCGGAGAAATCGGCGGTGAAGCCGCCGGGCACGCCTTTGCAAATTACGCTGACGGCGTCGTGTGAATGCAGGGATTCCTGGTGCGAGCAGGCGACTTGGAAGTCGGCGATGCGTTTGTCCTTGGCTAACTCGGCATAGAGCAGACGGGCGGCGTCTTCGACGAATTTGAGGTGCGCGCCGTTGAGCTCGGCGAAGGCCTGTTCGTCTTCGCGTTTTACCATGACCTGGGTCTCGGTGCTCAGCGCGCGTACGCATAAGGCCTGAATCTCCTCGATCCAGATCTTTTTACCTGTGGCCTCTTCGATGGTTAACCGGGCCTTGCTGCGCTGCGAATGCGGCACGGTGTAGCTGCCGCGCAGGTCGCGGGCGTGCTCGGCTAGCTCGGCAGAGCAGGGGCAGGCCGACGAGTAAACGAAATCGAAGTGTATAAAGCGGCGGTAGCGTCCCTCGGCGGTCATCACGCCCTCGAAGGCGACGTCGTAGAATTGGTAGCCCTCAAGCCCGCTGCGCAGGCTTTTTTGGAGCATCGGGTAGGAGAAGCGCAGCTTGAGACGGGCGGCCTTGCTCTCGACTTTACGCAAGTAGGCTTTGAGGACTTTGCCCATCCATTCGCCGGTGGTGACGCCGTCCTTGTGTTCATAAAACGAACGCATGATCCGGCTCATGTTGATGCCCTTGAGCTCGGCTTGCAGGGAAACGGTACCGGTGACGCTCGTTTCTAGGGTTAGGGTACGATTGTCCTTGGTGCGGTAGAGCAGGGGGAGTTTGAAGTTGGAAATGCCGACCTGCTGGATGGGTACGTTGCCGCCGGCGATGGATTCGGCGGTTTCCATCATGTCGGGCAGCGAGGCGCGGTAGGCCGGAGTGACCTTGAATTGGGCATCGTAGCCGCGTGGCATGCGGGCGGGCGCGCCACTCGCGTTACGATGCAGATACATGGGTTTCTTGGAGGACATGTCGTTTTTGGGTTTTGGAGCGCCGGACGGGGACCGATAACCGTGTGCCCGTAAACTACGGGGGACCGGCGCAGTGGGAAATGTAGTGGGGGCGAGGGAAGGGGAGCTGAGACTAGGGAAAGGCGGCAGGAAGACTACGGCTGTTAGACGGCGTCGGGGCCGTAAAACTCGGCGAAGTTACGCGGCGTTTCGTAGAGTTTCACGCAGTGCAGGTGGCCGCTGGTGATATGGGGGGCGAGCTGGTGCCAGAAGGCGATAGCCAGGTTCTCGGTCGAGGGAATCACCCCGCGCAGGAATTCGACTTCCTCGTTGAGATTACGGTGGTCGCAGTGGGCGAGGATGTGGGTTTGGATGAGGGCGTTGAGGTCGGATAGGTCGATGACGTAACCGGTCGCCGGGTCGGGCTGACCGCGTACCGAGACTTCGAGGACGTAGTTATGCCCATGCCAACGCGGGTTGTTGCAAGGGCCGAACTGGTCGGTGTTCCACTGCGCGCTCTTGGCCGGGTTGTGCAGGCGATGGGCCGCGTTAAAATGCGCCTGCCGGGTGACGATGACCGTGCCGCGGAGCGGACGCAGGGTTGGCGCGGCTGTTGGGGCGGGAGCGGTTTTCTTGGGCATGAGGGGCTGAACCGTGAGGAAAAATCTCCAGCGGTCAATTCGTGGGCGCGGTTTACCGTAAGCGAGGTTGACTGCGAGAGGCGTTGACCTGCACGACGCCGTGAGTGCTCGGTCCTGTCTAAAATCGCCCCTTGCGCGAAGGCGGGGGTGGGGCTTGATCAGGCGTCTTATGGCGATGTGCTTCAGAATCCTCGGCAGCGGCAGTTCGGGTAATTGCGCCGTGTTGCGGACCGAGCAGGCACGCGTGCTCATCGACGCCGGTTTCGCCCAACGTAAGCTCCGCGATCTTCTGCGCGAGGCCGGTGAAGCGCTCGAACAAATCGACGCGGTGTTCCTCACCCACGAACACGGCGACCATGCGGCCGGCATCGAGGGGCTGAAAAAATTTCCGCACATTCCCGTGTTTGCCAATGCCGCCACCGCCCGTGCCGTGCAGTCCAAGCTGGATCACAAGGTTGACTGGCGGCTGTTCGAAACCGGCGCGCGTTTCGCTTTCCGCGACCTGGAAATCGAGAGCTTCCACGTGCCGCATGACGCCCAGGAGCCGGTGGGTTTTACCTTTTCGCACGGCCACGAGGGCGACCTGTTGTCCCCGCGCCGCCGACTGGCTTGGCTGACCGACCTCGGCCACGCCCCCCAGCACCTCCACGAGCGCATCCGCGACGTCGATGTGGTTGTGGTGGAGAGCAACCACTGTCCGCGTCTGCTCGAAGCCGACATGAAACGCCCTTGGCCGACCAAGCAGCGCATCGCCGGCCGCCATGGGCATTTGTCCAACGAGCAGATGCGCGAGCTTCTGGAGGCCGTCGCCAGCCCGCGCTGGCGGCAGGTTTTTTTCATCCACCTTTCGGGCGACTGCAACAGCGACGCGGCCATCGACGCTGCACTCGTCGGCCTGCGCGCGCGCCTGAGTTGCCAGTTTAACATCGTCGCCTCCGGCGGTGGTACAGCGGTCTGCCACCTATAAGCATATTCAATAGGATAGATTGGCGCTGACTGAGCCTTAGGCCCGTTAACAAGAAATGTTGACCACTGGTGGGCAGGGCCGCCTTTATGCCCGCTTATGTCAACTGCTCCCTCACTTCGCCGCACCAAGATCATCTTCACGCTCGGGCCCGCGTCCCAGACCGAGGAAATGCTCGAAAAGCTCATCCTCGCCGGCGCCGATGTTGCCCGCTTGAACATGGCCCACGGCAATCACGAGTGGACCCGTATGGTCATCCGCCGTATCCGCGCCGTTTCCAAGCGCGTTGGCCGCGAGATCGCCATCATGATGGACATCAAGGGCCCCGAGATCCGCACCGGCGACGTGGATTCGCCCATCGAACTCAAGGTTGGCGAAACTTTTGACTTCACCGTGAAGCCCGGCGACCGCGATGGCGGCGAGGAAATCCGTTCGGTTAACGTCAATTACAAGGACATCGTTAACGACATCAAAATTGGTGACATCGTTCTGGTTGACAGCGGCTTAATGCGCTTCGAGGTGCTCGACAAGCAGGACAACCACATCCGCTGTAAGGTGCTCACACCTGGTGCTCTCAGCTCGCGTCGCCACATCAATTTACCTGGCGTTAAAGTGAACCTGCCGGCCTTCACGGAGAAGGACCGCCTCGACACCCTCGTCGGCATTGAGGAAGGCATCGACTTCGTCGCTCTGTCGTTTGTGCGCGAAGCCAAGGATATTGTGCAACTGCGCAAGTTCCTCGCGGATCACAACTCCAAGGCCAAGATCATCGCCAAGATCGAAGATCAGACCGCCATCGCCAACCTCGATGAAATCATCAACGAAACCGACTCACTGATGGTGGCTCGCGGCGACCTCGGCATCGAGTGCCCGTTGGAAGACTTGCCGGTCATTCAGCGCCGCGCCGTTAAGGCCTGCTTTAACGCCGGCAAACCGGTGATCATCGCCACGCACACCCTCGAATCGATGATCTCCAGCCCGGTGCCCACCCGCGCCGAGATCACCGACGTCGCCAATGCCGTTTACGAAAAAGCCGACTGCGTGATGCTCTCCGGCGAGACCACCGTGGGTAAATACCCTCTCGAGTGCGTGCAAACACTCGACCGTATCGCCCGCCGCATCGAGCAGGAGGGCCCGTTCGTGTTTGCCGAGCCCAACTTTGTCAAAGGCGAC
This sequence comes from Opitutaceae bacterium, assembly GCA_947471115.1. Taxonomy (GTDB): domain Bacteria; phylum Verrucomicrobiota; class Verrucomicrobiia; order Opitutales; family Opitutaceae; genus Rariglobus. Next base: position 17,116 of record CANIXX010000017.1, on the reverse strand, counting down.
AAGCTCAAGCTGCTCCATGCCGCCGTTCAGCTTGCCCACCAGATGCCTGACACTGGTCTCCTGACCTTCACCCGCCAAGGTAACATGGCCGGTGGTCTCGCCGCGCTCCGTCCGAACTTGGCCCCAATCTACGCGATGACCAACTCGGTGGAAACCCTCCGCCAGCTTCGTCTTCTGCGCAGCGTCGAGCCGTTCCTTCTCGAACACCAGGCTCACCCCAACCGCACCGTCGAAGGCGCGCTGGCGCTTCTCACCAAGACCGGTCACGTCAAGGTCGGTGACAAACTCATTGTCGCCACCGACATGATCACCGCCGAGCGCTTGGTCGACTCGATCCAGCTGCGCGTGGTGATTTAAGTCGCCCTGCGCGATTCCAATATTACCCGTCAGGTCCAAGGCCGCGCCACTCACAGGCGCGGCCTTTTTGTGCCCGCCTTTGGGCAACCGCCGTCGCACCTCCCTTGACGCAACGGTTGTCGTCGAGTTCGTTAAATTATCCACGCCTGCCCGGCCTCTGTTTTCACCCTCACTTTATCAGCCACATGTCCAACGCCACGCCCGCTCCCGCTCCTGCGCCCATTCCCGTCACCGTGCTCACCGGCTTCCTCGGCGCCGGCAAGACCACCCTGCTCAACCGCATCCTCACCGAGCAGCACGGTAAAAAACTCGCCGTGATCGAAAACGAATTTGGCGAGGTCGGCGTGGACAACCAGTTAGTCATCAGCTCCGAAGAAGAGCTTTTCGAGATGAATAACGGCTGCATTTGCTGCACCGTGCGCGGCGACCTCATTCGTATCCTCGGCCGCTTGATGAAGCGCAAAGACCGCCTCGACGGCATTCTCATCGAGACCACCGGTTTGGCCGACCCCGGCCCTGTTGCGCAGACCTTTTTCACCGACGACGAGATGCGTGCCCGTTACCGCCTCGATAGCATCGTGACGGTGGTGGACGCCAAACACATCCTGCTCCACCTCGACGATGCCGAGGAAGCGCAGAAGCAAATCGCCTTCGCCGATGTGATTATCCTCAACAAGACCGATCTCGTCGCGCCCGCCGACCTCGACCTCCTCGAAAAGCGCATCCACAAGATGAATGCTGCGGCCAAAATCCACCGCACGCAGAATGCCGCCATCGACCTCAAACACGTGCTTAACGTCGGCGGTTTTAACCTCTCCCGTGCCACCGAGCTGAATCCCCAGTTTCTCGAGCCCACGTATCCGTTTGAGTGGGCCGGTGCCTATGCCTTGCCGGCGGGCGAGCACCAGATCGAGATCGGCCACGCTCCAGGCGAGGAGTGCAGCCACGATCATGGCCACGCCCACGATTGCGGCCACGACCACGGCACCGAGAACGAACTCGACCTCGTGATCATGCCGGTAAAATCCCTCGAAGCCAAAGACCTCGACGCCGCCCGCGAGGCTGCCGTGCATGTGTTTGCCGATTGGGAAACTGTACTCAAAGCCGGCGAAACCGTGATCCCCGGCGCCTCGTTACACCGCCTGCAACTCACCGAAGGATACGGACGTTTCGCTCTCAAAATCGCCACCTCTGGCCTGTATGCCGCCTACGAACAGCACGGCGAAATTGCTTTCCACATTGAAGTGAACGGCGACACCGTAAAGCCGTCCTGGCAGCAGGATTTCGCGCCGACGCACACGCACAATGACGCGGTGACCTCGGTGGGCATCACCACCCCCGGTGACTTGGATGGCAAACGCCTCAACGACTGGATCGGCGAGCTGCTCAAAACCAAGGGTAACGACATCTACCGCTGCAAAGGCGTGTTAGCGGTGAAAGGTTCGCCCAACCGCATGGTTTTCCAAGGCGTGCACATGTTATTCGACGCCAAGTTCGATGCCCCCTGGGGCGCGGCACCGAGGACCAACACGCTGGTTTTCATTGGCAAAAACCTCGACCGCGCCGCGTTAACCGAAGGGTTTAAGGCCTGCTTGGTGTGAAGCTGCGGCGTTAAAAGCTCGGAACCCTGCGCTCACGCGCAAGGCCACGGGGAATTAGGCAACGAGGAGGGAGTCGTTGGGGAATGTATCTCCCTCGGAATGTGGCCCTGAGCGTGATCTCAGGTATTCCTTAGGCGCCATCTCTGTCGCGAATAAGCACGAGAGAGCTAAGCGCTTTTACCGCAAAGGCGCTTCAGCCGAGCCAACGTTCGAGCTCCGCGCCCGTGCTTAAGGTGGCACCGAATTGATAATCGCGGTCGAGCAGCGCCGCGTAGGCCGGCTCCAGAAAGCGCCGACATTGAAGAATAACCTTGGCGCGTTGGCCGGGCGCGCGGACCAGTCGCCCCAGCGCCTGGTTTACTTTCTGGATACCCGGAACCTGGTAAACGCGTTGGAACGCGCTTTCGCGGCTATAGTCCGTGAGTGCCGCGAGGCGGGCTTTTTGCACCGCGTTGACTTCGGGCAGGGCAGGGCCGACCACCATGGCGTGGCTGATCCGGCCGCCAAGGGTGTCGATGCCCTCAGCAAAACTGCTGCCGAGCACGAGAAAAAGGGCGTCGGTGAACGCGAGTGATTCGTCCACCCAAGCGGTTTGCGCCGCTAGGTCGGAGTGTCGCGGTTGCAACGCCACACGCAAATAGGGGTGTGATCGGTTGAGTGTTTGTTCGATCGCTTCCGCGTAGGCGTAGCTGGGGAAAAAGACCGCAACGGCTGAACCGGGGCCGGCCTGGGAGCTTGCGGATGAGAGCCGAGCGCTTTTTTCAGAGGCTGCGTGGAGCGCGGCGATGGTGTCGGCGGTGGTGCCGGCGTGGCGTGCGCGTTGTTGATAGGTCGTGTCCACACGCACGTCGTAGGCGATCTCGTAGGCGTCGTCGCGCCACGGAGTTTGAGCGCTCACGGCGAGGAGCTTGGAGGTGTTAGCTTGGAGCTGAGAGCTTGGATCTGGGAGCTTTGCACTCGTAGCTAGGAGCTTGGGGCTGGGATCGGAGAGACCGCAGGCTTCGGCGAAGGTGGTGGCTGGGCCGGGGGTGGCGGTGGCGAAAACTACACCGGCGTATTCGTTTAAAATTTCGCCAGTCGGGAGTGCCGCATCCAGGCAAGTGAGACGCAGTTCGCCGGCGCGGGGGCTCCACACCAGTTTTGGAAAGGGGGCGTTAAACCACTCCGCCAAAGCGGGAATCTGCCAGAGCAGGTCGCGCACGGGCCGTTCCATATCGTCGATGCCAGGTGGGTGCAGCGTGAGGGTGTCGGCCAATCGGCGCAGGGCGTCGGCGATGTCGTCCTCCATATCGAGATCGAGGGCATCGCAGGGCTCGATGGAGGCGAGTAAAAGTGTCCAGGTTTCCCAATCGCGTATCAGCGGTGTGGGGGCACGACCGTGGTCGAGTTCGCTGAGGACGCGGCGGGTATCGTCAGCTAAGAGGCTGTGGGAGCGGGCATCGGCGGCGCGGCTGGGGAGGTTGTGAGCCTCGTCGATGATCAGGAGTGTCTCGGCGGGGTTAAATCCGGGCTGGTTGTAGAAAAGCGTGCGGTTGGCTGGCGCGAAAACGTAGTTGTAGTCGCCGACCCAGACATCCTGAAAAGCCAGGGAGGTGCGGGTGATTTCGTAGGGGCAGATTTGGGCGGAGCGGCCGGCCGTGCGCAACGTGGGCAGGTCGCGGGCTGAGTCCTCGAAGAGATAAAAGTGTGACAAACCTGCCTGCGCCCAGCGCTGGGCCACGGATGCGGGGTGGTTGAGTTCACGGCGATCACAGAAACATTTGGGCGTGAGGCAGTGCTCGTGTTTTGGCCGCACGTGCCAGAGCGCGATCGGCATTTTCGCGCCACTCACGCCCGCACCCGCTGCTGTGGCCTCCACCACTGAGGCGCCTCGGCCCAAAGTATTACATAATGGGGGAGTTTGATGCTGAGGCGCCCCGCCGAGACCGGGCGGAAATGTATAACCTAATAGGTTAGCCTTTTCAGGTTGGGTCATGGCTTGAAGTGTGCGGATGACCTGAAGTTGGCCGGTGGCTTTGCTGGTGAGGTAGAGCAGGCGCGAGTAGCGGCCGGACTTCATCGCCCCCAGAGCGCACTCCAGAAGCGCACCTGTTTTGCCGAAACCAGTGGGTGCCGTGAATAGGACGTGGCGGTGCGCGGCCAATGCGGCGGCGAGGTCGGCTTGAGTGGTCTGCTGGCCTTCGCGCAGATCGGCAAAGGCGGCCCGGTAATCGAGGTGGCGGAGGCGTTCGCGCGCCCTTAATCGGAGGTTTAAAAACTCCGCCACGCGTTCCAGTTGCACGCGGAAGGGAGTCTCGTCGTTCGCCGTGAAAACGATGGTCTGACTCAGGCCGCTGCCGGCTTCGACAAACACCAGCTCGCCGCGGATTTTTTCCGTTGGGTCGGCGATGCGGCGGAGTGCAAGGTATGAGGCGAGTTGCGCGAAATACTCGGGGTGTGCTGCACGCAGATCCTCCTCGGGGGCGGGGATCGGATCGAGGGTGGTTTTGATTTCGCGCAGGATCGCGTGGTGGTTTCCGGCGGCGGGCAAAAACTGGTCGATGCGGCCGGTGAGGGTGAGCGTCCAGCCGCTATGGAAAACTTGCCCGGTGAGAGGGACTTCGAAGGTGGTCGCGGGCGTGGCCACCGAGGCGGTGGCACGAAGCTCTTGGTGCCAGCGGGTGCCGAGGCGGGCGCGCCAGAGGCCTTGCGGGCCGGTGTGGTCGGAGGGTTCGCGTGGACCGATGGTGAACGCGGCGAATTCGCCGATACTCAGCGAAGCGGTGCGTTGATCGAGGTCGAAGGTCACGGAGTGGCGGGCTTGGAGCGTAGAATGGGAATTGGCGGCTTCATAGGACCCCAGGATAATACATTACGAAAGGTGAATCTCCGTATGCAGGCGGAGGTAATGCTCAAGGGCGGCAATCAGGCGGGCAACGTCGGCCGGGGCGGCGGTTTGCCCGGCAAGGGGCTGATTGATCAATTCGATGGCCCGGGGGCGGTCGGCGTCGGGGAGGGCGGGAAACCAGTGTTGTTTCAAGGGGTGGCCTTCGTCGCGGGCGAAACAATACAGGCTTTTGAGGTAAACGATGTCGGGGCGGTCCGACGAGGCGAACGAGGTGAATACGGTGCGCAGTAAATTAAAAATGACCGGGTGGCTGTCGTCGGGGCCGGGGTTGCGGGTGACCAGCGTGGCCAATGCCGAGGCGTGCCGGAGTGATTCATAGCGGCGGCCGATTCCGGCGTGGCGCGTAAGCAAACGGGCTTCTTTTACGAACCAATCGTCCCCCGACGGGCTGCCTTCGAGCATGAGCGTGACCTCGTCAAAGAGGTCGAGCGCGAGGTGGCCGGCCGTGTTTTTGTTGGGGATACGCTGGAGGATGCGCAGCAGTCCGTGGACGGGCGTGAAGACGGAATAAGTTCGAAAGGTGTCGGTCGGCAGCCAGGGGCGCAGCACGTAGGCGTCGGTGGTGAGGGAAGGGCCGGTCACGGAGAATTTTTTTAACGCTAAGGCCGCGAAGAACGCAAAGGGCTGAGGAGTCGGTCTGAAATATCCAAGGATATTTGAGGTTCAAAGGCCGCTAAACACTTTGCGACCTTGGCGATCTTCGCATTGTAAAATCAGGTCTTTTTGGATGCAGGTTTGAAGTCAAAACTCGGCACCGCTTCTGCGGCTTGGAGCAGTTTCATTGCACGGGCTTCGGCGGCGCGCATGAGACGTTTTTTTGCGGGCTGGAGGTCGTCGTAGCCGGCGAGGTGGAGCCAACCGTGAACCACGTAAAGAGTCAGTTCTTCGCTGAAATCGCGGGCGTTTTCCTTCGCGTAGGCCGCGGCGGTGTCGGCGGAAACGCAAATCTCGCCAGCGACGCCGAACTCGGGCTGGCCCTCGAAGGTGATGACGTCGGTGGTGGTTGGGTCGTCGAGGAAGTCAGCGTGGAGCTGGGCCAGTTTGGCGTCGCTCATGAAGGCGAGCGAGAGTTCGCCGGCGGGACAGCCGCCGCGAAATTTATCGGCGTGGGCGTCGAGCGTGGCGATGACGTAGACGATGGCCTTTTTGTCGATCCGCAGGCGCGGGTGTGAATTGAGGATATCGAGGGGGCGAGTGGGCATGGACGCAGGGCGGGACGCGTTACGGCGGGCGTGGCGATTGAAGGCGGGTGGGCGGGCGATTCGAAGAAACTGTCGCGGTTACTTTTGCCGTTGGAGTGCGACGGGTTCCTCGGCGGCGGGGTAGGTCACGCGGCCGTGGAGCATGTTGAGCAAGGTGAAGGTGAAGCTGGTCTTGATTCGGGCGAGTTCGTCAAAGGTGATCGGGGCTTCGTCGAGTTGGCCGTCCTCCATGCGGTGGTTAAAAATCTGATCGATGATTTCGCCAAGGTGCTGCGGCGTGACTTTACGCAGCGAACGCGAGGCGGCCTCGACGCCGTCGGCGAGGTGGATGATCGCGCTTTCCTTGAATCGTGGACGTGGTCCATCGTAGCGGTAGGTGGTTTCACAGACAGGGACCGCTTCGAGCCCTGGCGCAGTGGAGGTGAAGGGGTCGCGCGATGAGTTGGACGTCGAGTGGTCGGTGGCACCCGACTGCCTAGTGTGACTCATTGCACGGTGATAAAAATAGCGAATCAGGCTGGTACCATGGTGCTGAGAAATCACGTCGATTACAGCGCGGGGCAGCTTGTGCTTGATCGCCAGATCCACGCCATCTTTGACGTGGCTTTTTATGATCAAGGCGGACAGCGACGGGTTACTGGAGTCGTGGGGGTTGACGCCGTCGCGCTGGTTTTCGGTGAAATACTCGGGTTTTTCAGTTTTACCGATGTCGTGAAAGAGCGCGCAGACACGGGCAAGCAGTGGGTTGGCGCCGATCTCGGCGGCGGCGTTTTCGGCCAGTTGTGCAACCACCAGGGAATGGTGGTAAGTGCCGGGCGCTTCCAGCTGCATGAGGCGAAGCAGTGGATGATTGTAGTCGGTAAGTTCGAGCAGGGTGATGTCGGTGGTGCGCTTAAAAAGACCCTCGAGCACGGGTAACAGGCCGACGACGACGACCCCGGTGAGCAGGCCGGTGGTAAGTCCGGTGATCATGTGTAGGACGATGGTCAGGGGCTCAAGGTGCTCGATGATGCCGATCAAAAGGGCAAAGACCGCCACGGTCAGGCCGGCGAAACTGGATGCGCGCACAACGTTGCCGCGCCTGCGCGTATGCATGCCCCAGAAAATGGCTACGACTGATGACAGAAAGGTGAGCACCAGCAGGTCGAGTCGGTTACCATAAATCACGCTGGTGAAAATCGACACGAAAAGGGCCATGAAAATAGCCGAGCCGGCGTTGATCAGGATTGCCACGATCAAGGGGGCGATCGCCACAGGAGCGAGGTAAGGCAGCAACGAGGCGGAGGACGAGTCGTTAACGAACAGGGGGAGGCTGCCCAGCGCATAACTGGCGCGAACGAGCGCCAAATTGAAGATGACAACAAGGGCGAGCAGGGCGAGGCGACCATTGCTGCGCAGTGTTTCCGGGTCTTCGATGCGGATGTAAAGGATGCTGGCCACAAGCATGGCGAGGACTAAGAGCACCCGGCCGAAGAGTTGCATTTTTTCCTCAAGGGCGATGTCGCCGTGTGCCAAAAGGTATTGGCGATGGGCGGTTAGCATCTCGTATTGCTCGGGGGTGACGCGCACGCCCGGCTCAATCAGCGTTTGGCCGCGGGCGACCTCCACGGTGATCGGTTTCATATCGAGCAGGGCTTTTTCTTGCAGGCGGCGGGTGGCGGCGAGGTCGAAAATAAGGTTGGGGGTGATGCCGTTGCGGAAAATTCGGTATAGGGGCAGGCCAAGCTCTCGACCCCCTGTTTCAACCCCCAAGTTGATTCGAAGGGTGGTGAAGGCCTGTTCAACGGAGACGGAGGCGTGGCGGGCGATCGAGCCGTCGGCTTTGACGATTTGAGAAACAGTGAGGCTTTCAGAGCCTTCTATGCCTAGAGTACGTACGTCTTGGATACCCTCATGGTGGATGTCGCTAAGGACTCGCAGCCCTGTCTCGACGAGCGCCGCGCGGGTGGCGCTCGGACCAGCCGCAAAGAGGACGGATAAGTCCGGAATGGAGACTTGGTAGGGCCCAAGGGCGTTGAACGTCGCCACGAGGGTGGCGAAGTCGTCTTTGCGTTTGGCTGGTAGCACTGCTCCGGCTGGGTGATTGCGCTCAAACTCATCCATCAAGGAGACGAGTTCACGCATGTGGCCCTGGAACTGGGATAGCGCCTCGAAATCTAGGCGGTAAATCGGTGGAAGGCGGTCGCGGATCTGTTCGCCTGCTAAGCGGGTTTTTTCGGCGCTGGGATAACTAAATGGGGCGCTCGCGAGGATGCGGATGTTGGCCACCTGATTGGGCAGGACCGGCAGGTTCGCACTTGATAAGCCGACGAAACTGATGGTGGCAATGGCCGCGGCGGTGGCCGCAAAAATCAATAGGGTAACAAGGCGACTGGTTCCTAGGAACTCCACGGTGCCGGAGACCGTGGCGGTCTTGCGGGTGCGGGGCTGGTTTTCTTCGAGGAGTTTGGCGAGAAAGGGGATCATTTCAGTTCAGCGTTTGGCGCTGGAGTCTTCGCCGTTGGCGATAGGATTTTTGTAGCGATCGTAGGCTTCGATGATCTTGAGCACGAGTGGATGCCGGACTACATCGGCGCCGCTGAACTGGTGGAACGCGATACCGGACACGTCACGCAGGATCCGTTGCACTTCGAGCAGCCCGGATTGTTTGGCGCGCGGTAGGTCGATCTGGGTGATGTCGCCGGTGACGACCATACGCGAGTCGTCGCCAAGCCGGGTGAGGAACATCATCATCTGCTCGGGCGTGGTGTTTTGCGCCTCGTCGAGGATGATGAAGGCGTTGGAGAGGGTGCGGCCGCGCATGTAGGCAAGCGGGGCGATCTCGATGATGTTTTTCTCGGTCAGCCGGGCAACGTCCTCGGGATTGAGCATGTCGGCCATCGCATCGTAGAGCGGGCGCAGGTAAGGCAGAATCTTCTCGTTGAGATCGCCTGGGAGGAATCCGAGCGCCTCGCCGGCCTCGACTGCCGGGCGGGTGAGGATGATGCGCTCCACCTCGTTTTTGAGCAGGGCTGAGATGGCGGCGGCCATGGCCAGGTAGGTTTTTCCCGTGCCGGCCGGGCCGATACCAAAGACCAGTGAATGGGTCTGGATCGATTGGAGGTAGAGTTTTTGGCCGAGGGTCTTGGGTACGATGGTCCGGCGGTTAGTCGCAATCACCAGCGGTTTGGCAAACAGTTCGCGCAAGTCGTCAGCCTCGCCGCGCGCGATCATTTCGACAAAACGCACCAAGTCGGGGCTGCGGATCTGCAGGCCGTGGGTGCGGGCTTCGTTGAGGTACCCGAACAAAGCTTCGACTTGGGCGATGGCCGCTTCTGGGCCGTCGATTTGCAACCAATCGTCGCGACTGACGAGGGTCACGCCGAGGAGTTTTTCAATGCACCCAAGGTTATCCTCCCGGCCGGCGTAGAGCAGGTGGAGGTGGCGGGCGGAGGGGAAACGGAGGGTTTTGGTCGCCATACGGTTTAGGCGGAGGTGGCTAGGCGGGCGGCTTCGGCGGAGAGGCGCTCCCAAGTTGACTCGAGTGCTTGCGGGAGAACGCGCGTCTGCCCCACGACGGGCATGAAGTTGTTGTCGCCATTCCAACGCGGGACCAGGTGGCCGTGCAGGTGGGAGATGCTGCCGCCCGAGGCTGCTCCCAGATTAAACCCGATGTTGTAACCGTCCGGCTTCATCGCGGTGCGCAGGAGTTTTTTTGCAAAAGTCATGATCGCAAAAAGATCTGCGTTTTCCTCATCGGTGAGTTCCTCGATGTCACTGACTTCGCGCAGCGGAATGGCCAGCAGGTGCCCGGGGTTGTAGGGGAAGCGGTTAAGCATCAAGTACGACAATCGGCTGCGGTACACGATCAGGGCCTCGCGATCATTGCCCAGCAGGGGTAACTCGGTGAACGGCCGCTTTAACTCGGGCATGCGCGGTGCCTCGATATAGTCCATGCGCCAATAAGGATGAAGCTGCGACATCGGTTGAAAGATAGCAGGACCAAATAGCCCGCCGTGGCCAAAGTCAAAGCTCGTGAGGACGAGGTCCTGCCTAGGATCAATTCGGGTTAATCGAGGCCACGCCCTCCAGAATTTTAAATTGTCGGCGGGGCCGGAGACGGAGTTGAATGGCGGTTTTCATCCTTACTCATGAATAATTTTAAGCCGTCTGTGCGTCGTCGTGTCGTGGTCACCGGTCTGGGTGCGGTCAGCCCGTTGGGCTTGAACGCCGTTGATACCTGGGGCGGTCTTGCAGCCGGCCGTTCGGGCATTGGTCCTATCACTCGGTTCAACGCCACCGGTTGCACCGCGCAGATCGCCGGCGAGGTCAAAGGCTTCGAGCCCACCAAACCCCTCGCCCAACCGCTGCATCCGCGTGGTGCCCAAGGCGAGGCGCTCGTCTCGGTTTTTACCCCCAAAGACGCCAAGAAATTCGGTCGCTTCACCCATCTCGGTGCGACCGCCGCCGTCGAGGCGTACGCCGACTCCGGCCTGGATGCGCACCGTGCCTCGCTGAATCCCGAGCGCATGGGGGTTAACCTCGGCGTGGGTCTGGGTGGTCTGCCCGAGATCGAGGCGATGCAGGAGACGTTTAACACGGGCGGTTTCCGGAAAATTTCGCCGTTTTTTATCATTCAAATCGCGCCCAATTTGCTCTCGGGCCAGGTGAGTCTACTGCTCGATTTCCGTGGCCCGAATATGGCGGTCGCTTCGGCCTGCGCCACCAGCGGCCATGCGCTGGGCGAGGCTGCGGCGGCCATTGCTCGCGGCGATGCCGAAGTGATGATCGCCGGCGGCGCGGAGTCCACCGTCACGCCTTTGGCGGTCGGCGCTTTTGCCCAAATGCGCGCCCTCTCAACGCGCAATGACGCTCCGGAAAAAGCCTCGCGCCCCTACGATAAGGATCGTGACGGCTTCGTGTTGGCCGAAGGCGCGGTGGTGTTTGTGCTCGAAGAGTATGAGCACGCGGTAAAACGCGGCGCGCGCATCTACGCCGAACTGCGCGGTTACGGCGCCTCGGCCGACGCCTACCACCTTTCCTCGCTCGCACCGGGCGCAGAAGGCTCTCAGCGCTCGATGCGCGCAGCGTTGGTTTCGGCGGAGCTGCCGGCGACGGCGATCGACTACGTTTCGGCCCACGCCACCTCGACGCCCGGCGGCGACGGCGAGGAATCAGCCGCGATCGCGGCGGTGTTCGCCGAGAACAAGGCCACGCTCCACGTGAGCGGGGTGAAGTCGATGACCGGCCACCTTCTGGGTGGTGCGGGTGCGATGGGTGCGTTTGCCGCGGTGAAGGCGATCCACGAAGGTCTGGTGCCGCCGACGATCAATATGGATAACCTCGACCCGGTGATCGCCGCTTTGGGGCTCAACGTCACGCCCAATGTTGCCGTGCGTAAGCCGGTGGGTGCTGCGCTGGCTAACTGCTTCGGCTTTGGCGGCACGAACTGCTCGCTGGTGTTCACTGCCGTGTGATGCGAAACGGGCGTAATGGGCGCAGGCCGGGCCGTCTGTGCCAATTGCGTTATCTCTTCCGGCCTGAGCCGAAAGTTCTGGCGGGCTGCGACGGGCTCGGTCAATGAAGGCGTCTTCTATGCTGTCGCGCCTATGGAAAGATTGGACCGCTACCGTGCCCGCCTCGTTCTTGTCGGCGTTGCTGCTGTGCGCCGGATTCATGGGCTTCGTCGCCTGGGATCAGTCCCACTGGTGGAGCACCAAAGAAGATTACGGCTTTGGCTGGCTGGTGCCGGCGTTCGTGGCGTTTGTAGTGCATGACCGTTGGCCACGCATTCTCGCTGCTATTAAGGTATGCCAAGCCCCTGCGAGTCCGCGGGCCAGCGGCGCAGCTGGTTGGACGCTGGGTTTTCTCACTTACGCGGCGCTGGCCGGTGGTGCGCTGCTGTTTTTAATCGGCGCACTTTACCGCGCCGGGGCCGGTTCGTCGTATCCTGGAACGCTCGCGCTGTCGTTGGGCACGGGCGCATTGGTGCTACCTCTCTTGTTGCTCAATGCGCCTGAACCGGCGGCGCCAGCGCTCGTTGCAACCGAGCCCGATTCGGCACCCCGTGCCCTCGTCGCGGTTGCAGGCGGCGTCGGCTTGTGGGCGGATGCACGGGTGAAGTTGGTGGTGATGTTTGTGTTCCCCGCGTTGGTCTGGCTGGTTTCGGCGCCCATGGTCTCGGTGATCGAGAACAACCTGAGCCTGTTCATGCTCAACCGGGTCGCCGCCGTGGTGTTTTTCGTTTTCGACACGCTAGGCTTGTCCATCGAGCAGCAGGGTAACGTCCTCAAACTGCCCACGGGTGATGTGGGTGTGGCCGATGCTTGCTCGGGAATCCGCTCGTTTACGGCCTGCTTGTTTGCCGGCTCCTTTTTGTCTGCTGTTTTTTTGGACAAGTTCTGGAAAAAGGTCGGCCTGGTGGTTTCGGCCATCGGTTTTGCCTTTTTAACCAATCTTGCACGCAGCCTGTTTTTGACGGCATGGGCCTACAATTATAGCCCCAAGGCGATCGAAGGCACCGTGCATGATGTGGCTGGTTATGCAGTGCTCGGGCTGACGGTGGCCGGACTGTTGTGCCTGCTGCCGTTGTTTAATCTCACGTTTGTTACCGGTGGCGATGGCTTGTCCACCGAATCGCAGGACAACGCGCCGCGGTCGCCCGCCTCCGATTCAGCTGAAGGCAATTTGCGCTAAGCTCCGCTGCTTTCGATGATCTGGTTTTATCGTTTTCTGTTTCCGCCGGCGATGCTGCTGGCCTCGCCCTATTACCTGCTGCGCATGCGGCGGCGCGGAGGTTATCAGGACGATTTTGGCCAACGTTTTGGGGCTACTCCGGCCTTGCCGGCCAAGCGGACGGGCGTGCGGCGGGTGTGGCTACAGGCGGTGAGCGTGGGCGAGATGCTGGCCATTGCCCCGCTGCTGGAGGCGTTCAGCGCCGATCCTGCCGTGGAGGTGTACCTGACGACCACGACCAGCACGGGTTATGCGCTGGCGCGCGAGCGTTACGCCGCGCTGACGGTGGGCATTGGGTATTTCCCGCTGGATTGGTGGCTGTTTTCGCGGCGCGCCTGGCAACGCATCGCGCCCGATATGGTGCTTCTCACCGAGGGGGAGCGCTGGCCCGAGCACATCCGCCAAGCCGAAATGCGCGGCGTGCCGGTGTTGGCGGTTAACGCCCGCCTCTCCGACCGCAGCTTCCGCCGCATGTACAAGCTACGCGCTCTGGCCGCGCCGCTGTTCCGTGGCATCACCCAAGTGCTGGCGTGTTCGGAGCACGACGCTGAGCGTTTTCGGGCGATCGGCTTGGCCGCGAATGGCATTAGCATCACGGGCAACATCAAACTCGACGTGAGTATCCCGTTGCTCACCGACGGTGAAAAAAACGCGTTGCGCGGTGAGCTCGGTTTCGGCGAGGAAACGGTGCTGCTCGGCTCGTCGACCTGGCCGGGCGAGGAGGCGGCCCTGCTCGACGTGTTTAAGGCGTTGCGTAGCGAGGGCAGGGTGGTGCGACTGTTGATCGTGCCACGGCACGCCGAGAGGCGCGGTGAGATCGAGGCGCTGCTGCAAGCGAGCGGTTTCACCTATCACTTCCGCTCACGCGGGCCGGCTCCAGCGGGCGCGGCGGTGGATGTGGCAGTGGGTGATACGACCGGAGAACTGCGCAAGTTTACCCAGTTGGCCGATTTGGTTTTTGTGGGGAAAAGTCTGCCGCCTCATCACGAGGGCCAGACGCCGGTCGAGGCGGCTGCTCTGGGTAAACCGGTGGTTTTTGGGCCGGAGTTGAGCAACTTCCGCGTGATTGCGCGTGACATGCGAGCGTTCGGTGCGGCGCGTTCGGTGGCGGATGCAGGGGAGCTGCGGACGGCGGTGTTGGCGCTGTGGTCGGACGCGCCGGCGCGGCAGGCCATGTCGCAGGCAGCCCAAGCTTGGCGGGTGGCTAACCAAGGCGCGGTGGCGCGAACCCTCGCCGTTATCCGCAATACGCTGGCGGGTCTTTAGGCCAGCAGGTGGCGCACCGACTCGCCGATCACTGCTGAGTGCAGGTGGCCGACTACAATCCTCAACGTCACGGCGACTAAATCAGCTGGTTACAACCGGGATTCGGTGAGGCGGATAATTAAGAGTTGCCGGACACCGCGCGCGTCCTACCGTCACCCCTTTAATTTGGATGCAAAACCACGGTCCGAAACGAGTCTACACCCCACAATCGCTTGAGTTCTGGTTCGGTAAACTCGAACACGACTGGGAGCGCCATTTCAGCGACACCCAGCTGGAGGAAGGCCATCGCATTTATCGCGATGGCGAGGTGCGTGAACTGGAGTTGACCGCCGCCGACGCGATCATCCACCGCCGCGTCGATAAAAAGGACGAGTATGCCGTCGTCGAATGGAACTCCAAGGGGCTTTCGGTGCGCTCCTCGTCGACCGATACGGATTACGCTCACGCCCTAGCGGTCGCCGGTTTGCATGAAATTGAGGAGCTGGTTGCCGATGAGATTTCTCCTTTGCCCGAACCTGTGCCCTTGAGCCCACCTGCTGCGGCACCGGCTAATGGTAACGGCAACGCGCCAGCGCGCTCCAGCCACACCCCGACACACGCGCCTTCGCACAACTCTTCTGCCCAAGCTGCCAGTCACTCTGTGGGCAAGGGGCTTGCCCATGCACAGGCCGCTAAAACAGTTCCGGTCACAGCCAAGTCGGCCCGAATTCCTTCGGGCGCACGGAGCACGCCCGCCGGTGCCGTTGCACGCGAAGCCTCGCGCACCCTGATCTTGGTTTTCACCACCACTATCGAGGGGCTTACGTTCCAGGCCAACTGGATCAATTCCGGCAAAAAGCGCGTGCCCGCCCTAGGTCTCGCGTCGCAGGCCGCCGGGAACTGCCACGCCACGGTGAGTTCAAGCGAGCGCGCGAAGTTGATCGGCTTGGCCGCTTACGCACGCAAGGCGCACTTCACTTATAGCCAGCAGACCGGCCTTTACCTGTTGGCCTCGGTGGTGGAGATACCCAATTTCCTTCGCTCAACGCTGTCGGCCTGGAAAAAACTCTTCGCCGTCGAACTCGATGCGCAGTCGGGCATGTTGCTCAACGGTATTAAGGAAATCTCCGTCGAGGCCGTTGCCACCACGCGTAAAGGCAAAGGCAAGTCCGGTGGCCTTG
The DNA here is from genome assembly GCA_947471115.1 of Opitutaceae bacterium. Classification (GTDB taxonomy): domain Bacteria; phylum Verrucomicrobiota; class Verrucomicrobiia; order Opitutales; family Opitutaceae; genus Rariglobus. The sequence continues at coordinate 1,929 of CANIXX010000017.1, read as the reverse complement.
GGTTGGACTTGCGCTGGATTTTCAAGGCTGGCGAACGCCTGCTCACCGACGAGGAGGTTTCTTTGCTCACGCGCAAGGCCACCTCGACGATGATTATCCCCGACATCGGCATCGTGTCGTTGCCGGTGGAACGGCTGGCCTCGATCAGTGCCTGGCACCGCTCCGCAGCTGAATCGCGTACCCACGGTGAACTCTCGCCCTACCTGATTTTTTCGCTCTACAGCGACAATCGCGTAAAGCTCACCCTGTCGCCAGAACTCGAAACGTGGCGCAAAAACGTGCTCAGCGCTTCAGCCGCTACGCCGACGTTGCCCGAGCTGCTTCGCCCCTATCAACGTCGTGGCGTTGAGTGGATGCATCATCTCTGCGAAATCGGTTGCCACGGTTTGCTCGCCGACGAGATGGGGCTGGGCAAAACCCTGCAAGTGCTCAGTTTACTCGCGACGCGTCCGCAGACGGACCGCTCCAGCCTGATCATCTGCCCGGCCAGTGTGGTTCCGGTGTGGCAGGAAGAGATCCATCGGTTCTTTCCGCATCTTGCCGTCGATGTGCTCAAGAACGGCCATGACTTCAGCGCACGCAAAGATGCCGTCATATGGATCGCCAGTTACACCCAGATGCGCAAGCACCGCCAGTTACTCGAAAATCACGAGTTTGCCTATGCCGTGCTCGACGAGGGCCAGTTCATCAAAAACCCTGACGCGAAGGTCACCCAAACCTGTTTTGCTGTCCGCGCCCGTCACCGCCTCGTTCTTAGCGGCACGCCGCTGGAGAATCGCCAGCTCGATTTGTGGTCAATTTTCCGCTTTTTGCTGCCAGGACTGCTGGGGACTCGGGTGGGCTTTGAGGCCTCGCTGAACAACGATCGCGCCGGAACGATGGACCGGTTACGCGCGCAACTTGCGCCGTTTATTCTGCGCCGCACGAAGAACGAGGTTGCCACCGAGCTGCCGCAAAAGGTCGAAATGGATTTACTCTGTCCGCTCACCGAAGTGCAGCGCGCCGAGTACGCCAAAATTTGCGCCGAGGGGCTCGACCGCTTGGGCGACGACGTGGGTGCTGCACTGCGGGAAAAGTCCTTCGGCTTCCTCGCGTTGCTCACCCGCCTGCGCCAGGTCTGCTGTGATCCCGACATGCTTCCTTGGATGAAGTCCCCGCTCGCCGATTCGGGTAAAATCACGCTGTTGGTGGAGAAGCTCGCCGAAGTCATCGCCAGCGGGCACAAGGTCGTGATTTTTTCGCAGTTCGTGATGTTGCTCGACCGTGTTCGGGCCGCCTTGGCGGAAAACTTCCCCGAGCTTCCCCGTTACGAGCTCACCGGAATGACACTTGATCGGCTCAAGCCGGTGCAGGCCTTCCAGACTGCGAAAGGTGCAGCGGTGATGCTCGTCTCGCTTAAAGCCGCCGGCACCGGCATCACCCTGCATGCGGCCGACTACGTTTTCTTACTCGATCCGTGGTGGAATCCGGCAGTGGAGGCGCAGGCCGTGGATCGCGTTCACCGTATCGGCCAAAAAAGCACGGTTTTTGTCTATCGCATGGTGACCGCAGGAACCATCGAGGAGCGAATTCAGGCGCTGCAAGCGTCGAAAAAGGATCTGTTCGATCGCATCGTCGGCGGCTTGGGCGGCGACTTTGATTTGAGCCAGCACTTCTCCTCGTTGCGCGATCTGGTTCAGCTCACGGCGTCGCAGGAAGAGGCCGAGACTGTCGGTTGAAGTTACGCGCCTAGGGCTGCAGTCCTAGCACACCGAGGCCGAGTACGATCAAAACCGCGATCAGCGTCGCGAACCAATACCAGCGCAGGCCCGCAGGGTTGCTTGGTCGACGCAGGTTGTGGTTAGCCCCGAACTTGTTTTCGGCGGCTGAGTCATCGTCTTCGTCGGGCAGGTCGAGGCCGTCGTAAATCGAGGTCTCGCGCCAGCCGGT
>CANIXX010000016.1 GCA_947471115.1 Opitutaceae bacterium | reverse complement strand
GGTTTATCAGTGCTCATCAGTGCCCATCAGTGGTTAAAAACTCCGTATCCGGATCCACAAACCCGATCCAAGTTAACCACTGATGAGCACTCATACTCACTGATGTAGGAGTGTTAACCTTCGGCAATCCATAGCTGTTTGATCCGACAATTTTCATGTTACTGCCTATTAGTAGCAGTAACACTGAACTTGTCGGATAGAACACGGGTAGACTGCCTAAGGTTATCACTCCCACATCAGTGAGTATAAGTGCTCATAAGTGGTTAACTTCGATTGGGTTTTTCGATCCCGACGCGAAGTTTTTAACCACTTATGTGTACTGAAGAACACTGATAAACCGAGTCGAGAAGTGACCTGGCTTTATTTCAAATGCATCCGACAACTCGAAGATTACTGCCAATCCCCTGGCGCCCTTTTTGTTAAACCTCCATTCCTCACGGAACCGTGGCCCGCAGTCGTAGAAACCTCCGCGTCGCACCGGAGCTCAGCAACACAACCGTATCCGCAACCGTCACCGTTTCCCCAACCACCCCCGGGTTAGTCGCGATCACCGTCCAGGTGATGAGGTCGGCGGACGCCTCCACGGTGTAGGTCACGTCGCTGCGTGCTCGAAAAAAGGACAGCTGTAATCTGGAATTTGAAACTTGAGCTACCGGAACGGCCGCCGAGGCGGAGTCGGTCGGTTCGGTGCCCAACGCGAATTCGAGAAGGTTAACCACCCCGTCGCCATCGGCATCAGTAGTATCGGCGGGAGGGCCGGTAGGCGTACCCGTGACACTCACAAAACCGGAAACGCCCGCCGCCCCGTACGCGGTGATGCGGTAATCGTAGGATGATCCCGGCAACACGTTGGTGTCGGTGTAACGGGTGGAGTTAGCCGCGAGACCGGTGACGAGAACACTCCACTGGGCGGTGCCGGCCGGGCTGCGTTCGATGCGGTAGCCGGTTTCCGTGCTGGCGGAATCAATCCAGTCCAAGCGCACCTGATAACTGGCCGGGTACGTCACACTGGCCGCAGTGGGCGCGGTCGGGGTCGTGCCGCTGCGCGCGGCGAAGGCCTGAGCCGAAACGTTGCCGATGGTCACGCCATCGTCTCCGAGGGCGGCGACGCGGTAATAATAGGCCCCAGCGTTGCTCGCGGTCGTGTCGGTAAAACCGGAACTCGCGCTACCCACAGTAGCCAGCGCGGTGAAGCCCGTATCAGGCGTGGTCGAACGCTGGATAACATAACCAGTGGCGCCGTAAATTTGCGCCCAAGTAAGGGCACGCTGGCCGTTAGCCGGGGCGGTGACGACGAGCGTGGCAGGTGCGGCGAGCTGGCCGCTGGAACCCACTACGCGGATCTCGTCAACGACGGCATTGCCGCAGGTCTTCCCGGCCACGAGGGCGTCGTTGGTCAGCACCAGACTCCAATTGCCCGTCGGCAGGGCGTTGACCAGCGCGGCGTCGATTTCGCTCCAGAAACCTTGGAGAACCATCGGGATGTTTTCGGCGAAAGGGGTGGAAGCGTCACTGGTAAGCAGCGTCACGCCGGTGGCAGGTGTCACGTTGGCCGCGAAACGGTTGAGCGTGAGCTGGAAGCCGCCGCTGTTGAGCACAAGGCGGACGTCCTCGCCACGAAACGATTTGGTTTTACCGGCATAGTCGGGCGCAACGGTGTCGCCCCAGAAGGTTTTATCGGTGGCCGCCAGGTTCATCGGATGGGTGGCGGTGTGGTCCCAAGTGGCGAGGGTTTTGCGAGTGCCGGTGGCCGAGACCAATTCGGCGCGGTAGGTTGCGCCGTAGCACCAGTAAACGTGCAAACCGGGCTGGTCGGCAGGCGCGCCGGACGCGGCAACGGGCACGATGTGCAGGCCGATCTGCTGGTTCTGGTTGGCGCTGGTGGCCGTTTCGCCGCGCAGGCGGGCGTCGACGAGGATACCGGTGGTGGTTTGCCAAGCGAAGGAGTCTTTGGAGCGGACGGCGGCACCGGTGCCGGTGAGTTTGAGCACGCCGTGGTTGACCGCGTTAAAGCTATAGGTCGTTTCGCTGGCGCTGCCGGAGAGTGTGGTGAACCCGGAGCCAGCCACGGTTTTCCCGGCCTGGACATTGGCCCCAAGGTTACCGTTTTCAAAACGGTCCCAGATCACATCGACCAGCGGGGAATACATGAAATCGAGGGCATCGGTGAAGCTGGGGCCGTTCTCGTCGGAATGGCCACCGCTACGCATGATCAGGCGGGTGGTGTTGCCGTGGTTGAGATGGCCGAAACGGTAGATGGCTATGTTTTCGGCGCGGCGGAAGTCACCGTATTGGGTCATGATGGCCGTGCGAAAATAGGTCGGCAGCACGACCGAGGGATCGGCTGCGAAGGTGCTCATATATTCATACTCGGCGTCGGCGTTGTTAGAGTTGGTGCCGGCGCACTCCCAGCCGGGGATGATGCTGGGAAGGCTGGAACCGACGCGGCCAATAAACCCGTGGAAATAGTCGGAGCGCAGGTAGGCCATGTCACTGGCGGTGCGGGAGCCGCCGGAGAGACCCGAGGCGTAGATGCGGTTGGGGTCGATGGGGCAAAGTTCCGCCATACGAAACGCCCCCATGATCGCGACGCCACGGCGCAGGTTGGTAGCGGCGTTGTTGTCGATGCCATCGCCCGAGATCCAGATGACATCGTGGGCGTCGAGCGCGGCGGCGTAGGAGGTGGGGAACACGGCGGGGCCGGCGTTAATGTAGGTAACGAGGCCGTATTTTTTGGCCGGGTTGTTAGCATCGTAGCCAGACGGCAGTCGCACGACGTAGGTGCGCGTGGCCAGGTCGGTGTTATTATAACTGATGTCCGAAGTGGCGATGGAGGTATTGTAATTCGCCAGCGTTTGAATCGAACCCAGGGTAACCGTCGCGGCTGTGCCCGGCGTGAGCCCGAGCGGATTCGCCGCGTGCAGCGCAGGAAACGCGAGTAGTCCAAGCCCTATTAAAACGGAGATTAACACGGATGATTTCATAGTAAGCGGAATGGTTTGGGAACGGAGACGAGGGGTGCGGTATGGCTGTGTCGGGAGGCGCGGGCGGCGGGATTCCGCCCGGTCTAAAACCGCGTTAAATCTTTTAGTAATTTAAGATAAACCGCAGGAAGGCGCGGCGTGTTGCCGTAGTTGTAGCCGACAGTGTAGAAATCGGGGATGCGGTCGCCCTTAGGGGTTGGATTGTAGGTGATGGATTTGTCCGGGTTGATGGTGACCGGAACGGCAAATTGCGGAGTTTGGGCGACAAGCTTCCCGCAAAAGAGCAAGGAGACGCTTATCAAACAAAGAAAGGCACGGAGTTTTAGATTCATCGTTTAAAGAAGGGGGATCTAAGGAGGGGGTAAAAAGACGCGGGAAAATTAAGGGGCCGTGACGCGGAGGCGCAGGAAGCGGAGTGGACTGGCGGGGGTGAGAGAAACGGTGTCGGCGACGATGACAGGGACAGTGGGGCTGACGGTGCCGGGGTTGGTGGCGAGGGTGGACCAGGAATCGGGGGCCAGGGTTGAGGAGGCTTCCACGGTGTAGGTGAGATCTGAGCGGGCGCGGAGGAATGTTAGGGCGAGCTTGGAACTGGGAGCGGAGAGCAGGGAGACGGCGAGAGCGGCAGAGGAGGCGGGCGAGGTGGGCGAGCTGCCGAAGGCGTATTCGAGGAGATTGGGCAGGCTGTCGGCGTCGGGGTCGGCAAGGTCGGCGGCGGAACCGGTGTTCGCAGGGGTTCCAAAGTTGGTGAGGCGCCAGGTATCCAGCGGGGTTTGAAAGCTGACATTGTCGATGATCGCGTTGGCGGTCTGGCCACCGGTGCGCGGGGCGACGGCGAAACCGACGGTGAGGATCGAGCCGGACATGGTGATGACGGTAGGCGCGCCTTGTAACGTCCAAGTGATGCCGTCGGCGGAGTAGTAGCCGGTGAAGGTGTCGCCTTCGCGCAGGAGGCGTATCCACTGGGGAAAACCTCGGCTGGAGGTGGTGGAAGTGCTGGAGTTGCCATTGATCGCGGTCTTGGTCTGGAAGGTCGCCGTGCCGGTGGGGCTCATGTAAACGATGGCGTTGCGCGCGCCGGCGGCGGTGGTTTCGCGGAACATGAGACCGGCCTTGGCGCCGCTATCGGTGGCGGAGAGGCTGTAAACGCGGGCGGTGAAGGTGCCGTCGCCGGTCCAGGGGAGGGAGACGTAGGTGAAGCCCTCGCTGGTGCCGCTCCAGATATCGCCGCTGGTTCCGGTGCCCGTGGTGCCGCCGGTTCCGGAAATGGTGAAAACGCGGCCGGCGACGTGGTGGGTCGCGCTGCCGGGAATGAGAGGCTGGGCACCGATGTTGGACACGCTCCATGGGCTGGCGGGCGGCGGGGCGAGGTAGGGGTCGAGGGTGACGGCGAAGCTGTAGAGGGCGGTGTTGAGCGCGGCGTCAGTGGCGAGGGCGGTGACGATGGTGGTGGTGCCAGGGGTGTAGGAGGAACCGGCGGGCGGATCGTAGGTGATAGAAACCGGACCGTCGGTGGCGTCGGCGGCAGTGAGATCGAAAACGAGGGTGGGAGCGGGATGGTTGGGGGTTAGGTTTAGGTTGCCGGGAAGGTTGCCGAGGACGGGCGGGGTCATGTCGATCGCGCCGGTTTGCACGGTGCGCGTCCAAGTGGAGAAGTTGAGAACTTCGCGGCGGTTGGGAGAGCGAAGGATGAGGTAGTTTTGGCCTTGGGGTTGGTAGAGCCAGGGACTTTCCAGTTGGGGCCAATAGGAGGGATCGACCGGGAGGTCGTTGACCCAGAGGGGGAAGTCCACGGGGTTTTGGTCGCTGGAGGCGGTGAGGCGCAGGCGGTCGCCTTGGCGGGTGGTGTAGGTGGCGGTGGTGGGGGCGTCGGCCGGGCGGGAAGGTTTCGGCAGGGCTAGAATGGCGGTGCGGAAGGCGGCGAGTTGCGCGGCGGGGGTGGCGCCGGGGAAATCGGCCGGGCGGGCGGTCTCGATGGCGACGGTGAAACGCAGGTTGGCGGTCAGGGGCGTGGTGAAGGTGGCGGGAGGGCGAGTGGTAGCGGTGTCGCCGTCGATGAGGAATTCGGAGTCACCGGTGCGCACGGTGCCGGAGGGGGTGGTGATGCCGACCGCGGGGTCCCAGCCGAAGGGAAGCTCGGATCGGATAGCGATGAGCACGCTGCCGTAGTGGAGGAAAATCTGGCCGGTGGTGGCGGCGTCGTTGACCACGGCGCGGTAGCCTCCGGGCACGTAGCCCATGGCGTAGGGGGTTGGGGTAGGCAGGGCGGAGAGATTGGCGGGCGGGGGGATGTTAAAGATGTAGAGCAAAGCGTCGTGGGCGACGGTCTCGCTAAATTGACGGGTTTCCTTGCCGTGGGTGTTCGAGACGTTGATGGAGGACGGATCGTCGTGGATGGGTTTCGTGACCCAAAGGTGGCTGTAACGGGAGCGGTCGGAGTCGGTCCAGACGACGCCATTGGGATAAACCTGGCCGGAGTTGAAGCCGATGATGGCGTCGGCGAAGAGGGCGTAATCGCGGTCGAGCCAGGAGTGCAGGTAGTAATTGCTATTGCGACTGCGGACGTAGGTGGGAGTGGAGCGGTCGCTAGCAGCGAGTTCGAGGATGGGCGAGACGCTGGGATTCATGGCGGCGACCATGGTGGCGGATTCGCTGTCGAGGGCGGGTAGTTCGCCGCCGAAGTGATACCAAAACAGGCCCATGGAAGCGCCGCTCGACGGGTGTTGTTCGAGCATGTCGGGGTAGCTACGGGTGGTCGTCATGGCGAGGTGACCGCGCAGCCAGTAGCTGGCGTGCTGGGCGAGGCAGGCCTCGTAAACGATGGCGGCCCGGTTGCGGATCTCGGCGTCCTGGGCGAGCTGAGCGAGACTGAGAACCGGGACGATATTTTTCCAGACGTAGGGACGGGAGGCCAGTTCGCCGACGCCGGTGGTGGCCATCGTGGCCAGGAAGCTGAGCAGGGAAGTTTTGGCATTGGGGTCTGAGGAGCGCCAGTCGTTGGTCAAGGTGAGCGTGCCGTTGGTGTAGGTCTTGGCGGCGTCGAACGCGGCCTGGCCGTAGAGTTCGCCGCCGAGGAAGCGGACGACGTGGCCGAGCATCTTGAGGTTAGAGGTGGTGGTGTCCTTGTATTGGTAAAAAGTGAGCACGATCTGGCGGATGTTGGCCTTGGTTTCGTCGTCGAGGAGCGGGCCGTAGCGTGCGACCAGATCTACGGCGGGCCAGATGTAGAAGAGATCGACCTGAACCGCGCCATTGAGGTGGCCGTCGAGCAGGCTGCGGGATCGGGAGAGGGCGTAGGCGCGGCCGAGGTCGTTGTCGCCCCGGGCAAAAAAACCGAGGGCGGTGGTGAAGCCGTCCATGCCGTCGGGATTTTCGCCAAGACGGGTGAGCAGCCAGTCGCGGCGTTGGGCCAGGGTGGATACGGCAGGCAGGCTAATAACGCGCACGGTGCCTGTGGATTCGAGGCTGGAGCGGTCCCAGAGAAGATCGCCGTAGAGGTAGGGTAACTGGATCTGGGCGAAGGAACCGGAGACGGAGCCGGCGGAGAACAGGGTGAAGGAATCGCCTGCGGCGAGGGGCTCGCCCGAGACGGCGAGGGAGAGCGTACCGCCGAGGGTGAGCGAGCCGACGACAGCAAGGCGGTCGGCGGTGGCGGAGGCACCGGATTTTTGCGCGCGAAGCGACAGGCTGGAGCCGGGTTGGAGAGTGGTGTTGCCCACGACGGAGAAAGTGGCGACGCCGGGGAGGCCGCAGGAGGGTGCGAGGGTGCCGCCGAGAACGAGGGTGCCGCCGACGGTGCCCGTGCCGCCCATGGTGGAACCGGCGGCGACCACCACCGGGACCGTCGCAGCGGATGAATCACCGTTGAGGCGAACTAGACCCGCTGTGACGGTGAGCGGGGCGGTGCCGCCCAGCGCGCCCGCGAGGGTGAGCTCACCTGCACCGACGGCGGCGACGCTGGCCGGAGCGGAGAGGGTGAGCGGGCCCGCGAGCGAGGCGGGGTTGACGGTGGAATTGCGCAGGAGGCCGCCTGCCAGCACGACGGGCTCGGCCCCGATGCTGAGGCCGGCGAGATCGAGGGTGGCACCGCTGGCGACCGTGGTTGCACCGGCGACAGCCCCGAGCGCGCGGTAGTGGCCAAGGACGAGGGTGCCGGAGGCAACGGTGGAGGGGCCGGTGAAGGTGTTGTCGCCGGTCACGGTGGTGATGCCACCGGACACGCTGAGTGAGCCAGAGCCCGAGATGGAATTGGCCAACGTGAGGGAGTCGACGGGGGCGAGGGCGAGCGTGGCGGAGTTGACCAAGGGGCCGAGGCCGAGTGCGCCGGTCGTGCGGACTTCGAGCACGCCGCCGCTCAACGTGGTGCCGCCGGTGAAGCTGTTGGCTTGAGCGCAGATGAGGCGGCCCGAGCCGGATTTGACGAGCGTGGCTCCCCCGGCGAAGGAGCCGGAGCCGGTGAACGTGTAATCGGTGGCTGAGGATACCGTGACGGAGGTGGGCAGCAGCGTATCGGCAAGGGTGACGAGAGGCTGGGCGGCACCGGTGGCGTCAAACGTGACGGCGTCGCGCGTAGTGAAGACGACGGGCACACCGCCCGTACGCCAAGGAGTGGAGACACCGGTTTCCCAGCGGTTGCCGGTAGCGTCGCCCACCCATACTAGAGCGCGACCGACGTAGGGGTTGCTGGCCAGGACGAGGGCCAGCTCGGTAGATGAGGCGTTGAGTTGCAACGAGGCGACCTGGGCGGTGGAAGTGAAGCCCGTGAGCACGAGGGCTGCGGGTGTGGCGGCGATCACCCCGCTGCTGGAGCGCAGTAGCGCATAGGTGCCATTGGCCAAGGTGGCAGGGATACGCACGCAGGTGCCAGCGGCAATGGCTACTGAACCGGTAACGACCAGCGGGGAGCCCGGAGTTGCGTCAAGGTAAGCCCCGGACTGAGTGGTGAGGGCGCCAGCCACGCCTCCCACGCCTGCGAGTGTCTGGCCGGAGGTGAGTACGAGGCCGGAGCCAAGCGGGGAGGCATCGAGCGTAGTGGAGCCAGCGAGCTCGAGGCGTAGCGGGCCGGTGAAAACAGTATCCTTGGCGAGCGCGAGCACCCCGTCCTGGACGAACACCGTGCCGCCGAGATTGTGTTTACCGGCAAGGGTGAGGCGACCGGTGCCCTGTTTGAGGAAACGGCCTGCGGTGCCGCCGGAGAGCGCAGAGGACCACGTCTGGGCGGCGGCGTGCACGACTTCGACGGTGGCATCAACCGTGAGCGGGCCACCGACGGAGGCGAGCACGCCGCTGGTCTCGACAAAACGCAACGTGCCGGCCGATACGGTGGTGGGGCCGGTGAAAGGATTCATGGCGGCGAGGATGGCGACCCCGGAGCCGTCCTTGTTCAAGGCGGTGAGGCTGGAGAGCGCACGGGACACCGTGAGGGTGCCTGCGCCGCCGAGGGTGAGGGCGAAAGCACCGGTAACGGCGTCGCCGGTGGCGGGATTGAGCGTCAAGGTAGCGTCGGCATCGGCGTTGATGCGGGTATCGGCCCCGAGAGTGAGGAGGGCGTTCCAGTCATTGTTGCCCGAGACGCTGCGGAGGGCGCCGAGGGTGGCATCGCCATGGCCGCGCAACGTGGCGGGGTTGTTGACCACGCTGATCCCGCCGGTGAGGGCAAGGGTGCCGCCGGTGTTGACCGTGACCGGGTAGCTCTTGGTGGAGTAGCCGGTGCTGAAGAGCGCGTTGGCGGTCTGGAGACGCAGCTCGCCCTGGTTAACGGTGGTGGAGAAACCGTTGGCCGTGGCGTTGCCGGTGAGGGTCAGGCGACCGGGCCCGGTTTTAACTAGATTGCCGCCGCGTGTGCTGGTCGTGGAAATGCTGTTGAGGGAAATCGGGGCATCGGCGGCGGACTCGAAGGTGATGGTGTTGTTATAAAAATCCCAATTCGTGGTGGCAAAGGCGAGACTGCTGCCCGCGCGCGTGCGCACGGTGGTGCTACCGAAAAACGTACCGCCACCGGCGAGCGTGACGGCTCCCTCGGCCACGGTGATGCCCTGGGAAACCTGGCCCATGCTGCCGGTGACGGTGTAAGAGAGCCCGAAGGCATCGGTGCCGGCTGAGAAAATGTAACCTTGCCGGCCGGGGTTGAGCACGGGCGTGGCGGTGCCATCGGTCGCGGAATTCCACACGGGGGCGGTGGCGTCGTAGGAGCCGCCAGCGGTAATGCCGCTGCCGGGGGCGATGCCGTTAACGTCGAAGAAGTAGTCGGCGGCGCTGGCCAGGTTCGCGAAGACGCAGAGCATATAAAGGCCGAATGTAAAACCGGCCAAAAACCTGTGTGCTGAGGCAGGCATCGTTGGGTAACGAAGAGCGCAGTAGGAGGCAGGGAAAGAGAAGCTCATGGGTAGTGGGAAAAGAGGCCCGGTAGCCATCCCCCTCGAACGGGCGGGGACGGCTTCGGGCTCACGGGGTAGACCGCCCAAACCACAGTTTTAGCCCAAAGGCACAAACGACTTCGCCTTTTTTGCAAAAATTCTCGCCACTTGTAAGTCGCTCGTAAAAAATATTTAATAAAATCGTAAAAATCGTCCCTCGACGCTTTCACTGAGTCGCTAAGAGGAAAACAAACCAAGGCCTAGTTACACCCTTTCATACTCAAAGAAATACAAACGAACCGAGTTAAACCGCTAATGAAAACCAGTAATTCATTGCGACCGAATTAGCGTATCTTAGCGTTCATTAGCGGTTAAAAAATCCGTTGATTGGTGTTTGGCTGCTGGTGCGGTGAGCCTGAACCGACTTCGTGGGATCAAAAACCGCCGATCTGATCGGACTCTTCGTGGCTTATTAACTCCTTAATAGATCGTGAGATTTTTGCCGATATTGAGTGGTTTTACTGCGTACCCTCCGGGTCTTTACGTTGGTTTTAAGGCTTAACCAAACCAAACTCAGCCGCTACAAACAGCTTAATTTTTCTATTTTTTGCGCTTTAATTTTGCAAATATTGCCGCAATATTAAGGCAAGACTCTCGCTTCACCCCGCCTTCCTTCCCCTTTTTACCCCTATGCACACGAACGTCATTCACCGTCTTTTTCTTGGTCTACTCCTAGTCGGCGCCCCGCTCGCGCTGGTGGGAGCCGAATTTCATGTGTCAGCCGCCGTCGGCGACGACCGGGCTCCGGGCTCGGTCGGGCAACCCGTAGCCACTTTGCAGCGGGCGCGGGATCTGGTGCGTGAAGCCCGCCGCAGCCAACCCACCGAACCGGTGACGGTGTGGATCGCCGGGGGCGATTACCTGCAAGGCACCCCGCTCGTGCTCGGACCGGAGGATTCCGGCACCGCCGAGGCACCGGTTGTGTGGCGGGCCAAAGTGGGCGAACAGCCGCGCTTGCTCGGCGCGCGCGTGTTGAAGGCAAGCGATTTTCAGCCCGTCACCGATCCCGCCACGCTCGCGCGGCTTTCTCCCGAGGCCGCTGGCAAGATCCGCATGGTCGATGCCGAGGCGCTCGGCCTGAAGCGCATCGGTCCCTACCCTGATGTGTTCAACGACACCGGCGGCATCCTCTCGTTGTTCACGCGCGATCGCCGTCTGCCCATCGCCCGGTTTCCCGACCGCGGGTTCATGACGATCCGAAAGATCCTCTTCAACGCCGGCGGCCCCACGACGCGCAAATGGGAAGGCGCGGCCTGGCACCTGCTCGAAGACCATCCGACGGGCGGCATCTTTGAGTTTCGTGACGAAGTTGCCGCCAAACACGCCACGTGGGCGGGCCAGCTTGACCGCGGCGTTTGGGTGAAGGGCTATTGGCGTATCCCTTGGCAGAATGAGGCTATTCGCGTTCTCTCCATCGACCCGGAAAAGCAGGTGCTCACGCTCGCGAAGCCCATCCCCGGCGGCATTGGCAATAAATACCTCCGCCCTGAGGGTAACGGCCGCGAATCCTACTGGGTCATGAACCTGCTCGAAGAGGTGAACCAGCCCGGCGAGTGGTGCCTCGATTTTAAGGACCGCAAACTCTACCTCTACCCGCCCTCCCCGCTTGAAGAGACGGAGATTCTGGTGGCCGACACCACGGAGCCGGTGGTCACGTTGCGCGACGCCCGCCACCTCACGTTGCGCGGCCTACTGGTCACGATCAACGCCGGCGCGGGCATCCAGATTTCCGGCGGCGAGCACAACTTGATCGCCGGCTGCACCGTGCGGTTGGTCGATGAATACGGCGTGCGCGTCGAGGGCGGCAAGAACCACGTCGTGCGCAGCAACGAACTCACGCGGCTCGGCTCCGGCGGCGTTTTCCTGTCCGGCGGCGACGAAACGTCCACCCCGCGCGTGCCCGCTGGCCACCTCGTTACCAACAACCACATTCACCACTTCTCCGAGCTCCAGCGCGTCTACACGCCGGGCGTGAACATCGGCTTCACCGGCGGCGGCAACGGCGGCCACCACACCTGCGTGGGCATGACCGTCACGCACAATCTCATCCACGACACGCCCCACGCCGGCGTGCTGCTCGGCAGCTACGACAACGTCATCGAATACAACGAGATTTTCCGCTTCGCCACCGTTTCCAACGACATGGGCGGCATTTACTCCTACGACCGCTACACTCAGTTCGGGAATCACGTTTTGCGGTTTAACTACATCCACTCCAGCGATGACGGCGACGCCATCTACTTCGACCACGACCACCCGAACATGACGGTGTTCGGCAACGTCGTTCACCTCAAAAGCAAGGGTAAGCGCGGCACCAGTTTCCTCTACAAGATCGGCTACCAGGCGCAGTTCCCGCAGTCCATCGACTGCCGTAACAACATCGCGATCGAGTCCAACTTCGGTTTTGAGTTCGTGAGCGCCAAACCCACCGAAGCGAAGATTGAAAACAACGTCGTGGTGCGCGCGCCCACGCCGTTCACCTGGAGCGATTTGAAGGGCGGCAAGAAGAGCAAGACCGAGCCTTACCCGAGCGGCGCGCAAGGCGTTTACGCCGCCGACCCCGGCTTCGTGGACCTCGCCGGCGGCGACCTGCGTCTGCGGCCCGATTCGCAGGTGTTTAAAGACCTGCCCGGCTTTAAGGCTATCCCGTTTGAGAAGATCGGACTCTTTGTGGACGAATACCGCACCGCCTTGCCCGACCCCGAGTTGATCGACCGCGCCGGCCGCCACGTGCAGCACGAAACCCTCGAAGGCTACCAGATCCTCGACCGCAAATAACCCACTACCTATTAGGCATTAAAATGAAACTTGTCGGATTAAACTGCGATGGCCTGTCGAAGGTCATTATTCCGAAATGAGTGAATATCAGTGCTGATCAGTGGTTAACCAGGATCGAGGTCCGATTGCCGCGTCTTTCGATTCCCCCGAAACGGAGGTTTTAACCACTGATCTGCACTAATTATCACTGATAAAACCGACAGCAAAAACTCCACCACCTCAAATAACCCACTACCTATTAGGCAGTAAAATGAAACTTGTCGGATTAAACTGCGATGGCCTGTCGAAGGTCATTATTCCGAAATGAGTGAATATCAGTGCTGATCAGTGGTTAACCCGGATCGAAGTCCGAGTGCCTTGGCTTTCGATTCCCCTGAAACGGAGGTTTTAACCACTAATGAGCACTAATTTTCACTGATAAAACCGACAGCAAAAACTCCCCCACCCCAACCCTTTCCCCCACCATGAACGACATCCGCTTATCCAATCATCGTCAGAACAACCGGCACGAACTTGCCTCGCCCCGCATCCAACAGGCCATCGATGCCTGCTCGGCTGCCGGCGGCGGCCGCGTCGTACTCGCCGCGGGTTCCTACCGCTGCGGCACGCTTTTCCTCAAAAACGGCGTCACGCTCCACCTCGAACGCGGCGCAATCATCCTCGGCAGTCCCCGCTACGCCGATTATCCGGCACCTGAGACGAGCTTCGTCGATGCCGTGGGCGACGTCCGCGGCCGCGCCCTCATCCTCGCCGAGCGCGTGCACAACGTCGGCCTCACCGGCGAAGGCGTGATCGACGGCAACGGCGGCGCGTTCCACCAGGGCACGCCCGAACACTCGACCCGCCCCTTCCTCGTGCGCCTCGTCCACACCCAGCACGTCACCTTGAGCGGCTTGGAACTGCGCGGTTCGGCCGCCTGGACCGTTCACCTCCTCGATTGCGAAGACGTCCTCGTCGAAAACGTCGTCATCGACAGCCGAGTTAACGAGAACAATGACGGCATCGACATCGACAGCAGCCGCCGGGTAACCGTGCGCCAGTGCCGCATCTTCACCGACGACGACGCGATCTGCCTAAAAGCCACCCGCCGTGAAGCGTGTGAAGATGTCCATGTGCACGACTGCGAGTTATCCACCGAGTGTGGCGCGCTCAAACTCGGCACCGAGTCCTACGGCGACATGCGCCGGGTGAACATCCACGACATTCACATCCGCTACGCCGCCACCTGCGCGATCAAGGTGCTCACCAGCGACGGCGCGGTGATTGAGGATGTGCAGATTCGTAACGTCCAAGCCGACCTGACCACCGGTCCGATCTTCTTCCGGCTGGGCGCGCGCGGGCGCACCTACGCCAAGGACGACGCGCCCAAACCGGCGGGCAAACTACGCCGCGTGCGAATCGCCGGGGTGCGCGCCAAGGTTTTCCAGCCGAACAAGCCCAGCCTGCAGCATTTCACCAAGGAGCTGATCGCCCCCGAGGCCTTCTCCGGCATCGTCATGACGGGAGTGCCCGAGCAGATGATCGAAGACGTGGTGGTGAGCGATTGCGCGTTCGATTTCGTCGGCGGTTTCCAGGGCGATGCGAGCAAGCTCAACCCGCCCGAGGAACCGGCGATGTACCCCGAGCATTTCTATTTCGGCGTGCTCCCAGGTGCGGCGGCCTATGTGCGCCACGCGCGCGGCGTTGTTTTCCAAAACGTGGCAATGACCCTGCAAAACCCCGACGTGCGCCCGCTGGTGGTGACCGTCGACGCCCCCGACTTCCGCGAATCGAAGAGCTGATAGCCTTTCGCACTCAAATAAATACAAAAGACCGTTGTAACCGCTAATGAACGCTAATGGCCGCTAATATAACCCAGGACGGCATTTCCTGAATTAGCGTATATTAGTGTTCATTAGCGGTTAAAATTCCGCTGTTTGATGCTTGGCTGCTGGGTTGCTGGTGCGATGAACCAGAGCGGCAGCCAAGTTTTTATGCGTATGAATGAGAAATGGTATCAGCCTTTGCGCGGGGTGAACACGGTCAGACCAGTGAGGTCCTTGGGTTTACCAGGGAACAGCAGGCTGACGGCGTAGCCGACCACCAGGCAGGAGCCGATCGCCACCGGCATGTAGGTGGACCAGTGCAAGGGCGTGAAGAGTTTCACCACCAAGGCGACCACCACGCTGGCGATCGCCCCGCACACCGCACCCACGCCATTGGCCCGAGTGGTGAGCATGCCCAGGGTGTAAACCCCCACGATGCCTCCGCCCAGCAGCGAGGCCACTTGGGACCACACCACCATCATCGACTTGATCGGCAGAGCCGCCAGCAACAGCGCCATGACCGTGCCAATTGCGCCCACCAAGTAGGCCGTGAACTTGAGCACGCCGAGACGGCGCTCGTCAGTGGCTTCCGGCCGCCACCGGCGGTAGAAATCCTCCACATATAACGTGGAGACGCTGTTCATGTTGCTAGCCACGGTGGCCATGGCTGACGCGAAAATCGCGGCGATGACCACGCCAGCCAGGCCGGCGGGCAGACCTTGGGTCGCGAACAAGGGGATGATCTGGTCGTTTTGCGAACCCGCGTCGAACAGGCCGGGATAGGCCCGGAAATAGGCGAAAATACCGATTCCGAGAATGTTAACCACGACCGAAATAACGATGCCGCACAGCACATTCATAAACGCCACCCGGCGCACCTCATGCTCGGGGGCGGAGAACACGCGCTGGATCATCGGCTGGTCGCCGGCGAGCTGCACGGTGGAGGCAATAAAGGAGCTCAACACCATGATCCACAGCGCCGGCACGGTCACGTCCCAGGTGAGCAGGGCGATGTCGAACTTGTGGTAGTCATTGCTGACCGAGATGAACTCCTTCACCCCGCCGGGCAGCGCGTAGATAATCACCCCGATCATGGCCAGCGGAGCGAGGAGCTTGAGGATGCCCTGAAAAACCTCCGTCCAGATGACCGCCTTGTAGCCGCCAATGGCGGTATAAACCGTGGTCAGCAGGCCCATGATCGCCACGCTCAGGAACACGTTAAGCCCGGTGGTGGTGGAGATGGCGATGGCCGGCAAGACCAAGACCACGGCGGCGCGCCCGAACGTGAGAAACAAGACCTGTTGGCCGCTGGCGATGAGGCGCAACGGCACGTTAAAACGCTGCTCAAGGTATTCAAACGTGGAGGTCAGCTGCAAGCGGCGCAGCATGGGGAAAATGATGTACGCCTGCACAAAATACCCGGCCACATAGATTAAAATCGGCAGGGTCCAAACCAGGTTGGTGGCAAACGCCAGCGCGGGCACGGCCATGAAGCTGATGGCGCTCGCCCCGGTGGCGAACATGCTGATGCCGGCCGCCCACCACTGGACTTTCCGCCCACCCAGCGAGTATTCCGAACTGCTCTCCTTTTGTTTGGAAAAATACCAACCGATGCCGCCGAGCAGTACGAAGTAACCAATGATCACCACATAATCGATGATCGCTAGGTCGCGCACGCGGCGGATGCCGGCGAATTCAGCAACGGCCGTGTCGCCTTGAGCGGCAAACGCATACACTTCGGCGCCCTTGCCGCGCACGGCCACCGGGCGCACCCCAGGCAAGGCCACCCCGGTGTCCACCCACGCATCCGTGAGCACATGGAACAGCCGTAGTGGTCGCGGCTGGAGGCCGGCGTCCAACGCGAAGGGCGTGGCCACTTGCGCCGTCTCGTCACCGCCCAATAGGTAAACATGGGCCTGACCGCTGGGGACGGCCGCCGCCGCCGCTACCGGTGTCGGCAGCGAAGTCCCGCGTAACCAGCCCCTCAGGGTACTCGCCTCGAGCGGCACCACCCGGTAAAACCACACCTCGTCGGTGGCACGGTAGGCACGCGTCCCGTCCGTCGCAGCCACCACCGTGCGCCCGCCATAAACTTGGAGAAAATCATATTGGCCGGTCATCGTTGGCAGAACTCGGCCGACACCCGGTAACGGCTCCAACTCCCGCCACGCCGGCTGGGCAGCCGCCAGGTCGAGCACGTAAAGGGCGTTTTCCGCCTGGGCGGCGTCGAGCGCCCGCAGGCCTCCCGTCACGTAGAGTTTCTGGCCGATCAGCGCCGCGCCGGCCCCGGCCAGCGGCACGGGTAAGTCCGGCAAGGCGGTCTGGCTCAGTTGGCCGCCGACCCAGCGCAGCCGGTCCACGGCGGCGCTGACCTGACCGTCGCGCACACCGCCGACGGCAACCAGCTCATCGGTTCCTTGGGCGACTGCACCCCAGGCGCGCCGCAAAGAAGCGGGCACGGTTTGCCATTTAGCAGCGGCCGGACCGGCGGCAAAGGGCAAAACTTGGGCTGAATCGGTGGCATCGACGCCGCCAAAGACGACTAAGGCCCCGCCGGTGGAGCCTGCGAAGGTACCCGCAGGGGCCGCGACCGGAGCCGCCGGCCAGCGGGCGGCGTTGAGCTCGACCATAGCCGGCACAGCCGATGCGGATGGTGCGGCTGCCAGCAAGCCCAAGGGCAGTGCGGCGATTAACGCGATTATTGTATATAGGGAGCAGGGACGTTTCATGATAAAATTACATAACACCAAAACCAAACGGGCTGGCAGTGACAGAAATTGTGCAGGCATAAATCATAAATAAAGATCGATTCCAATCGACTCAATCAGTGTTAATCAGTGCCCATAAGTGGTTAAAATTTAAATTCAGTAGTATTAATACCAGACTGCACAGCCCGCACCGAAACCAGAGTTCAAGCCGGTTAACCACTTATGGGCACTGATATTCACTGATGCAGAAACGGATGCCTTAGAGTTTTCCTTTTAACCTAAGTCCGGCAGTTGAATTTAACCACGGATTGCACAGATTGCACGGATAGTATAACTTACATACTATCACGTTTTAAAATGTAACTCGCCCCTGTGGTGTGCATGAGAATGATTTAATTTGTTGGTCATCTGTGTATTCCGTGCAATCTGTGGCTCATATTCTTTTCTCGTTTAATAAAGGTCGTTTTCTATCGGCTCAATCAGTGTTAATCAGTGCCCATAAGTGGTTAAAATCCGAATCCTGTAATATTGATCACGGAATGCTAAGCCCGCCACGAAACCGGAGTTCAAGCCGGTTAACCACGGATTACACAGATTACACGGATAGTATAACTTACATACTATCACGTGTTAAAATGTAACTCGCCCCTGAGGTGTACACGAGTAGGATTTCATTTGTTAGTAATCTGTGTATTCAGTGCAATCTGTGGTTCTAATTCTTTTTCTCGGTTAACAAAAGTCGTTTTCTATCGGCTCAATCAGTGTTAATCAGTACCCATAAGTGGTTAAAATCCGGGTTCCGAATTATGCATCACGAGCTGCACAGCCCGCCACGAAACCGGAGTTCAAGCCGGTTAACCACGGATTACACAGATTACACGGATAGCAAAACTTGCATACTATTCCGCGATAAAATGTAACTCGCCCCTGTGGTGTGCATGAGCAGGATTTAATTTTTCGGCAATCTGTGTATTCTGTGCAATCTGTGGTTCTAATTCTTTTTCTCGGTTAATACCACCACCTACTGGGTCACCGGCGTGCTGCCTGGCGGGACGTAATGCGTGTCGCCACCGAGCCGCTTCCAATGTCTATACAATGAAATAGACATGAATGTAGCGATGGTGAAAAACGCAGAACTCCAGATGAAGATCATCCGATAGTCTTTAACAGCATCCAGCACGATTCCGCAGATCAACGGGGCGAGCAAAAGCCCGATACTGAAAATCCACTGGTTGGCGGAGCAAAACTGACCATAGCTTTCCCGAGGGAAGAGGGCGGGCTGCATCGCCAAGTAGGCCAATTGTATAACTGCCAACACGGTCATCATCATAAACCACCAGACCCAAGCCCACCGCGGAGCGTGATTATAGTATTTATCTTCAATGAATTTGCGTGTGCCGGCCGGGGCGTCCGCCTCGACTTGGGTCAGCTCACTCACGCCGGTCTTTTCAATCTGCGCCACGCTCACGATGCGTTCACTGCGTTCCGGTTTACCCGTTGCGTCGAGTCGGCTGTCGCAGACGGTGACCACCACTTTGTCCTTAACACTCATCGTCGGCACAATGTTCGGCTGGGAATAGGCAAAAAATATTCCTAGGCAAAAACACGTCGTCATGCCCGCCAACCCAGCGATGAGGAAGCGCAACGAATGATACCGGTCGATGAAGATGCCGAGAAACGGAAAGATGACCAGTTGGACCAAAAAGGTCCACGCGCGGATGTCGCCGAGTTCATTAGGAAACAGATTCAGCGCGGTCATACTCTCGCCCTTGGGAGCGGCCTTAAAATAGAGGATACCGAAACTATAAAAGGGCACGATAGCTGCCCAATAAAACAGGGAGGTCAGGTAGATTTTCCAATAAAACCCATGGGCGAAACACAGCTGGGAATAGTTTTTAACAAACGCCACTGGCCCAAGCCGCTTGGCCGTGGTGGCCGGCGGCGGGTAGGTTCCCTCGCGCACCCGCCACACCAGCAAGAGGAAGGAAAACGCGTAAAACAGGGTGCAGGTAATATAAATATATTCGATGTGGGTATCCACATGGGGGAATAAAAACTTATTAAATAAAAACCCTGAAATCGCCCCAATCGCCCGGTAGCCGCCAATGAACTTCCCCATGACTTCCTTGGGAATGATATCGGCGATCAGATATTGATACACGGGCAAGGTGTAGTTGTTGAAAAAGAAAAACCCACCGGCGCACACGATGATGACAGCGATGCCCACCGTCTTCATGGTCAGCCCGGCGGCAAACGGAGAAATAAAACCGTGCAGCATCTGACTTATTGGCTCTGCATAGCCGAGTGCGATGAGACATACACTCAGGGGTAAAATACTAAAGAGCAGGAACGGCCGGCGACGTCCCAATGGGCCGCGATGGCGATCACTTTGGGCTCCGATGATGGGCAGAATGAGCAAGGTGAGCGCCGCCTGCATGGTGTCGCGAACCAGTCCGGTAACAAAGCTACTGGCGCCCAGCCGTTCCAACTGAATGGGAATGATCGTCTGCAGCGACTCCATGATCTGGAGAGCAAGATCGGCCCACAGCATCCAGAACAACACCGTGAGCAACGCTCCTTTGGTATAAGTCAAAGAGCCGACTCGGTATATAGTACCCGTTGGGGCAGCGTTTTCGGATGGCGAACCCGGAGAAGTGGGTGTGGGTGAGTGACTGGACATGGAAATTGAAATAGAAATCTACTCCGTGCTTCGGAGGCTAAGGCGATCAGCGTGAGAAAAATGTTAACCAAGAACGCAACAAATCGCGGTTCAGCGCGCCGTTGCTGGAGCTACTGGAACGGCCTCTTTATCAAACCGCGCATTTTCCGTGATTCGCTTCAGGTCAACCGGAGCTTGTGCATTACCGGTGTCGCTGGCGTAGACCAAGGTGCGGGCATCAGCGGACCAAAGCCATACGTCGGCATATACCATTTTCGACGCTTCACCTGCTGCCGTCGCTAGCCGGATGTTCACCCCGTGAGTCGCTTTATCAACTTCGCTGGTGAGAACTTTCGATTCACCTGGAGCGATAGAGGCGCGGGCACTACCTGCCGCGATCATCAGGTGGTGGCTTGACACGTTAACGAAACGATAGCTGCCGGCGGGAAACTGGGAGGTTTCGTCATCTGAGACACTTACGCGTATCGCGCCTTTGGGTTCTTTGATGAAAAGCATCAGGAGCATGGAACTTTTCCCATCCACGGCGGCTTCCGCTACGACCTGGCGAACCTTGCGCCCATCAGGGCCTTTGATCTGGCGATAAAACACCACCTTGTCGGTCGCATCCGCCTGATAAAAAGGCGATCGGGCGTAGCTAACTGCTTTTACAGGCATGGGTTTGCCATTGAAGTCGTAAAAGAGGTCGTTCACGGGATCGGACCAAGAAAGGGTACGAAAGCGGAAGGCTTTCGGACTGGCGGCGGGCTGCGCGAAGGCGCACGCGCCCACGGTTATAGCGATTAGGAACAGAACAAAGCGACGGAATGAGTTAGAGGTCATTGGGAGTAAGCCAGCGGAAGGATACGGTTTTGAAACGGCGGCCGAAGGTAGCGTTAATGGAGCCCGCCGTCGGAATGTCAGAAGGGTCATTACCGATGGAGGCGGAAGCGGTCTTGGTGACGACATATTCGGGTAGGCGTTGGAGTACGGCCTCGCACCACGCCCTGCTCACCACCTGCTGGGTAAGCGGGTTACGCACTTCACCGTACGTGCGCACAGTAAAGGTATCAGAGCGAACTGTCAGCAGCGGCGCCAGAGCCTGCAATAGATCCGCTTGAGTGATGCACCCGGGCGCGCCCTCGGCCGTGCTGGCCGGGACGTTAGCTAAGGGTAGCGTAGTGTAATTGGCTCCACCATAGCCGGCCGGATAGCTAAAACTGGGCGCGACTCCTCCGAGCCCAGCGGAACCCAACGCGGCCGTATTGATACCGCTCGCCTCGATGGCGGCATGCAACGCACCCTTTTGCCCAAGAGGTCCATTAACAAGGCGGCGGTTAACAAAATCCGCCATGGAAAGGAAAGGGCCGCGGGTTTTGACCTGCTCGACAACCGCCTTCGCCAGCGCATCCAGTTGGGTATCGCTGAGAACACGAACTCCCGTAGTAAAATCATCGACCGTGGGCACCGCAGTTAACGCACTAGTAATACGGGCCCAAGGATGTAAATTTGAGGGCTGCGAGGCATAACGCAGGCTGGCCAAGACCGCTCTCCAAGCGGGAATTGAGGTGGAGTTGACGTTAAACGCCCCGTCGACAAACAACCCTCCGGCGGCGCGATCTAGGTCGCGTAGATCGGCGACGGCAGGAGCGACGCCGCCACTGCTGCGAGCGATCCGGTGGCGGGGATTGAGTAAAGCCGTGCCATTTTCCACCGCGTTTTGATCATAACCACTCCACCCTGTCGGGGTCACCGTGCCCGGGGGCAAGGCGCTCGTCGCTATATCGGGCGGGATAGTCGAAAAGAAAAAAGTATCAAACAACGCTTCATTATTGAGATACTGATCATCCACATTCAATCCCTCATTCAAGGCATTCACCACGAGAGAATTACTATATATAATGGAAGTCGTGGTGAGGTCGGTAACCGCCGGTGAAGGCAACGAGCCGCCGACGGGGTAAAGGCTGAAATTTTGCTGCGCATGATTTTCCGATCCAGTCGCATGATTGTAGGAGAGCGCCATATTCATGAACTGGCCCAACGATACCATCGGCTGGAGTGGTAATTCGCGCATGATAAACTGGCTCGATCCACCCGAGCGTCCGGCATCGTACTGCCCCCACATGCTGCGCGCCGTATTGATCGGATCACGCTGAAGGTCATTAGCACTGGTGAAGGTGGTTCCGGTTCTATTATCAACATCCATAAACACGCTGCTATAGCTGATATCCAAGGCATTCATAATCGACCCGGAACCACCCTGTACAGGTGCCGCCAGCGTCGAGTTGTTAGGCGAACGCCCTTTCACCCGGCCAATCACTGCACCAATACGCTGAATACCCCCGCCCGAGATCGCCGGATCCAGTGAGGCCGCCGTGCCGCTAAAGATGACCGACTGCACTGTGCTGGCCCCGGAGTCCCAAATGCCGCTGAGATCAATGGAGTTATCCGCAGTTAAATTATTCTGGCTCGGGTAATCACGCGGATAGGTATAGTTCGTGGAGAGACTGCTGTCGGGCCAGCGGCTAACCCCACGCACGCCAAAATTAAACGTATTACAGCGAACACGTGAGTTGATACTAATCTCCAACGTATCGCCCCCAGCCAAGGTGGTGGAGGCGGGTAAGGGAACATCAACATACTGTGAATTCCCTGAGGCGAAACTGGTGGTCAGCGCCTGGGTTCCAGAGCCAGGACTTCCGATAAACGTATAGGCTGCAATACGTGGCGTTTGCGTAGAACCTGAGCCTGAACTGGTGAGTAATGCCGTATCGATAGGAGCCGCAGGCGTGCTACCTAGTCCAAAAATTTTAACCTCACCCGGTTCGAAAGAGGAGTCAGCCGGATTGGTATACATGACTGTCCAGTAATTTCCTGCGTTTATTTGCGGATCACTCAACTGGAAAGTCGGGTTATCGTAACCACCCAAATTTGTATTCAGTAATACCTTGGAATCCGACGTGCGAGTAATCGTGCACCTATCTGCACCATTTAGACGATCTGGAATTTTATTTGTAACGCCCACCGCGAAGGGATTGCACTGCAGCACATATTGGAGCGTCGCGTTCGTGTTGAGCTTAACGTTATAGGGATTATATAAGACCAGCGTTGGGAAGTAGTGGAGCCGCAACTGGTAGCCGCCAGCCACAGCTACGGTAGAGATACCAATCTCTAGCTTGAACGCCAAAAGGCGGGCCGTAATCGCATCCATTCCAAACGTTCTATTGCCTGCGGCCAGCACATGGATACGGGGATCGACAGAGGGTGTAGCGACGGTTGGATCACCGACACCCACCGGTGCGGTTCCTAACGCCCCCGGCGAACTGCGGAACGCCGGCATCGACGACTTGTAGATATTATAGTGAAACCAAAGCGACGGCCAACGCAGGCCGTCCAGCTTCAAGGTGGTGCCTTGCGTAGTCATTCCCGCGATGCTCCAGAGTTTGTTACCACCACCGTCGCTCGAACTGGTGTAGCGGCTCATCAACGTGGTGAATTGCGACTGGTTTTCCAGAGCGGCAGTCAGGTCTTTTTTTAGTCCGCCGTTACGCACGTCGGTTAGCACACTGTTACTGTAGGTCGTTATATCGACCTGACTCAGCGGTAAACCCACTGTACTTTTGGCGAAGGTGCTATTGGTCACAAATGTTGTCGAAGCCGGCTGCAACACTCGCGTCAGCAGGGCGGGATCGGACGCCAAAAAAGAAGCTCGAAAACTAGAATCCAGCGCCTGCTCAGCTGCGAATGTAGCAGGTGAGAGAAAATGGCGCTGGTTCTGAGTGCGATCGGCTGCCGCTGCACTTGGATTACCCGAAGCGGTGTCCGGTGAGAGGTTGATCTTTGCCTTAACTCCTTCATCTGCCACCCAGTAGGCGTAGGCACCGATCGCGGTAGGGGTCGAATCCGTGCTGGAAAATCCAGGTAATTGGCTGGCTCGGACACTGATCGGAACGAGGGGAACCGTCACATTATTAGCCGCTGGACCGATTTGGCGGGCCAACACTACGGCGTCGGGCGTGGGGCCGGTGGTGGTGCCGGTGTAGGTCCGCGCATCTAGCACGGTACTGACGGTTGGCTTGGATACCATCCAGGCGGTGGCTTTGGCTGAGGCGGCGGCTGATTTGGCCTCAGGAGTCATGGGGAAAGTTTCACCGGTGCTGGTGAAGCGTTGGCCGGCGTTGGAGGGTACATCGAGACTGGCGATTCCCGTGGTCCACGCAGCGGTCCAATACGGCTGGTTCACACTTTCCAACGCGGGCGTAGCTGGGTCCTCATCAAGAATCTCCGCGCGCGCCGTGACGCGTTGGTCGGGGCCGGCGGCGGCTTGCAGTTGGCCGATTGCTATATTGAGCGCCGTCAGCGCGTTCTGCCGCGCGGCTTCTGCTTGTTGTTGATTAAAAGCGATCTGCGTCTCCACCCGCGTTAGCGAGGCCATGCTGACCATTAACAAGACCAAAAATGCCATCAGCACGATGGTGATGATCAGAGCAAAGCCTTGGCGTCGATGGGTGACGGCGCGAGGAGTGGAGCGGTGGGGAGACGGAAGAGACATGGGGGCTTTGCTGAAGTAGTGAGTAGCGGGTAACGAGTAGTCTGAAGCGAAGTTTCGGAATGTATCACAGAGCCTAGCCGGAGCGCCGACACAGAGGGCACCGAGCCAGGCAGTCCGGAATAAATCAGTGAGGTTAAGTGGAGATCAGTGGTTTATAATGCCGTGCTGGCGGAAAGCGTAAGTTTGAGCGGCAGCTGGTCGGAGGCGCCGCCGGCGAGCAATTCGCGTGTCACCGCGTCGATTACGTAGCCTTGGGTCGCTTCATCCCAACGTCGTAGCGTTTTTATATCTATCGGCACATTTACCGTTAAAACCTGCCCGGGTGCCAAATTGACGCGTTCAAAACCGCACATTTGCAGCAAAGGCCTGCTAATCCTGGAATCCTGCACATAAAGCTGTACCACTTCGTCGCCAGCGCGGCTCCCCGTGTTGGCCAGCGTCACCTGAGCCGTTTGGGTGGCCGGATCATAGGTCAGCGACTGATAAACAAAATTCGTGTAACTCAATCCGTGGCCAAACGCATACAACGGCTTCTTTTGAAAATAGCGGTACGTGCGCCCATCCATGCCGTAGTCGGCAAAGGGCGGCAGGTCGGCTTCGCTCTGATAAAAGGTGATCGGCAGGCGTCCAGCTGGGTTCAGCTCGCCGACAAGCGCCTCGGCAATCGCGTCGCCCCCGCGTTGCCCGTAATACCAGGCCAGCAGCACGGCGTTGGCTTTCGTCGGCTCAAAACTCACCGCGCTGCCCGTCGTGAGCACGAGCGTGACCGGCTTGCCGAGCGCGGCCACCGCCGCCAGCAGTGTGCGTTGGGTGGCGGGTAACGCCAAAGTCGTGCGGTCGCCGGACACAAAGCCTTCGCAGGAAAACGGGTTCTCTTCACCTTCCAAATCGGGCGTGATGCCGAGCGTGAGGATCACGTGGTCGGACAAGCGGGCTACCGCCAACGCGCGGTCGAGGTCGGACTGCACTTGCGGGATGCGCCAGCCGAGGCGGGCCTTGGCGGTGAACTCGGTTTGCGTGAGTTCGAGGCGCAGCGACACGGGGCGGGCGGCCGTAAACCTCTGGCTGAGGGTGCGGATGCGGTAGGCACCTCCGGCCCATTCATCAACCACAAGGCGGTCATCGAGCCACAGGCGCGCGCCGCCGACGAGGGTGACGTCGAGGCGGTACTCGCCGTCCACCGGAGGCACCAAAACGGCAGTCCAGCGCGCCGAGGTGTCGCGCACGGCGATGGCGGGTTGCGGGTGATAATAATCCCAATCGAGGTCGAGTTGCGGGTCGATGCGGGTGTGCGTCGCCGGGCCGGTGAGCGAGCGGTTGCCCCAAAATTCGCCGCGCACGCCCGCTTTGGCGTAGGTGAGATCGGTAAACAATTGGCCCGCTTCGAAGGAAAACTGGTTGTCGGGAAACCCGGGGGCGAGCGCGCATCCGGGTTCGTAACGCACGTTTACGCCGTGAGCTGCGAATTTTTTCCGCAGTCCATCCAAGATCGTCACCGGGCGGGCGGGCGTACCAGCGTAGTTGCCCAAGAGCGCGGACTTGTCGTTGGCCACTGGCCCGATCACCGCCACCGAGCGCAGGAGCTTCGGGTCGAGCGGCAGGGTGCCGTCGTTTTTGAGTAACACGAGTGACTGGCGGGCGGCTTCGAGAGCTAGCGCGTCGTTTTCAGCCGTGTCGTTGGCTGTTTCAGGAATCGCGGCGTAGGGCACACGCTCGTCGGGGTCGAACTGGCCGAGCCGGAAACGCAGGGTGAGCAGGCGGCGCAGCGCGCGGTCGAGGTCGGCTTCGGTGCACAGGCCGCGAGCGAGCGCATCGGGCAGCGCGGCGTAGGTGGCCCCCGAGCAGAGGTCGTTGCCGGCCTTCAGGGCGAGCGCGGCGGATTCTGCAGCGTCACGGGTAAACTTATGGTGCGCATGGACGTCGTGTACGCAGTCGACGTCGCCCACCACCGCGCCCTTGAAACCCCAACGGTCGCGCAGGATTTCGGTGAGCAGGCGGGCGTTAACCGGGCCGGGCACGCCGTCGATGGCGTTGTACACGGACATGAGCGACTGGGCGCCGCCTTCGGTGATGCCGGCTTCGAAGGCGGGCAGATAAGTTTCCCAGAGGTCGCGCGGCGAGGGGCGGGCGTCGAAAACGTGGCGGTCGGCCTCGGGGCCGCTGTGGACCGCGTAGTGTTTCACGGTGGCTACGGTTTTGAGATAGTGCGGGTGGTCGCCTTGCAGACCTCGGCAGAAGGCGACGCCGAAGCGCGCGGTGAGGAACGGGCATTCGCCGTAGGTTTCCTGGCCGCGGCCCCAGCGCGGGTCGCGGAAAATGTTAATATTGGGCGACCAGATCGTGAGGCCTTCGTAGATCTTAGTCGCACCGCCAGCGGCGCGAACGGTGGCGTGGTATTTGGCGCGGGCTTCCGTGGCGATCGTTTCCGCGATGCGGTGGTGGAGCGTCGGGTTCCAGGTTGCGGCAAGAGCGATGGCTTGGGGAAACACGGTGGCAATCCCGTTGCGGGCGACGCCATGCAGGGCCTCGTTCCACCACTGGTAGGCGGGGATGCCGAGAGCCGGTACGCCCTGGGTGTCCATGCCGAGCTGGTCGACCTTATCGGCCAGCGTGAGGCGAGCCAGGAGGTCGTCGAGGCGGTCGGCGAGCGGGAGATCGGGATTGCGGAAGGGATGCATGGGGGGCGGAAGGAAGTAGCGAGTAGCGGGTAGCGAGTAGTGAGTAGGCGGAGGTCGGATTTTTCGGAGAACGTTGCTCGGGTGGACGGGAATGCTCGCTACTCGCTACCCACTACTCGCTACTTCCCGCCAGCGTGAGCGCCCCTTGGGCTTCGCGGGTGAAACTGAGCCGGGTGCGGCCGTCGGCGGCTTTGCCAAAACCGATCACGTCGGTGCGCTCGCCGATTTTAACGGTGAGTTGCG
>CANIXX010000015.1 GCA_947471115.1 Opitutaceae bacterium | reverse complement strand
CGGGTCCATGACGGGCGTCTTGGTCGCGGGATCGACGGCGGGCATGCCCATTTCGATCAGGCACATGCGGCAGTTGCCGACCACCGCGAGCTTCGGGTGGTAGCAGTAGTGAGGCACGTCAACGTTCACGAGGCGGGCGGCTTCGATGACGTTGGTGCCCTTGGGCACGGCGATCTCCTTGCCGTCGATGTTGACGGTGACGAGGTCGGGTTTGGCTGGCTGGATCATTGAGAAAGGAAAAGGAGGTTTAGCCCACGAAACACACGAAAGACACGAAATGGTCTAACTGCGGATTGGGCTGCCGGGTTTCGTGTTATTTCGTGTGTTTCGTGGGCAACAATCAGATTAAACGAGGACGTTGGCGGCGGCGGGCTTGGGCTGTTTTTTGGCCTCGTGGTAGTTGTTAAACTCGTCGGTGAACTTCGCGATGAAGCTCTGGGTCGGCCATGAGCACGCTTCACCGAAGGCGCAGATCGTGCGGCCAGGAATCTGGTCGGCCACGCTCTTGAGCAACGCGCCGTCTTGCGGGCGGGCATCGCCGTGGACCATGCGGGAGGAGATTTTCTTCATCCACAGGGAGCCTTCGCGGCAGGGCGTGCACTGGCCACAGGACTCGTGGGAGTAGAAGGCGTTGATGTTGGCGAGGGCTTCGACCATGTTGACGGTGTCGTCCATGACGATCACGCCACCGGAGCCGCCCATCGTGCCGATCATACCGAGGGAGTCGAAGTCCATGGGAACATCCTCCACGCCCCAGTCGTAATCGACCATCTCGGCGCCCACCTTGCGTTTACCTTTAAAGCGCTCGCCGAAACGCAGGATCTTGGCGGACGAACCGCCGGGGATCACGGCCTTGAAAGTGCGACCAGGAAGCGGGCCGCCGCAGACATCGTTAAGCAACTGGCCCATGGTGATGGTGCCGGCGGGGAACTCGTAGTACCCCGGGCGCTGCACATGGCCGGAGACGCAGAAGATACGCGTGCCGGTGTTGTTGGGCGTGCCGATCTTGGCGTAAGCATCGCCGCCGACGTCGGCGATGTACTTCACCTGGCAGAGCGTCTCGACGTTATTGACGATCGTCGGGCACTGGTAGAGGCCGAGCACCGCCGGGAAATACGGAGGCTTGATGCGCGGGTTGGCGCGCTTGCCTTCGAGCGACTCGATCAGGCCGGTCTCTTCGCCGCAGATGTAGGCGCCGGCACCGCGGTGGACGTAGATTTCGCAGGAATATCCCGTACCCAGAATGTTGGGACCAACGAAATTCTTAGCGCGCGCTTCAGCGATGGCCTTTTCCAAAATGCGCGCCCCCTCGGGCATCTCGCCGCGGATGTAGATGTACGCCTGCTTCACATTATTGGCGAAGCAGCTGATGATGGTGCCCTCGATCAGCTGGTGCGGATCTTGGTGCATGATGTAACGGTCCTTGAAGGTGCCCGGCTCAGACTCGTCTGCATTAACGATGAGGTAGATCGGCTTGCCGCTCTTACGGTCAACCAAACCCCACTTCACGCCGCAGGGGAAACCCGCGCCACCACGACCGCGCAGGCCGGACTTTTTGACCTCGTCGATGAGTTCCTCGGGCTTGCGGCCGACGGATTTTTTAAGGACCTCGTAGCCACCGTTGCGCAGGTAGCAGTCGATGTCGTTGGTATAACCGGGCTCGTCGATGTGCTGGAAAATTATGCGACGTTGTTCAGGAGCGGGCATGGCGATGAGCGTAAGGGTTACTTGCGGGCGGCGGCCTCGGCTTTGATCTGCGCGGAGAGCTGCTTGGCTTTAGTGACGTCCACTTTTTCGTGAAGTATTTCGTCGATCATGACGACGGGGGCGGTGCCGCAGGAAGCGAGGCACTCGACAAACTCGACGGTGACTTCGCCGTCGGGCGAAATTTCACCACGGTGGGTGCAGAATTCTTTTTCGAAGGTGTCGCAGGTTTTGTAGCCGCCACTTAGGGCGCACGAAAGGGTGCGGCAGACCTTAATGTGGCGGCGGCCAATGGGCGCGCGGCGGAACATCGGGTAAAAGGTGACGACCTCCAGCACGTTGATCGGCTGCAGCTCGAGTTTTTGGGCGATCCAGGTGATCGCCTCCTCGGAGATGTGGCCGACGTCCTCTTGGATGAGGTGCAGGAGCGGCAGCGTGGCGCTTCGCTTCACCGGGTAGTGCGTGATGACTTCGTCAATACGCTGGAATGTTTCGGGCTTGAGATTCATCGAGACTGAAAAAGAAGGAGGAGGGTTGCCCACGGAACACACGGAAGAACCGGGCGGGCGGTTTTTTAGTTCAGTGTGTTCTGTGTGTTCCGTGGGCCATAATAGGGGTATAGTTTACCGGTCGCACTCGCCCATCACGAAGTCGAGGGACCCGAGAATGGAGACGGTGTCGGACACCAAGCTGCCGACGCAGACCTTGGGGAGGATGGAGAGATTGCAGAAGCTGGGGCTGCGGATCTTCATGCGGTAAGGCACGCCGCCGCCCTTGCTGACGATGAAGAAGCCGAGTGCGCCCTTGGGGTTTTCGGCTTCGAAATACACCTCGCCGGCCGGCATCTGCGGGCCCTCGGTGGTAATCATGAAGTTGTTAATCAACTCCTCCATGCTGGTGAGAACTTTGTCCTTTCGCGGGGCAAAGATCTTCTTGGCGTCCTCGTTGTAGTACGAGCCGACAGGGAAGTTGGCGAGCACCTGACGGACGATGCGCACGGACTGGCGCATCTCTTCGCCACGGCAAAGGTAACGATCGTAGCAGTCGCCCGTGGTGCCGACAGGAATGTCGAACTCGTACTTTTCGTAGCCGGAATAGGGACGGTCTTTGCGCAAGTCGAACGCCACGCCGGAGCCGCGCAGGTTGGGGCCGGTCAGACCGTAGCTGATCGCATCGGCCTTGGAAATAATACCCACGCCGTGCGTGCGATCGGTGAAAATCTTATTCCGGGTGAGCAGGCTGAGAACCTCTTCGAGGATCGGCAGGAACTGGTCGCAGAACTTGCCGACGCGCTCGTTCCAACCCTCGGGCACGTCACGGGCTACGCCGCCGATGCGGGTGTAACTGGTGGTGAAGCGAGCGCCAGTGAGCTCCTCGAACAGCTTGTAGAGTTTTTCACGCTCCTCGAAGGAGTAGAGGAAAACAGACCACGCGCCGACATCGATGCCGTAGGCGCCAAGACCGAGCAAGTGGGCCGAGATACGGGCGAGCTCGCAGCAGATGACGCGAATCGCTTCGCAGCGGGCCGGAACCTGGAGATTGGCGAGCTTTTCAACGGCGATAGCGTAGGCCACGTTGTTGGCCAAGGGTGCGAGGTAGTCCAAGCGGTCCGTGTAGGGCACGAACTGATTGTAGGTCATGTTCTCGGCGATCTTTTCGTCGCCACGGTGCAGGTATCCGAGAATCGGATCGCACTGGGTCACGACCTCGCCGTCGAGCTCGAGCTGGAGGCGGAGCACACCGTGGGTGGACGGGTGGGACGGCCCCATCGCGAGGGACATTTTTTCGGTCTGGAACTCCTGTGCGGCGGCATCGGCGTTCTTGGCGGCGCTATCGGGAAATGCGTATTCGGTGGCCATCGGAAAGTGGTGCGGGTTGGGCTAGGTTCGGTGCGATGGACGCAGGTTAAGCGGACGCGGGTTTTTCGCTGCGCTCGTTCCAGCTCTCGTCTTTGGCGCTGGGCTCGGCATCGGTCATATTCATCTCACCCGAGGAGGCCACAAATGGCCCACCCATCATCGGCGCGGGTTTAACGGAGGCACCGGTGAGTTCGCCGACCTCGATATCGGGCAACGGAGTCTGAATGCCGGCCAGAGGGAAATCCTTGCGCAGCGGGTGGTAGGGATAACCGTCCCACATCAAAATGCGGCGCAAGTCGGGATGGTTTTCAAACACGATACCGAACAAGTCGAACGCCTCGCGCTCGTGCCAGTTGGCCGTCGCCCAGAGCGAAACCACGCTGGGGGCCAGGGGCTTTTCGTCACTCGCACAATCGGCAGCGAGGCGCACGTAGCCGTGCCCGGTGGTCGAATACACGTGCCAGACGGTGGTGAAACGCGGGGATGCATCGACGCCGTTGTCGATGGCGGTCACGTCCACCAGAAAGTCGTAGGCAAACTCGTCGCGCAGGTACTTGAGAGCGGCGAACACCTCGGCGATGGGCAAGTTGAGTGCCGGATGATCACCACTGGGACGCGGGGTGGCTTGCGGGAACTTGGACTGAAGGGCGGCGGTGACGTCGGCGGGCGCGGTCATGAGAAAAAGGGCGGTGTGCGAGGAGTAGGCGCGTGTTTTAAATTAAGCCGAAGTCAGCAGCTTGGTGGCGGAGGGCTCGGTTTTGATCTTGGCCTGGAGCTTGAGCAGTGCGTCGAGCAGGGCCTCGGGGCGGGGCGGGCAGCCGCTGATATAGACGTCCACCGGGATGATTTGATCGACGCCCTGGAGGGTGGCATAGCTGCGATACATGCCGCCCGAGCTGGCGCAGGCACCCATGGCGATGACCCACTTCGGCTCGGCCATCTGATCATAGATGCGGCGAACGTGCGGGGCCATTTTGTAGGTGACGGTGCCAGCGACGATCATGCAATCGGCCTGGCGCGGTGAGAAGCGGAACACCTCGGCGCCGAAACGGGCGATGTCGAAGCGCGAGGCGGCGACGCCCATTAACTCGATGGCGCAGCAAGCCAAGCCCATGGGCATCGGCCACACCGAGGAGCTGCGCAGCCAGTTGATGACCGCGTCGGCGCGCGTGACCACAATGTCGCCCTCGATCTTTGTGTTATAAGCCAGTTCGTTGTTAGCGGAAACCATGGTCGTAGGTCGGTTGAAAAAGTCGTAAAAGGTCGGAACCCTAGTGGTCGAGTCCTGTCGCGCAAGACGCATTTCGGTAAAGGTTGCAGGGATAGAGCACAGACCGGGCCGAGTTGGTGGAATAACCCAATTTTCGCCATTGACCCGCGAGAAGGGACACCTCTTTCTCTGCCCCTTCGCTCATCGGAAGTGCTTTCGCAAGGACGCCGACGAGACACTCAGGAGGGGTGGCAGAGTGGTCGAATGCGCATGATTGGAAATCATGTGTTGGCGCAAGCCAACCGGGGGTTCGAATCCCCCCCCCTCCGCCAGTTTTCGCACTAAATGCGAGCTACTTGACGAAAGCGAGCAACCGATTTGCCCGTTGCCGTGGCAAATCCTCCCCCCCCTGGCTCCACAGTTCGTGATTTCTGAATTCACGAATCCCTCCGGGAAAATCGTTTTCCGCCTCACTGGCTGGCTCAGCGGCAAGCGCATTCGCGCCACCGCCACCCGCCGTTGCACGAGGCACAAGCTGCCTTTAACGCCTCGGCGATGCGCCCAAGTTGCTCTCGTTCTATATGGATTACGCCTTGGCAACCTACCACGCGCCCGAACGGGAGCCCCTGCCCCCCCCCCACCCCCGACTCCCTAATGTCGAACTACAATCCTCGCACGTTCAACGCCCTAGGCCTCCTGCGCTCCATTCCGGCCGCTCTACTCCGCCGGTTTTTCCTTACGCATCAGGGAATTCCGTCAATCCCTGCAAGCGGCGCGCGGGAAATTCAGCTTCCTATCCGTAATCCCGTTTCTTATCAGTGACCCCGAGTGCGCGCCATTCGGTTTTTTCATCCGCCCTCTTTCGATTCATCCTTTCCCATGATCATTCCCCGTCGTCGTATCATTATCGGCCTGAGTGCACTTGCTCTGGTTGCGCCACTATTCACCGTATCGGGCTGCAAACCCAAGGCCCAAAGCACGCCCACGCCGTTCACCGCGCAGCTCACTGAGCTCGAAGGCGTGCAGGCGGTTTTCACCCTGCGTCACCCCAAGCAGACCCTTGGTGATCTTGATAAACTCATGACCGAGGTGCCGGAAACTTCCCTGCTGCGTATGTTTATGGGGTCGCTCAGTCCCTACGGTTACCCTGAGTTCTCAGAGCTCGACGCAGGTTCCAATATCGGCATCGCCTTGCTCGAAGCACCCTTGGCAGACTGGGAAGCGGGTAAACTTACGGTCGTCGGGTTCGCGCAACTCAAGGAAGGCGGCAAAATCTGGACTGCTTTAACCCAAAAAGGACTCGTCCTGCAACAACGCGGGTCGTGGACTTGGATCGCCAAAGACGCCGCCAGCTTCGACTTAGTCAAAGCTCCGGCTGCGCTGACCGATTTCATCGCGCGCCCTCAGAGCGAAGAACTGCGCACTTGGGCTCGCCTCTCTCCGACCATGCTCAAGCCGCTGCACGACAAGTTGTTTCCCTTGATCGCCGAGAAGTTAACCGCACGGCCCGCCGATGAGCAGAAAGCCCTGCTCGCCTACGCCGAAATTGCGTGGGGGTATTTTGCCCAACTCCACTCCGGCAGCAGTGCGCTCGACGTCAACGAGCACGGTATCGCCCTCAAAGGCACCTACCAGTTTCTCCCCGAAACCGCACTGGGTACGCTGCTACGTTATCCCTCTGCTCCCGTCGCGCCGATCACCCAAGCGTTGTCCGCCGACGGGCTGGTGCGCATGGTCGTCCGCAGCAACCCCCACGCTCAAAGCGTTTTTATAAACGGCGTGCTGGATGGGCTCATCGCTGTGGATTACCCGCCCTTTGCCGAATCGCTCAAGCAGACCAAAGCGAGTTACAACATTTTCGCGCAACACAGTGATGGCAGTGCAGCCATGGATATGGACATGGCCATGCCCATGGGCAATCAACCGCCGGTGATCAAAATGGTGGGACTGGCTTCGGGTAATTTCACCGCCGAACAGGCCAGCGCTTACTATCGTGGCAACATGGCCGGCACCGAGAAGTTAACCAATGCGATATTCGCTACCGCCAAGACGTTTGCTCCGGCCATGCCCCTGCCGGAAATGCGCTCCGAGTTGAAGGAAAACGTGCTCACGATCGACGGCACTCGCTTCAGTTCAATCGTCACGAAGACGTCAACTGCAGGTGCTGAGCAAACGACCACCGTTCTCTACGGTGTAGTCGACGGCACCATCGTCTATGCGATGGATGAAACCAGCCTGCGTGCCAAACTACCTGCATTGCGTGCGGGTAAGCCGGTGCCGAGTGCGACCCCGCTCATACCGCA
Organism: Opitutaceae bacterium; assembly: GCA_947471115.1. GTDB lineage: Bacteria > Verrucomicrobiota > Verrucomicrobiia > Opitutales > Opitutaceae > Rariglobus. The sequence continues at coordinate 20,361 of CANIXX010000015.1, read as the reverse complement.
AGGCGACGAGCAGGCGCTGATGACCGTACAAGGTGAGCGCGTCGTACAACTGGTCGCCGACGCGGCTCAAATCGACGCAGCTGACGCAGACATTGCCGCACAGCTCACCACGTTAAAATCCGGTTACACTGCGGCAGGGCCGGTGCGGATTGTACTCTCGGCGAGCCAAGCGCAGTGCACGATGACGTTGACGATTCCGTACAAGTTCATCGCGCAAAGCGTCAAACTCGGCCAATTCGCGCAAGCCAACGCCAAGAAACCAGCCAAAAAGTAAGCTGAGCCGCGGGTCCTATCAGGAGGAACCGTTCCTGCATTTTCAGCCCCCATTCGAGCAGCAAAACCGCGTCAGCATCGTGCTCGCCGAACACCAGCAACCCATCAGGAACCTTCATCCCCATGAAGCCGTCCACGCCTAATTCGACCTTCGCGCTCCACGCCGGTCAGCTCAATGTGCCGAAGGAGAAAACCACCTCATCGTGGTTTCGATCCTCGCCATCATCGTCTGGCTACTGCTGGTGATCAGCGGCGTGGGCATCCTCCATGCCGGGCTGTTTGCCCTGCTGGGATGGATGAGCGGCCTGCTCACGGCCCACCTGCGCTCGGAAGCGGTCAGGGTCAACCAGCACCAATTCCCTAACTCCACTCCACTTTCGAAAAAGTTTGGGCAAAGCTCGGCGGACGGGGCCCGCTACCTAGTTTATTGATTATCTGATGCATGCCGACTGATCTATTTTCCCACGATCACTGGTTGCACTGATAGCCAAACCACAGGTAGAGGCTGAGCAGGATAAAGGAGAAGAGGCATCCATCCACGCCAGATTACCCCCAGCATGGACATCAATCATCGCGAAGGGATCTGAGGCGACTTGGCCATGGCCTTGGCCACGAGAAGGCATTCTAGCGAGGGCGGCACGACGACCGGTCGGGGCCGCCCCGGCGGGTGCTGTTACCGGTGGCGAGGAGCCGAGTAGCACCATGGGCTGGACGGGAGTGACTGCAGTCGCGGTAAAGTTGACCGGATCGGTCTTGCGATTAAGACCCGTGTTGGCGCGGTTGATCGTCGTGACCGCCATCGCCGGGGTGGCAATCGCAACGCCCAAGGCTTGGGCCGACCAAGGTTTCTGGGCACCTGACGAATCCGCGAGCCCTGCCGCTGGAATTGAGTCGTCTGAGGGTTTCAGTCGGTTGGGATCCACCCCTGCCAAACGTAAAACTGCTCAACCGAAATACCCCCTCCTAATTGACGTTTTAACACAATAAAAATAACCAACTCAAAAAACTGACGTCAGGCCTGAAATCGCCCCCTAGAAAAACACGAAGTGGGAACAGATATAATCACCCACTACCAACACCCCAAACAGGTAAAACACACAAAACAACTTATATCACTATAATACATATACTTAATAACCATAAAACAAGATTCACCACGACGCATTACGTTTCTAGAAATCAATCCCACTCCCTACCCCACCGCCAATTCAGGCCTATCCACCCGCAAGGCACTTGCGTCAACACTCACCCACAAACACCCCCCAAGGAAAACAAAAGACGTTTTTATAATAAAACAATTGACCCACGATTAATCTTCGGCAGGATTACGCTCATGCCCCTCGCCGAGACCCCTGCCACCCCGCAGACGGCCGCCTTCGACCTCGATGCGTTCCATCGTCGCATGAACAGCAGCCGTCACATCGAGCTGCTGCTCGGCCAAGTTCCGGACGTGAACTATTTCGCCAAGGATGAGCTGGGCCGATTTGTGCAGGCCGATCCCGGCTTCGTGGCTATGCTGGGCGCAACCAAGCCAGAAGACGTTCTAGGGCGCACGGACGCCGACTTCTTCCCTCCGGAGTTTACCGCTCGCTTCGTCGCCGACGACCAAGCCGTCATGAAGACCGGCGAGCCGCTGTGCCAGCAACTCGAACCGGTGCCGCGCCCGGACCGTACCTTTGAATGGCGCACCGTTACCAAAGTTCCCCTGCGCGACGTCGACGGCCGCGTGATCGGGGTGGCCGGGGTCACCTGCCGTGTTCATGGCGAAAACACTTCCTGCCACCCCGGCATTTTCTCGATCCTCGAACACATTGGCACGCACTACGGGCAAAGCCTGACCATGCAGGATTTCTCCAAATTGGCCAAACTGTCACCGAGCACCATTGAGCGACACTTCGACCAAACTTTCAAAACCTCGCCGCTGCGGTACCTAAACAGCGTGCGGCTGCGCGCCGCCCGCCACCTGCTCCTGACCACCGAGGACGCCGTGGGAGAAATCGCGGCCGCCTGCGGCTTTTGCGACCAAAGCCACATGACCGCCCTGTTTTCCCAAAATTTCGGCACCACCCCCCGCCGCTACCGCACCGCACACCGGCGCGAACGTTAACCACCCCGCGTAACTGGCCCAGCGAGGCCGCAGCGCGTAGCAGCGCTAACGTTACCCCCCCCCCAGTCATTCAGTTTCCTGCCCCTGTGCCGATTAACTCCCCCAATCCCAGATGAACCGCCGTGCTTTCTTTAAACTCCTAGCCACCGCCGCACCCGCCGCCCTGGTGTTCCCCCAAATCGTCCGCGCTTCGACCCTCGGACTCGGAGGTGGCATCGCCCCCTCGAATCGCCTAAACTTCGGCCTGATCGGCGCCGGGGGCCAGGGTACTATGGACATGAATGCGTTCCTGGGCTTAAGCGGTATTCAGATGATTGGCGTATGCGACGTTGACCGGGCTCGACGCGTAGGTGCCCAAAAAATAGTTGAGAGTAAGTATGCCAACCGCCAAGGCGTGGACAAATACCAGGGCTGCGGCAGTTACCTCGACTACGAGGAGTTATTGGCCCGACCTGATCTGGATGCCGTCATCGTAGCCACGCCAGACCACTGGCACGCGTTGCCCGTTCTCGCTGCAGCCCGGGCAGGGAAACATATTTTTGGCGAGAAACCGATCGCCAACAGCATCGCCGAATGCCGCGCAATGGTCGCCGCCGTAGAGCGTTCCGGTGTCGTTTTTCAGGCGAATAACTGGCAGCGCTCGGGGGCCGGATTTCGCCGCGCCATCGACCTGGCTCGGGGCGGCCATCTAGGTAAAATTAAGCGCGTGATGGTGGGCCTGCCAAGTGGAGGTCCTCGCCCGACACTCAACGACAAGCCCACTCCTACACCTGCCGCCGCCGACTTTGACTTCGCTCGCTGGTTGGGCCCCGCGCCTTACCGCCCCTACAGGGAAAAGAGCATCCATTTCCATTGGCGGTGGTCCTATGATTTCGGCGGCGGCCAGCTCTCCGACTGGATCTGCCACCACTACGATATCGCCGTACTCGCGCTTGGCTTGCAGGGCGAGGAAGTTGCAGCAATCCGCAACGCCTCTGCCACCTTTCCAGACCTGCCCGCTGAGCTGCGCGCCACCGCCACCGACTATTCCTTCGAGGCCGTCTATCACAACGGAACGGTCATCTCGGTTTCATCCAAAAACCCCAGTGGCGTGCGCATCGAGGGAACCGACGGTTGGCTGTCGGTGACCCGGGGCTCCAGCGACTGCTCGCCCCACCTCAAGCGACTGGTCATTCCCTCTGACCAACAAATCTACGGGACCAGTACCGCCAGCCATGCGCAAAACATGATTGATGCTATCCGCACCGGAGCGGTCACGCGCTCGCCTATTGCTGAGGTCAGCCGCGTAACCACGGTCGCCCACCTAGCCAATGCAGCCTTACGCAGCGGACGTGAAAATATCACCTGGAATGCCACCGCCGGCGAAATCACCGACGCACCTGATGCCCAGCGCTTCCTCGCCGTCACCTACCGCGCACCATACGTGCTCCAAGGTTAAGGTTACTAGCCATGCGAACCCCGCTCACCACTCTCGCGCTTGCTGCCGTGTTACCGCTGAGCCCCTTACTTGCCGTCAACGAAACCGAGGCGGTTACGACCGCTGACCTCAGCTTCGCGCCGACCGACTCAGCTCGCCCCAAGCCACCCCGAGTCGAGCCGTTACCCGCCTCCGCACTCCTAGAACGGGCACAAGCACCGGCTGGAGCCGTCATCTTATTCAACGGCCAAGGACTCGATTCATGGTCCAACCCCACGTGGAAAACCACGGCCGATTACATCGAAATCTTCAGCTCAAAGAAAAAACCCGGCCTGACCACTCGCGAAAGCTTCGGGTCCTGCCGTCTTCACCTTGAGTGGTGGAGTCCGCCCGGCCTCCCGCCTGAAAAAAGCAGCCAAAAACGCAGCAATAGCGGCGTGTTTTTGATGGGGCGCTACGAGGTGCAAATTCTCGATTCCCTAGATAGCTCGACGTACGCCGACGGTATGGCGGGCGCGGTTTATGGGCAGTTTCCGCCCTTGGCCAACGCCCTCCGGCCAGCCGGCGAGTGGCAGTATTACGACATCACGTTTCACCGCCCGATTTTTGACGCCCAAGGGAAACTGGTCCGCGCGGCCCGCCTGACGGTGGACCTGAACGGCGTTCGGGTTCAAAACAACGTCCAGCTCACCGGTCCCACCGGTTTCAAAAAACGTCCGCCTTATGTAGCCCACGCAGACCGGCTCCCGCTCACGCTCCAAGATCACGGCGATCTCCTGCGTTACCGCAATATCTGGGTCGTTCCGATCGCTGATTAACCACCCCACTTAACGTTCACCCTCTTCGTCATGCATTACCCCACGCGCCCCTTTGTTTACCTGCTCGCAGTTTGCCTCGGCACCACGTTGACCACCGGCCTACGTGCCGAGCCCGGACATGTGTTCAAGCCCGTTACACCCCAACAGACGGCTCAGGTAGAAGCCGCCCTGCCCGCTGAAAAATTATCCCCGGCGCACCCACGCAAACTCCTGGTTTTTTTCCGCACGGAAGGGTTCGTCCACGGCTCGATCCCTGTTGGCCTGCTCGCGCTGCAGCGTCTCGGCGATAAAACCGGCGCGTTCTCCGCTGTGGCTAGCGAGGACATGGCGATGTTCTCCGCCGAAAAATTAGCTGGTTTCGACGCCGTACTGTTCATGAACAGCACGGGCCTAAAGTTCACCGATCCCGCGCACCGTCAGGCCCTGCTGGAGTTTGTGCGCAGTGGCAAAGGCGTCGCCGGTCTGCACGCCGCCTCCGACAACTTTCCAACCTGGCCGGAAGGCCAAGCGCTGATCGGCGGGGTGTTTTGCGGTCACCCTTGGACCGCTAATGAGGTGTGCGCGGTCAAACTCGACGATCCTAAACACGTGCTCAATTTACCTTTTGGCGGGTCCGGCTTTTGGATCCGCGAAGAGATTTACCAAATCACCGGCCCTTACAGCCGCGAGCGCCAGCGCGTTTTGCTCAGCCTCGACATGAGCAAATCCCAAAACACCCGCCCCGCCGAAAAGATTAAGCGTACGGATAACGATTTTCCGATCAGTTGGATTAAAACTGAAGGCAAAGGCCGCGTGTTCTACACGTCGCTCGGTCACCGCGAAGACATTTTCTTCGTGCCCGCGATTCTGCGCCACATGCTCGATGGTCTGCGTTTTGCCCTTGGCGACCTCGCGGCCGATGCGGTGCCTTCCGCTCAAGCCGGCGCCATCCAACCGGCGCTCGCGCCCCAATTGGACACTCCGCTGCAAGAGCTTCTTGGGGTGTCCACTTTCAAAAAACCTGATGCAAAATCGCCCGCCGCGAGCCCCCCGAAGGCAACACCATTAGCCACCGTTACTCCGCCGGTTCCCACGCCCGCCGCCGTTGCGATTCCCGCCCCAGCCAACGTGATTAAACTCTCGGCGCAAGAACGCGCTGCTCGCGAACCCGAATTACGCGCGACTCTGCTGGATGCAACCGCCTCGATCTCTAGCAAATTTGCAGCACTGAGCGATCTCACCTTGGCCGCCAACGCCGACACAGTCCCCGCATTGGTTACCGCAGTCTCCTCAGCCGAACCCGGACTGAGCGAACGTGCCGCATTGGTGCTCGCCCAACTGCGTTTGCCTGCCGCCGAAACCGCCCTACTCAACCTCTCCGAATCGTGTCCAGCGGGCACCCGTAGCCACGTAATTCACGCCCTTCGCGCCTATCCCTCAGCGGCCACCCAAAGCCGCCTAGCGGTATTGGCCAAAGACTCGAATTCCACCGACGCCCGCAGCGCCCGTTCCGCACTAGCCGTATTGGGCACTCGCCCAGCCCTCGACCTACTACTCGCACTCCCGGCCGGCCCCGAATCTACGCCGTTCGTGCTCGCGGCCGCCAACGCCCTCCTGAGCAGTGACCCCAAATCGGCGGCCGTAGTCGCCGCAACCGCCGACACCTTGCTTAAAACGGCTACCACCACCTCAGACCGCGTCGAGGCCGTGAGCCTATTGGAAAAAACCCTTCCAGCTAAAGAATCTGCCCGACTGCTTGGGCTGGTTCGCGACCCCGAACCGCGCGTGCGTCAGCTCGCCGCAACAGCCTTGGTCCACCGTCGGCAACCCGATACTATCACTCAACTCGGAGCGATCTGGACCACTCTCGCCACCGACACCCAAATCGCCGCTCTGTCCAAGGTAGTAGACGGCGTTGGCCTTCCCCTGGCCCAACTCAGCCTGACCTCATCGGACACCCTGGTAACGACCGCAGGTATTGCCGCCGTCGCTCGCACCGCAAACACGGAGGCCGTGCTGGCGCTCATTCCACGACTCGGTGAAACCGGACCGCTACGCGACGCCGCCTACGCCGCCTTGTCGGTCTCTCAGGCCAAAGAACTATCGGGTCGCCTGACTACAGCCGCAGCCAAATCCGATTCGCCCCCAGCGATACGCGCTTCACTGGTTTCGCTACTTGGAGATCGTCAGGTGCGCGAAGCTCAGCCGCTCATCGCAGAACTATGTGCTTCACCCGAAGCCCCGTTGCGCGCCGCAGCATTCAAGACCCTTGGCGATCTCGCACTAACGCTCCAATTATCTTCCGTCATCGAGCTGGCAGGTAACGCAAAAAAAAGCGCCGACCAGCGTGGATTCCGCAAGGCGCTTTACACCTGTGCCAGTTCGGAAGCCGATAAGGCCAAAGCAGCTGGGCTTTTAAACAAGGCGCTCGCCAATCCGGCGCTGGTGGACCGCGCGACGTTTATCGGAGCACTCACCCTCGTCACGGGCTCTGAAGCCGACGCTCTTCTCACCCAGTTACTCAACGCCCCCGCCACCGCCGATCGCAAAGACGTGATCCGAGCCCTGTCCGCCGCACGTACCGAAGGCTCGCTCAAGCTGTTGCAAAAAACCGCCGGCAGCGCCACCGACCCCAGCGAGCGCATCCTCGCTATACGCGGTTGCATCGAAACCATTCCGACACTCGACGGCCAAAGTAACGCCGCCCAAGTCAGCCAATTCCGCAAACTCTGGCCAATCGCCAGTCGTGCGGAAGAAAAAGACGCTATTGTAGCCGCCGTTCGACTACTCAAGGGCAATGAGTCCGCCGCTTTCCTCAAGGAGTTCGATGTCCCCAAACCCGCCGCTCCCTCAGATGACACTCACCACGACGCCTAATAGTTAACCCTTAACGCCACTTTAAACCATGAGTACTCCCACCCCGACCACCGTATTCGGCCTCACCGGCCAATCGCTCGCGTTCCTTTCGCTTCGCCTATGGCTCGGCACCCGAGCCTTCTTCACCGGCCTTGAAAAATACTCCGCCAAAATCACCGTCCAAGAACCGATGCTGGATGCCGCCGGGCAGCCCGATATGAGCGGGGTAATGATGGACGTGGAGAAGAAGATCTACGGCCTGAAATACTACCACGCCCTGCCCGACACCTTGCAGACCAAGTTCGCCGCCGAGCCCCTGCTGCCGGGTTTTCTCTGCACACCTTTCTACGCCCTGCTAGGCCCGGCTTTGATCCTCCTCGGTGTTCTGCTGCTGGCGGGCGTAGCTAATCGACTAACGCTCTTTGCCATGGCCGTGCTCTACGTTTCGCTCACCTTAGGCCTCATGCTCATCGGCCAGGATGCTGGTGTATCTTGGCTGGCCATTCACGTGGGCTTGGTCGCCTTGGCCCTCACCCTTGTTGACCACAACCGCTTCGCCATTACCCGCACCTAACCCATCTACCCCATGCCCCCCTCCGCCACCCCTGACTCCGCCACCGGCTTCACCCGCCGGAGTTTCCTCGGTCTTTCCGCCGGCGCGCTCGCACTCGCCAGCACACCCCGACTTTTCGCCCAAACCGTAAACCCATCGGAAAAACCGCTGCGCATCGCTCTGGTTGGCTACGGTGCCCAAGGACGCGTTTTGGCCGAGAGCCTGCTCAAAATCGGCGACATAAAGTTGGTAGCCCTGTGTGACATGTGGGACTACGCCCGCACCTACGGGGAGCGCTCTTTTAAAGCCGCCGGAGTGGACCTCAACGGCTACCGCGATCTCGACGAGATGCTCGCCAAGGAAAAAGGCCTAGACGCAGTCATCATCGCCACCCCCGACGTTTTCCACGCGCCGCACACCAACACCTGCCTTAAAGCAGGCCTGCACGTTTACTGCGAAAAAATGATGTCTAACACCGTGGAGGGCGCCCGCTCTATGGTGCAGACGATGAAAGAGACCGGTCGCCTGCTCCAGATTGGCCATCAGCGCCGCAGCAACCCGCGCTACCGTTTCGCCCGCGAGCGCCTGCTCGGCGAGGCCAAGTTGGTCGGCCAAATCACCGGAGCCCAGGCCCAATGGAACCGCGCCGCAACCAAAGATCTCGGCTGGCCCAAGAAGTCTGACATCTCCGCAGAGACCCTCGCACACTACGGCTTTCCCGACATGGCCACGTTTAGAAACTGGCGCTGGTTTAAAAAATTCGGCGGCGGCCCGCTCTCCGACCTTGGCGCGCACCAGATCGATATCTTCAGTTGGTTTTTTGGACGCTTGCCCAGCACGGTAATCGCCAGCGGCGGCGTTGATTTCTACAAGACCCACGAGTGGTTCGACAACGCCATGGTGATTTACGAATTCCCCCAGCCCGAAGGCCACGTGGCCCGCGCCTTTTATCAGGTGCAAACGACTACCAGTTCCGGCGGCGGCTACTGGGAGCAGTTTATGGGCAGCGAGGGCACCGTGCGCATTTCCGAAAACCCTACGCAGACCAAGATCTACCGCGAAGCCGCCGCTCCGTCGTGGGAAGAGTGGGTGCGTAAAAACTACCTGCGCGCCGACGTGGTTGCCGCGTCGGCCGCACCCGCCGCCGACGCCAAAGTCGACGCCCGCGAAACCGCCCCGTTGGCCACCTACGGGCTGCCGATCAGCCTGAACAAAGCCATTCACCAGTATCACCTAGAAAATTTTTTCCAGGCCATCCGCGGCAAAGCCAAACTCAACTGCCCGGCCGACGAGGCCTTCCGCAGCGAGTATCCGATTTTCAAAGCCATCGAAGCCATCGAAAAACGCCAACTCATCACCATCGAAGAACCCGTTGTTTAACCCACTCCATCTTATGAAACCCACCCTCGCTCTCCTGCTCTCCGCCTTGGCCCTCACCAGTGCCGTGAGTGCCGCCGACCTCGTGCCTTTGGTCACCGAACTGCCCAAGCCGATGCTCGTCGGCACCCCCGTGGCGATCAAAGTCGACAACCTCGAAAGCGCCCCTGCCGCCGACGCACCGTTCCTTGTTCCAAAAACGGCCCAAAACCTCGCGCTCAAACGTCCCGTGACCAGTAGTGATCCTGCTCCGCTGCTGGGCGATTACGACCTCATCACCGACGGCGACAAAGACGCGGCCGAGGGCAGCTACGTGGAAATGGCCAAGGGAACCCAGTGGGTGCAGATCGACCTTGGTAAAACCGCTGAAATCAACGCGGTTTACGTCTGGCACTTCCACTCCCAGCAGCGCGTTTACCTCGGCATGGTGGTGCAGATATCCGATGACCCGGACTTCATTTCCGGAATCACGGTGATCTACAACAATGACACCAAAAACCTCAGCGGGCGCGGTGCCGGCAAAGACAAATCCTACATCGAAACCAACAAGGGCCGTCTGCTCGACGCCAAGGGCGCCAAGGGCCGCTACGTGCGCCTTTATAGCAACGGCAACTCCGCGAACTCGGCTAATCATTACACCGAGGTTGAAGTCTGGGGCACACCGACCCCGTGATTTTCCGCCGTCCCAGCGCCCGTTGGCTGCTGCCGTTACTGGTGTTCGGGATGGCCCTGTTGGTGCGCCTGCCCGATTTGGCGTCGAGGCCAATTCACCCCGACGAGGCGGGTAACGCACATCAACTTGCCGGGCTGCTCGCCGGCGAGGGCTACCGTTACCTGCCACACGATCACCACGGCCCCACACTCTACCACCTCACCGCCGCCGTCCTGCGGGTCACCGGCCCGACTCACCCGGCCGAGTGGGACATCTGGATGCTGCGGATTTTCCCGGCAGTGGCCGGGGCAGCCCTGGCCGCCGGTGCCTGTGCCTGGTTCCTCCCACTTTTCGGTTTAGCGCCCGCCTTGGGTGCTGCGTTCTTTCTCAGTTTGTCAGCGCCGTTCGTTTATTACAGCGGGGCGTTTATTCACGAGTCCTTCGTCGTTCTGCTGCTGCTCGGTTGGTTCGCCGCCACGTGGCGCTGCGCCACACACGGCGGGGTTCGCCCGGCCCTGCTTGGCGGACTATGCGCCGGCCTGCTTCTGGCCACCAAGGAAACCGGTGCCCCGCTCATGGGCCTGCTGGGCCTAGCGATTCTGGTGACCGTACGGCCGCCCTGGCGGCGGATCGGTGAAGCTCTCAGCGTGGGTGGTGCAGTCGCCCTCGCCATCGTGCTGTTTTTTTACAGCGACTTCGGTCGTCACCCGGAGCGAGCCTTCGACCTGTTCAGCGCCATTGGCCAACAAGTCGGCCGCAGCCAAGGCACGGAGCACGCCTATCCGTGGTTCACCTACGGGCAATGGTTCCTCGCCCCAGCGCCCGTCGGCTGGCCATGGAGTACGTGGGCGTTACTCGGCTTCGGCGGACTCGGCTTGTTGGACAACCGCCGCGAAACCCTAGCCCGGGCGCTTGCCCTAGGTTTCGTGCTACTGACCTCGTTCTTTTCCATCCTCCCTTATAAAACCCCTTGGCTGATCCTCGCTCCGCTATTGCCACTGGCACTGCTGGCAAGCCTAGGCGCAGCCGGACTCGTCGCACGGCTGCACGAACGGCGGCAGGTCGGGCTGGCGTTGGCCGCTGGCCTTATAGTCGTCGGGTTACTGGCGACCGAAACCACAGCACGCTGCTTGCGCCAAGCGGTGGCGTCTGGCAACCCGCTCGCCTACTCGCCCGGCAGTACAGATCTCGCCCGCCTGGAAACCGACCTCGCGGCCCGCGCCGCCGCCACTCCAGGGCGACCACTCCTGGTCCAAGTTGTTGCTCGTGACTACTGGCCGTTGCCGTGGACGCTGCGCCGCTACTCCGCGGGATATTGGCCGGAGCCGCCAGCCAAGCTGCAAGCCGGGCTGATCGTAGTCGAACCAGCCTACCTAGCCGAATTCGCTGAGCCGGGCCTGACGTTCACGCCCTACGAAGTGCGCCCCGGCCTCACCCTCTTTCTCGCCCATATTCGCTGAATGAACTCAGCCCCTCTCCATTTCCCACCACAACATGACCCAGCCCGTTTCACTTAAAACCAATCCCAGCCAGCTCGTCTTCTGGGGTTGTTTCGTCGCTCTCATCGCCACTTCGTTTGGCTTCATCACCCGCATGATGCTGCTGGGCCGCTTCCAGACCGATTTCGGCCTGGATAAAGTCCAGCTCGGCGAACTCCAGGGCGCGGGCATCTGGCCCTTCGCCATTTCGATCATCTTATTCAGCCTGATCATCGACCGGGTCGGCTACCGCGTCGCGATGATTTTCTCCTTTGCCTGTTACGCGGGCTATCTAGCCATGGCCTCGTTCGCGTATCTCTCGATCCAAGGGCTTGAGGGCGTCGCACTTCAAGCCGCCCAAAACCGCGGTTACAGCCTGCTCTATTGGGGCAGCATCATCCTCGGACTAGGTAACGGCACGGTGGAAGCGTTCGTCAACCCGCTCGTCGCTACGATCTTCAAAACGGACAAAACCAAGTGGCTCAATAAACTCCACGCCGGTTGGCCCGCCGGTCTGGTGCTTGGCGGCCTGATCACCATCGGCCTGAGCTCCACCGCCAGCCACGGCGACTGGCGTCTGGTGCTCGGTCTGATCGCGTTGCCCTCGGTTATTTTCTTCGCGCTGCTCATCGGTGCCAAGTTCCCCCAAAGCGAACGTGAGCAGGCCGGTGTTTCCTACCGCGAAATGCTCGGCGAGTTCGGAATGTTTGGCGCACTGGTCGCCTTCGGTCTGATTTTTGCGCAACTGGGCCAGGTGTTCGGCTGGAGCACGGGTGTGACCATCGGCCTGACCGCCACCGTTGTACTCGGTTTTGGCGCCTACACCCGTCGTCTGGGCAACGCGCTGCTAGCATTTCTCATTCTCCTCATGATGCCCCTAGCCACCGCCGAAATCGGCACTGACGGCTGGATCAGCAGTTTGATGGAGCACCCGCTCGCCGCCGCCGGGCACAACCCCGGTTGGGTTCTGGTTTATACCTCGGCGATCATGATGACCCTGCGCTTCGCTGCCGGGCCGGTGGTCCACCGTTTCTCTCCCATCGGCTTGCTCATCGGGAGTTCCGTCCTGGCCATCGTCGGCCTCACGCTACTGTCGCACTGTGCCGAGGCTCCGCTCATCGCGATCTTCGCTGCGGCCACACTCTACGCCGTGGGTAAAACCTTCTTCTGGCCCACCATGCTCGGCGTCGCTGCCGAACAATCACCCCGGGGCGGTGCGCTCACCCTCAACGCCATGGGTGGCGTGGGCATGATCGCCGTCGGCGTACTCGGTTTCCCCTACATCGGCGCCATTCAGGAAAAAACCGCCAGCTCACACCTCCTCGCCGAGGCCCCTGCGATCGCCCAAAGCGTGTTGGTTGAAAAATCCTACCTGCTCGGTGGTTACCAGGCGATTCAGCCCGACAAGGCGGCCGCGCTCGTCGAGCCCGCCGCTCAGGCCAAATTGGCCTCCGCGCAACTCGCCGGGCAATTCGATGCCCTCGGCCACATGGCGATTTTTCCCGCTCTGATGTTGGTCGGCTACATCGGCCTGTTCCTGTTTTTCCGCACCAAGGGCGGTTACCGTCCGGTCACGCTCGATTCTTCCGCGAATCACCCCTGACCCCGGCTTACGTCCAACCGCTACGACACCTTAAATAAAACACCTTCATTCAGTAAAAAATGAAACGCTCCGTCACCTTATTCACCGGCCAATGGGCCGATCTTCCCCTCGCCGAACTCGCGCCGCTTGCCAAAAAGATGGGCTACGACGGCCTTGAACTCGCCTGCTGGGGCGACCACTTCGACGTCGAGGCCGCCACCGCCTCGCCCACCTACGCCCGTGAACGCTGGGAGTTACTCGCCGACCACGGTCTGACCTGCGTGGCGCTCTCCAGCCACTTGGTCGGTCAAGCCGTGTGCGATCCGATCGACGCCCGCCACCAAGCCATCCTTTCGCCCACGGTTTGGGGCGATGGCGACCCCGAGGGCGTGCGTCGCCGCGCGGCCGCCACCATGATTGCCACCGGCCAGGCCGCCCGCGCGTTTTTTGACGCCCGCCCTGCCTCGCTCGCGCACACCGCGCCACACGCCCCGGTGGTCAACGGTTTTACCGGTTCCTCGATCTGGCACGCGCTCTACGCCTTCCCACCCACCTCGCAGGCCTACTACGACGCCGGTTTCGCCGACTTCGCCAAGCGCTGGACGCCCATCCTCAACGCCTTTGATGCGGTCAACGTGAACTTTGCCCTCGAAGTTCACCCCACCGAAATCGCCTTCGACATCGCCTCGGCCCAGCGCGCCCTCGCGGCCGTAAACAACCACCGCCGCTTTGGTTTTAATTACGACCCGTCGCACCTCGGTTATCAGGGTGTCGATTACGTTAAATTTATCCGCAGCTTCCCCGACCGCATTTTCCACGCCCACATGAAAGACGTGTGGTGGGGCCACGGTGACGGCACCGTCGGCGTGTTTGGCGGCCACACCTCCTTCGGCGATGCCCGCCGCCAGTGGGATTTCCGCACCCTAGGTCGTGGCGACATCCGCTTTGAGGACGTGATCGTTGCGCTCAACGACATCGGCTACCGCGGACCGCTCTCGGTGGAGTGGGAAGACATCCGTATGGACCGGGTGCATGGTGCTACCGAATCCGCCGCCTTCGTCCGCCGCTTGGATTTCTCGCCCAGCGCCGTGGCCTTCGACGCCGCCTTCGACAAGAAAACCCAATAAACCCCAAACCGGGTTGCCCACAGAACACACGGAATTCAAAACTCAGTTTCTTCCGTGTATTCCGTGTGTTCCGTGGGCAAAAACTCCGAATCTTCCCCATGTCTCTAAATCGCAAACTTCGTTACGGCATGATCGGCGGCGGCCGCGGAGCCTTCATCGGCGCCGTCCACCGCATCGCTTCGCAAATGGACGGCCAGGCTGAGCTCGTCGCCGGAGCCTTCTCCGCCGATCCGGAAAAATCCGCCGCCTCCGGCGCGGACCTATTTCTCGACCCGACTCGCGTTTACGGCACCTACACCGAGATGGCCCGCGCCGAGGCTGCCCGCCCGGTGGCCGAGCGGCTCGATTTCGTCGTGATCGTCACGCCGAACCACCAGCACTTCGGTCCCGCCCAAGCGTTTCTCGAAGCTGGTTTCCACGTGGTCTGCGATAAGCCAGTCACCCTCGACCTGGCCCAAGCGCGCACGTTGCGCGACCTCGTGTACCGCAGCGGCAAGATCTTCGCCCTCACCCATAATTACACGGGTAACGCCATGGTGAAACAGGCCCGCGCCTTTGTGCGCGAGGGTCGACTCGGTAAGCTGCGCAAAGTCGTCGTCGAATACCCGCAAGGCTGGCTCTCCACGCTTCTCGAAGCCACCGGCCAAAAACAAGCCGGCTGGCGCACCGATCCGGCCCGCTCGGGTGCGGCAGGATGTATCGGCGACATCGGCACCCACGCCGAAAATCTCGCTCGCTACATCACCGGCCTGCGCATCAGCGAACTCTGCGCCGACCTGACCACCTTCGTCGAAGGACGCGCCCTCGACGACGACGGCAACATCCTGGTGCGCTACGAAGGCGGCGCAAAGGGCGTGCTCCACAGTTCGCAGATTTCCGTCGGCGAGGAAAACGCGCTCAACATCCGCGTTTATGGCGAGAAGGGCGGCATCGAGTGGAGCCAGGAGCACCCGAACGAGTTGCTCCTCAAATTTCCCGATCAGCCCACGCAAATCTGGCGGCGCGGCAACGGCTACGTCGGCCCGGCTGCGGCGGCGGTCACGCGCATTCCCGCCGGCCACCCCGAGGGTTACCTAGAAGCGTTCGGTAACATTTACCGCGAGGTGTTCCGGGCCGTGCGCGCCACCCTGGAAGGCCAGCCGCTGCCGGCTGACTTGGATTTCCCGACCATCGAGGACGGCGTCGAAGGCATGGCATTTATCGAAACCGCCGTGGCCAGCTCCCGCGCCGGCGCAGTCTGGGTAAAATTCCCGCAGCTCTGAGCTGCCCCTTGGGCAAAGGGACGGGGTGGAGATTCAACCCTTCATCCAGTCCCCGCGAACGGGAACGTCCATACGGGCCTTCAACTCCGGCGAGGCACCGACCAACTCGTACTTCTTATGATCCCAGTGGATCGTCTGGCCCGTCTGGATCGAAAGCAGCGAGAGATGACTCATGGCATCGGAGCGGATGGCGTCCTCAATCGGTGCAACCGACGGGGTGCGGTCACGCACCGCCTCCACAAAGGCGCGGAAAAACTTGTTGTGGTAACGCACACGACGGTTGCCCTCACACTGCCGGAGCAACCGCCATTCCGGGTTACTGGTCGAAAGGCCGCTTCGACTAATCGAGACCCAACCCTTTGAGCCGATAAAGGTGGTGCCGTTATTGGGAGCTGTGTCGTCGGGCCAATATTGGGCCGCTTTTTTGTATAAACCATTACTGGTGAAATCCATGGTCACCCCGTTGGCGAATTTCAGCTCCGCCTGCCACGTGGCGATGTTGTTGAAGAGCGCGTCCGGGGTCGGAGCGTTACCGGTGGCCGTGATGGAATACGGGCCGACAAGATCGGCGTCCATTCCCCAGACCGCAATATCCAGCGGGTGCGCGCCCCAACCGGCGATAAACCCAATCGAGTAGTCTGAGCAAAAGTACGAGGCCTGCTTGGTGATCCGATCCTTGGTGCAGGGCTTCATTGGCGCGGGCCCAATGTAGAGCTCGTAGTCCAATCCCTCGGGAACCGGAATTTCAACGAGCGAACCACCACTGCCGCCCTGCGGTGCCCAAACATCCACGTGCTGCAAATCACCGATGTAGCCATTGAGCACCAGCTCCACGCCACGTTTGCACAGCTCAATGCTGCGCTGCTGAGTACCGTAGTGGAAAACGCGATCGTGCTTTTTGCAGGCTTCGAGCATCGCCTTGTTTTGATTCAGACTCATGCCAAGCGGCTTCTGGATATTGACATGTTTGCCCGCGCGCATCGCCGCCAACCCGATCGGCACATGCCAATGGTCGGGCGTGGCCACGACCACTGCATCGATGGATTTGTCGGCGAGAAGTTCACGGAAATCAGCATAGAGCTTCGGTTGATTCCCTGGTTGGCCCGTGCTGACAAAACCGGCCCCCGTTTCGCGGCAGCTTTTGAACGGGTCGCAGAGGGCGACGGAGGCGGCGATGTCGGAGGTTTGGGCAAGATAGGTGCGCAGATCACTCATGCCCATGCTGCCGAGACCAATATGGCCGAGTTGGATTTTGTTGCTGGGGGCCGTAGCGCTCGCCAACAGGCGCGAGGAGATAAATTGAGGCGCGAGCCCGGCGGCGAGGACGCCGCCAAGCATGTTACCAACAAACTTACGCCGAGTGAGGTGAGGGGTATTTTTCATGGGGAAGGTGGAAGGAGGGAGGTGGTCGTAGAAAAATTATTTTTGGTCCGTCACGGTTCCGCGGGCGGCCCATTCGGTGCCGCGCACCAGCAGGGTTTTGAATCCGGCGGACTGCATTGCGCGCACGTCGTGCCCAAGAGCGGTGTTAAAACAACGGCCCTGCCCGAACTGGGTCACCCAAACCACGGGTTCCTCCTTGCCGGTGCCTTTTTTGTCTAGGGATGAAAATGCCGTCGCCAGAATCGTCGTATCGGGCTGAATCGGCACGCGGTGCCAAAGCTCATCGGTGGTTTCAAATTCAGTTAACCCCAGGGTGATCGGGTTCGCGACCGGTGAGGGTTTCACCACGAAGGCGTGGGGTATGCCATGACCCGTTTTTGGCCCCCAGGTGCCACCGATCAGTTTCTGGTAATCGGCCCAGTCCTGAAACGAGGCTCCGCCGGCATGCACGACCACCAAACCGCCACCCTTGTGGACAAAACCCAAAAAGGCCTCGCGCATTTCCTGCGGCCATTCGTGCACCGTGACGTTCTTGCCAAAGGTGTTCCAGTTACTGAGCAGAACGTCGTAGTGAGAAAACGTTTCGGCGGTGCAACGCTCGGGTGTTTCCATCACCTCCACAGTGAAGCGACCGCTATCGACGAGTATCCGCTTGAGCTCCGGTGTAGTCATTGCCCAGTTGTGATTATTCTGGCCGGACAGAATCAGAACGCGCAGGGGACGCTCTGCCGCCACCGCGACATTGGCACCGAAGCCCAGGGCGATCAGGCAACACCACGCACCGAGCAGCAGCCGGAAATTGAAAAAGGCTGCGGATCCACTGGATTTCATGGGAGGGGTATTCATGGGGATGAACCGACTATACCGAGAACACAGGATTAAATGCTTAAGATTTTAAAAAACGACGGATTTTACACATCGCATTAATCTAAGATTAGGGCCCAATAGCCGAGGTTGGGTTCCCCCTTAAACTTCCCAGCTTCCACCGTGGCCGCTCCCCCTTCATCCGTCGCCTATCGCACACCCGAGGGCACCTATTTTTCGGACAGTTGCCAGCCCTTGATGGCGGCCGCCGAAAAGGGCGAGGTCCGGTTAAATGCGCTGGCCCGCGCGGGCTACCCGGGACAGCGCATGCCTGACGCGGAACTGCCCGGTCTTTGCAGTCTCGGCAGCTGGGATGCCGCTAAGCCGCAAACCTGGGGACTGCCGATGCACCGTAACGAGGGTCTCGAGTTTACGTTTCTCGCCAGCGGAGAAATAGCGACTGGCATCGAAGACCGGGCGGAAACGCTCCATCCCAACGAGTTTTTCTTCACCCGCCCGTGGCAACCCCACCGGCTCGGGGCGCCACAAGTCGGAGCCAGCCGACTGATCTGGCTCATTCTGGACGTCGGGGTGCGGCGCCCTCATCAAAAATGGATTTGGCCCGCCTGGATTATTCTCAGTCCAGCCGACCTCACCGAACTCACCGGTTACCTGCGCCAAAATGAACGCTTTATCTGGCCAGGCTCGCAGGACATTCGGCGCTGTTTTCTGGAGCTTGCACGCGTAGTTGAATTACCCGACCCGGCTCTCCACACCTCGCGCGTGGCGGTGGGCATCAACGCCTTGTTGCTGGCGGCGCTGGAGCATTTCCGCACCCGCCAGGTGCCGTTGAACGAGTCATTAACGAGCGTCGAACGCACGGTGCGCCAATTTATCACCGAGCTGGAGACCTCGCTGGAAGAACCGTGGACGCTCGAAACCATGGCCGCGAGCTGCCACCTCGGGGTGACGCGGTTCATCAGTGCCTTCCGCTTGGTGACAAACCTGCCGCCGATCCGCTACCTGAGTCAGGCCCGCGTCCAAAAGGCCTGTCGACTGCTGGTTGAAAACCCGGAGCGCGCCATCACCGAAATCGCCTTCGATTGCGGGTTCTCCTCCAGCCAATATTTCGCCAACGTCTTCACCGGCCAAGTTGGCTGCTCGCCACGTGATTATCGCAAGCGGGGCGTTCAGGGAAATTAACCGGAGCGGTCGGAGGTAGCGGAGGCCCGAGAGGTCCCTCTTTGTGGAAAATCCATCGGCGGGCATTCCTGCAAGTCATCGACCACGCCCGTGTGCTAAAGTCGCTTGGTTCAGTAAACCCTCAAGCCGTCGCCCCACATGACTATTGGTTGTTTTGCCCTCGTTCACCCGTTCCGCCCCCTCGATGCCCAACTCGCCCAGATCGCGGCGTGGGGCTTTAAACACGCCGATGTTACCGACAACTGCGATGGAGCCTCGCTCGGCGTCGAGTTTGGCTTTTCCGCAGTCGCCAGCCTCGACGCAAATCCGCACGACCTGCGCCGGCTCTTCGCCTCGCATGGCCTCGAAATCACCTCCTGGTGCGCCCACGCCAACCTACTGGACCCCACCGCGCCCTGGCGCTTCGGCACCGCGCAAATCATAAAGGCCATCCGCGCCGCCGCACTCATCGGCGTGAAGCACGTCATCACCACTGAGGGCGAGCCTTCCACTGCATTTGGCCACGCTCTTTCGATAGACGAACAGATCTTCAGCATCCGCGAAAAACTCTGGGAGCCACTACGTCTGGCCGAGGACCTCGGCGTAAAACTTCTCCTCGAACCGCATGGCCCGGTATCGGACAACCTCGCGCTGACCGAGCGTGTGCTCGACGCCTGCGATTCCCCCGCGCTCGGGCTCAACCTCGACACCGGCAACCTGTGGCTGGGTGGTGGCAATCCGGTGGACTACGTGCGCCGATTCGGCGCCAAAATCGAGCACGTGCACTGGAAAGATCTGCCCGCCGAAATGGTGGAGAAGCGCGGCAAGATTTTCGGCTGTGGCATGGCCTCCATCGCCTTGGGCGAAGGGGTGATCGGCATCGCCGAGATTGCGCAGGAACTGAAGAAAATCGGTTTCGCCGGGCACACCACGCTTGAGGTGGCTGGTGAACGCGCGGTATTGGCCAGCCGTGATTTTCTACTCAGCCAAGGATGACCGCTTGATGAGTCCCGGACTCTACGAGAACCGGCCGAAAACCTGATCGGCTTTTCCAGCACTCGACTTGATCAACGCGTCCGATTTGCCTCTGCGGAGTAGCGTTAATTTTAACCTCCACCATGTCGAACCCCGCCGTCTTGCCGCAGCACCGTTACCGTCACGAAGCGATGGCGACATGGTTTGAGTTGCGCATCGCAGCGGCCGACGCCACCTACGCGGCCCAGGCCGCCCAAGAGGCGTTCGCCCGTATCGACCAACTGGAGGCGCTGCTCAGCCGCTACCGGGAGGACAGCGAAGTGCGGCAGCTTGGGCGACTCGACCTGGGTTCGGCGATGCGCCTCCACCCCGACACCTTCGCCTGCCTGCGCCAGGCACTGGAGTTGGCCGAGGCGACCGGCGGGGCCTTTGATCCCGCACTCGGCCACCTGCGTCCCGCCCACGGTGTGCTGGCGGACCCCGCCTCCCCACGCGGACGTCTACTGCTCGACGCCGAGTCGCGCCTAGTTGGCTGT
>CANIXX010000014.1 GCA_947471115.1 Opitutaceae bacterium | reverse complement strand
TGGTCGGCGTGGCCGAACACCGCCAGATCACAGCGATTGGTGCCGTTGTTGGCCTGGACATCAAAAAAGCCGCTATCGAGCACGCCTTCGTCGCCAAACGGAAGCACGCGAATGAAGCGCTCGCCGGCATAAATTTCGACCAGCGCGTGATGGAGCGCCTGCGGGCTCGGCGCGACGGGCAACTGGCGCAAGGGCAACGGCACGGTAATGGTCAGGCCTTGATAAAAACTGCCCACGATGGGCGTGAAAATCGGCGCGTTAGCCAGCCCCGCGTGCACCTTCATTTCGGGCAGGTGCTTGTGCATCAAACCCAGCGCGTAGGGACGCGGGCTCTTGAGCGCCGCCGGAAGCGGCGACGCCTCATAGTCGGCGATCATTTTTTTGCCGCCACCGCTGTAGCCGGTGATGGAAAAACAGGAGAGCGGAAAACCCGCCGGAATGAGCCCGCGTTGCACGAGCGGGCGGATCGCCAGGGCGAAGGCGGTGGCGTGGCAGCCGGGATTGGCGATGCGTTTGCTGGTGCGAATCGCCTCGCGGTACTCCGCGCCCAGCTCGGGCACGCCGTACACCCAGGACGGATCGACGCGGTGCGCAGTCGAGGCGTCGATGATGCAGGTGCGCGGGTTAACCACCAGCGAGGCCGATTCCTTGGACGCGGAATCGGGCAAGCACAGGAATGCGACGTCGGCCGCGTTGAGGCAGGCGGCGCGGGCGGTGGGATCCTTGCGATACGCCGGATCGATCTCGATCATCTCGAGCTCGGGGCGCAGCGCGAGGCGCTCGTGAATTTGCAGGCCGGTGGTGCCCTCTTGGCCGTCGACAAAGATTTTGGTTTCCATGTTTTGTGGGGTTTCAGGCGTGGGACGCTGCGGACTGGCTCAGGCGGGCAATGACCGCCGGCAACAGAGCGTGTTCGGCGGCGTGGATTTTTTGCGCGAAACTCTCCGGGGTATCCGAGGCCTCGATGCGCACAACCGCCTGGTCGATGATCGGACCGCCATCGATCTCGGCGGTGACGTAATGGACGGTGCAGCCGGCGACTTTGACGCCGCGCCGCCAAGCTTGGCCGATCCCGTCGAGCCCTGGGAAACTGGGCAGCAAGCTCGGGTGCAAGTTGATGATTTTCCCCGCAAAGGCTGAGAGGAAGGCGGGTTTGATCACGCGCATAAAGCCGGCCAGCACGACCAGGTCGGGTTGGCTGGCTTGGATCGCGGCGATGTAGCGCTGCTCGCCCTCGCCATCGAGCTTAGTCTTAAACGGAGCCGGATCGAGAAACGCGGCCGGCACGCCGAAGCGCGGCCCGAGGCCGAGGATGCCGGCGGCGGGTTGGTCGGCGAAGATCTGCACGACCTCGGCCCGGCCGAGCCGACCCTCGCGTTGGGCCGCAAGGATGGCTTCAGCGTTGGAGCCGCGACCGGAGCCGAGGATGACAAGACGCATGGGGCGGCTCAGAAGAACTTTTTCGCTTTTTCGAAGAAGGACTTCGAGGTGGGCTCGTCGGCATCACCGCTGACGCGGGCGAAGTCTTCGAGTATCTTGCGCTGCTCGGGCGAGAGCGACTGAGGCACCTCAACCTGAACGCGCAATAATTGGTCGCCGGCGGCGCCACCGCGCAAGTTGGGCATTCCCTTTCCCTTTAGGCGGAAGGTGGTGCCGCTTTGGGTGCCGAGGGGGATCTTGAGCGAGGCTTTGCCGGAAAGCGTGGGAACCTCGATGCTGCCACCGAGGGCGGCGAGGGTAAACTTGATCGGAATCTCGCAGAACAGGTCGTTGCCGTGGCGCTCGAACAGTTCGTGGTCGCGCACGTTGATCACGATGTAGAGATCGCCCGACTGGCCGCCGGCCAGGCCCGCTTCACCATTGCCGCTGGAACGTAGACGCGAGCCGGTTTCGACGCCGGCCGGCACGCGGACCGTGAGTTTAGTGGCTTTGGCGGTACGCCCCTCGCCACGGCAAGCCGAGCAGGGTTTCTCGACGCGTTGGCCCGCGCCGTTACACGTCGGGCAGGTCTGCGTGAAGGTAATAATACCGCCGCTGCGACGCACCTGGCCGTGGCCTTTGCACGTCGGGCACAGAACCTTTTTGGACCCAGGCTCGGCTCCGTTGCCGCTGCACCGTTCACAGCTGACGGCCTTGCGAAAGGAGATCTCTTTTTCGAGCCCCTTGGCGGCCTCTTCGAGCGTGATTTCGAGGTCGTAGCGCAAGTCGGAGCCGTCGCGGTCGCCACCGCGGCCACCACCGCCTCCGCCAAACATTTCGTCGAATACACCGCCGCCACCACCACCGCCGCCGCCGGCACCGCCAAAGACGTCGCGGAAGATATCGAACGGGTCATGGAAGCCGCCTGCGCCACCGCCGCCGCCAGGGCCGCGCGGACCGGCGCCACCACCCTGCTGGAAGGCAGCGTGGCCGTAACGATCATAGGCCGCGCGTTTTTGGGAATCCTTGAGCACCTCGTAGGCCTCGGAGACTTTTTTAAACATCTCCTCGGCCTCTTTGTTGCCGGGATTTTTATCGGGGTGAAACTGCACCGCTTTTTTGCGGTACGCCTTCTTCAGCTCTTCGTCATTCGCGCCTTTTTCGACGCTGAGCAGTTCGTAGTAATCTTGTTGGGCCATGGGAGGAATCAGACGGTGGTCGCTTCGATCACTGCGGGGCCGGTGGAAACGATGACAGAGGCGGGGCGCAGAAGGCGGCCGTTGAGCGTGAAGCCCACGCGCACCACGGTGATGACGGAATTATCGGGAACCTCAGCGCTGGGCTGCTGCGAGATGGCCTCGTGGAGATTCGGGTCAAAGGGCTGACCGAGCGGGTTAACTTCCTTCAGCCCGTGGTTGGAGAGGGAGCTTTTCAACTGTTCGGCGACCATGCTGATGCCGCCGACGAGCGTCTTGAGGTCGGCGTTGGGGGCCTTGGCGGCGGCCAGGCCGAGTCCGAGGTTGTCAATGACGGGCAGGAGATCTTCGAGCACGCGGGAAGCGGCGAACTGGCGTAGCTCCTCCTTTTCGCGGACGGTGCGGCGACGGTGGTTTTCGAGATCGGCCACCGAGCGCACGTAGCGGTCGTAGTTATCGGCCGCCTCTTTTTTAGCGGTGGCGAGCAGTTCGATCGGATCAGGAGTGGCTGGTGCAGGGGCCGCCTCGGGAGCGGGGCTGGCCGGAGTCGGTGAAGGAGCAGAATTCACGGCAGGTTGAGTGGCAGAAGGGGAGTTGGCTTCGGAGTCGGTCGCGTTCATAAAACGCACACCTAATCAATCCTTCGAGCGTTCTTCAAGTTTCCTAGCGAGCCGAGCGGCATTTTCTGTGTGAGCAGGGACGCGTAGGCTGTAACTTGGGTCTTACCGGATAAAACCAAGGCGATTTGGCCGCAAATGAGCGCACAGGACAAACACCTGTATTTCTATTCGTTCGCGGCGTTCTTTCGCGGCTAAACAGATCGAGGTTTTCCGTTGATTTTGCAGGGGCGAAAAAAGTCCCAACTCGATTGCTCCGGCCTGCGATGAGCAGGGATTCGGCACCGACGAAACGGAGTCCCTCGATCAGGGGGGGATTCGCCACTCCGCGAGAATTGACCCGCCGCCGTGTTGGCTGGTTCGCGCTATTTGGCAGGCACCTGTGCTTCTTTTTTGGCCTTCTCGCGCCAGGCGTAGGTCTGGTGCGGAATCTGTTCGGTGGTGCTGGCCAAAATCCGTTTGAGTGCACCCGAAACCCGCTCGCTGACATCTTTGCTGGCGGCGACAACGCCCTCAGGAAGGCCCTCATTGAACCGAGTCTCCCGTGTAACGTCGTTGTATTTACGCTTGAAAGCGAGTGAATGCACCAACTGGGCGGACTTGCCTTGGCGCTCATCCTTGAGAACCACCTCGTTGAGGTGAATATCGAGTTTACGAACCAGAAACTGGAACGGGGTCGGGGGGGACGTGCGGGAGGCCGCGAGTGACTTACTTCCGGCGCTCGGCTTCCGGACTGAGTCCGACACGAACTTACGACTCATAAGATCCAGATTAGTGACGCCCTCGGCGTTGGTCACCACGGTGATTCGGGTCACGTCGATCGTGCTCATGTCGAGCACCGGAGCGCCGCCCAGCAGCGAAAAGAGATCGGCCTTGGCGGTAAACTGGTGAACCTCAAGGCAATCGGGGGATGCAAAACCGGCTGGGTTCATGATGGCCAATCCGCGCATGCGGACCTCAGAGGTAAACGGATTGGCGTAGAAGTAGTCGATTTTGGCCGGAAAACCCGTGCGTTCCTGAATCACACTTATGAACAAACCCGGCAAGAGAACCATCCAGCCGAGCGTCAACATGGCACCCGCGCATAACAGAAAAACGATGATCTGCGTTAACGCCCCCCCGCCCTGGTTAGAACGTGAATGTTTAAGGTGCATAACTTTTACTGACACCTTTGTGTCAGCAAAAGTTTCCCGTTACCAGCACGAGCGCGTCATTTTCAGCGATAAACTCATTTTTTACAGAGTAAGGGAGGATGACGTTATCGCCGCGCACCAGCACTTCACCCGTCGGCGCCACCAGTCGCCCCTCGACCACGCTGAGGATGCGCGGCTGTTCGCCGGCGGCGAAAACCACCGGCTCCCCCGCAGCCAGCGGCAGGCGCTGGATGCTGAACTCCCTCGCTGAGGCAATCGTCGCCGCCGTGCGCTCACCGCGTACCGGAACCGGCTCAAAGTCATCCCACTTGATCGACTTGAGCGACTGCTCGACGTGCATCGCGCGCGGTTTGCCATCCAAACCAACCCGGCCCCAGTCATACACGCGGTAGGTTGTGTCGGAGTTTTGCTGGATTTCGAGGATGAGGTTGCCTCCGTCGATGGCGTGGATCTGGCCGCTGTGCACGAGGATCGAATCGCCCACCGCGACTGGGAAACGGTGGACGCAGGAGTCCAAGGTGAGATCGGCGAGGGATTTTTCAAACTGCGGGCGGGTCACGCCTTTTTTCAAGCCAACGATCAGATGCGAAGCGGGGGCGCAGGCGGCGATAAACCAATTCTCGGTCTTGGGCTCGCCCTTGAGCTCAGGGGCGACTGCGGCAGGCGGGTGAACCTGCAAGCTCAGGCGCTCCTTGCAATCGAGCCACTTTACCAAAATCGGGAAGGGGCGCTCTGCGGGCCAGTTCGGCCCCATTATCGCGGCGGCCTGCGTGGCGATAACCGTGCGCAGGGACAAACCGTCGAATTCACCGCCACTGATCACCGACTGCGCCTCGGTCCGGTCGACGATTTCCCAGCTTTCGCCAATAGGGCGCTCGGGCGGCAGATTGCGATTGAGCGCGCTGGCGAGCGCACGACCACCCCAGACCCGATCCTGATACAACGGCTGCAAACGAAGAAAACCGGACATAGTTATATGAGTTAAACGTGAAAAATGAGCAGGGGGATATTGCATTTGAGCGAGCGGAACGCTGGCATGGAAGAGATCCCTTTACCCTCGGTCGAAAAACACATGTCCAAGCCAGTCAGTTCAACCTCAAAAGCCACTCCGTCGTTTGAACCGCCGCGCAACCGGCCCCGCTGGGTCGCGGCCAGCGCCTGCTTCCTCTTTGGGCTTTTGATGCTAGTGGCTTTCCTGGACTTTGCCCCTGAACAAAGCCGCCAAACCGCCACTAATTACCGTCTGGCTGCGCCCAACTTGGTGGGCAGTGCAGGCGCGGAGTTCACCTGGTGGGCTCTGCGTATTATGGGCCCGAGCATTTGGCTGGTCCCATTTTGTTTAGTTTGGCTGGCCTATTTGGCCGTGCGTAGCGCCAAACAGTTCTCCGGACCTAGGGCCCTAGCCATGTTGATCGGCATCGTGACGGGCTCCTCCTTGCTCGCCATGATCGAGAGCTATCAAAAAAACCAGTATTTCACCGAGGGGCTTGGCGGCCTTTTGGGCAATTGGGTTTACCAAGAGTTGTTCAAGGACACTGTAGGCGTCTTCGGCACGGTGGTTCTACTGGGTGCCATTTATCTGCTCGCCATCGTTTTTGTCATCGTCACCGACATCGGCCAGGAATTCGACAAGCTCCTTCACGCCTTCCAATCTTGGCGCGACGCTCGCGCAGCCGAAAAGAGGGAGACCGCCGAGATGTACGCCCAGATCAAAGCCGCCGAGGCGAAACGTAAAGTCGAAGCCAAGACAGCCCTCGCCGCACCTGCGGTCGCCGCCCCCGCCCCCGCCACCACCGAAAAAAAACTCGCCCTCACCCGCACCGGCAACACCGCCCCGCCGTTCGCCATCCGCCCAATCGAGTCCGTTCCGGCAGATCCCGCAGAACTCGCGACCGACGCTGCCGCGAGCCTGCCCAAAATCAATCGCGGCCCGTCCAAGCCCGAGCCCACCTTGGAAAAAATCCCCGTCGGCCTCGGCCCCATCGCGATTGTCAAAGCCGAGGAAACCAAGAAGGCCAAGTCGCCCGCCGTCCCCTTGGCTGAGGAAAACTACCAGTTTCCCCCGCTCACCTTGCTCAAGGAACAGGCCTCCGCCTCATCCGAGGGCTCCGACGACGAATACGCCCGCAACATGGCCGACCTCGTGCGCATCCTTGGCGAGTTCAACGTCACTGTTTCCCCCGGTGAGATCCACGTCGGCCCAGTAATCACCTGCTACGAGCTCGTCCCCGCCCCCGGCGTGCGCGTAGAAAAAATCGCCAGCCTCGACAAGAACATCGCCCTCGGCATGCGCGCCCAATCGGTACGCATCCTCGCACCTATTCCGGGAAAAGCCGCCGTCGGCGTCGAAATCCCCAACCGAATCCCCACCCCCGTCGGCATGCGCGAAATCCTCGAATCCGAGGACTGGTCTGCCGCCAAAGCAGAGATCCCCATCGCCCTCGGCAAAGACGTATCCGGAAAACCCCTCATTTCCGACCTGGCCAAGATGCCGCACCTACTCATCGCCGGCGCCACCGGCTCCGGCAAATCGGTGTGTATTAACTCGATCATCGCCTCGATCGTCTACCGCAAGAGCCCGAAGGACCTGCGCCTGATCATGGTGGATCCGAAGGTGGTTGAACTCAAAGTGTTCAACACGCTTCCGCACATGCTCATCCCGGTGGTCACCGAGGCCAAAAAAGTCCCCGCCGCCCTCAAGTGGCTGCTCGGCGAAATGGAGCAACGCTACCAGCAATTCGCCAAGGTAGGGGTGCGCAACATCGCCGGATTCAACAGTCGCAAAAAAAACACCCCCACCGGCCTCAATCCCGACGATCTCCAACCCTCGCTCGAAGGCCTCGACCCGCTCGCCGCCGACGACGGCTTGGTTATTCCTGATCGCCTGCCCTACATCGTTGCAATCATCGACGAGCTTGCCGACCTGATGATGGTTGCACCCGCTGAGATCGAGACCTCCATCGCGCGCCTTGCCCAGCTCGCCCGTGCCGCCGGCATCCACCTGATCATCGCCACCCAGCGCCCCTCGGTGAACGTCATCACCGGCGTGATCAAAGCCAACTTACCCTCGCGCATCGCCTTCCAGGTGGCCTCACAGGTCGACTCCCGCACCATCCTCGACGGCAAGGGCGCCGACACCCTGATCGGGCGAGGCGACATGTTATTCTCGCCCCCCGGCAGCTCGCGTCTAGTTCGAGCCCAAGGCGCCTTTGTTTCGGACGAAGAGGTCCAGGAAGTCGTCGAGTTTTTGAAAAAAAACGGCCCGCCTCAGTACGCCCAGTCCGTCCAGCAGCAAATCGACCGCGACGCCTCGGCCGACGACGAGGACGGCGACGAGAACGACGACGATCTGGGCGACGACCAAGAACTCTACGACCAGGCGCTGGAAGTCATCAAGTCCACCAAACGCGCCTCCACCTCGATGATCCAGCGCCGCCTGCGCATCGGCTACAACCGCGCCGCGCGCATCATGGATCTGATGGAGCAAAAGGGGATTGTGGGCCCCGAAAACGGCTCCAGTCCCCGGGAAATCATCGTGGACCTCGATTCACTTTAAAATCCGCCTTCCCCTCACCCACCCTTTTCCTTAAGCCCACCCTATGCAGACCATCGGCGAACGCCTCGAAGAAGCCCGTAAACGCAAAGGCATCTCCATTCGTGAGGCCGCCGAAGCGACCAAGATCCGCGGCGATTACCTACACAAGTACGAGAGCAACCAGTTTGATATTAAACTGCCCGAGATTTACGTGCGCGGATTCCTGCGTACCTACGCCAACTACCTCAAACTCCCCGGCGAGAAGATCGTTAACGATTACCAGGCGCTTGGGGTAGGCGACGTGGCCAAAAACAGCCGCGGGCTCAACCGCGAGGTTTACGGTCGTATGGACATCAGCGTGGCCACCGCCAAGGCGGGCAACGTCGTAGAGCCGCCCTCGCCCACCGCAGCCGCCCAGCATGCCGGTGCCGACACCGGCCATGGTGACAAAAACCCCGCCACCTTCCGCCCCCACGGCGGCGGCATTAACATTGATACCAACCTGCTGATCAAGGCCGCCGCGCTAGTCAGCGGCCTGGTGGTGCTGGCCCTCGTCGTGGTCTGGGGAGTCAACGCCCTGAGCACCGCTAGCTCCCCCGCCGTGACGTGGGTCAAACCGCAGGAAGGCGACCGTACCATCGGACTGGTCGCTGTGACTGCCGTGGATCTAGTGACCGCCACTGACGACAAAGGAACAGTCTTGTTCAAGGGCCCGCTTAAGGCCGGCGAAACGCGCGCCCTGTTGCGCAATAACGCGATCACCATTCAAACCGAAAACCCTCAAGCGGTGATGATCGAACTCGGAGGCCAGAAATGGCCGCTCAAGGACAAACGCTCCGCCATCAAGGCCCCGTAAGCGGAGCCGATTGACGCGACCCGTCCACCGCTTCGGAAAAGCCGCGCTAAAACCTAGCGCGGCTTTTTTATTTAGCCACGAAGTGTTCCTCCCTGCTTGGTTTCCAGCACTACCCGCAGCTTCTTTGGTCTCCAAGTGCGGTGCAGCCGACGCTTAGCCAAGATCAATTCGTAAATCGCATCATCGGTGCGGGCCAGACTGTGCAACAGCCGCGAGGATCACGCTGATAGTGCGTTAAAGCCTTCGAGCGCGTAGCGCTCCAAGTGATTGTAGGCGGTCTTGCGTCTGATGCCAAACGGCTCGCACAGGTCCGTGAGCGTAAAGCGCTCCGCCTGGGCGAGGCCGACGAATCTTATTCCCTCTTCCATTGGGGTCGTGGTTCTACAAGGCATATACGCCAAAGTGTGACCTACGCCCCTGGTTAACTTGTCACCTAGGCCTCCACTTCAATACCAGCGTCGCAACCACCTAGCTCGTCAAAACATCGAAACTCGCTGCCAGCACGTTGGGCTGGTTTGCAAGATTACTTACAGGCGATTGGATTTCGCCGCTACGAACCTTCATGCGCATCTCACGGCGTAGGCGTGATTTTTATCCTGATAAACCGGCGCGGCACTCCCGTCATGCTGATCGGGTCGAGCGCCTGGCGGTGCTGAACCTGCACGCCGTCCGTCAGCAAGGACTCGGTCGGGGTAAACTCAGTCCAACTGGCCAGATCGTCACTGCGCTCGAACACGTAGCTCACCGTGTTATCGGCCACTCGGTAATAACTCAGTCCAAACTGCTCATTCACGAAGGTGGGAGCTTCCGCAGTCTCCGTTTCAGCAAACACACGAAAGCCCACAGGGGCAGAAAGTGTTGCGCGCCCACTGCTGTCGCTGGCGCGCGCATAGGCGGTGTATGAGCCAGGCGGCATACGGCCCAAAGTCGCGAGAAAGGGCACGGTATTATCCCACGCCACGAGCTGATCATTCACAAAGAACTCCACACTCGCGATACTTGCCCCTTCACCGGCATTGGCCGTGGCTTGCAGGAGTAAATCGCCGGTGCGCGCATACCACATAGCATTGAGCGGACCCGTCAGCGTGACGCTCGGCGGTGTTGAGCCGGCAGTCCCAGGCGGACTTACAACAATCTGTGTGGTTACGCTTGCGCTACCACCCTGCGTATCGCTCACAGACAGCGTGACTGGATACACGCCCGCTTGGACATACGTGTGATTCAACGTCTGGCCCTCGCCGCCACTATTATCGCCACTCGACCATGTGTATTTGGTGATAGCTCCGGCGGGCGCGGTCGAGGTGCTGGCATCAAAGCTCACCGTCAGGGGCGCGACTCCCGCGAGCGCAGTTGCCGTGAATCGCGGCAAGGGCAATTCGGGGAGTGTCCCGCTCATGAGCGTGCGGTCGAAAAATCGTTTCAGGAGGAAAAAAACTTCCGGCGAACTACTCACACCGGGCCCGTGGCCACCATCGAGCACGGGCCAAAAGGTGGTGGCTTGACCAGCGCGAACGAGCGCCGCGTTGAGTAACTCGCTTTGGTTAAACGGCACCACGCCGTCCGCCGCGCCCTGCGTTATCCAAAAGGGCGGCAAGCCTGCGCGCAGATGAATGAGGGGATTCGCCGTTGCGGCCAGTTCGGGCATGAGCTGGATCTCCGCGCCAATCAGACTGCTCTCCGGAGAGTTGACGGCATTGTGGTCGGGCAGCAGCGGCGTGGAGTAATGGTCCATCATCAACAAATCACTGGGGCCAAAAAAAGGTGCGACCGCCTGCACGCTATCACTCTGCTCCAAGTTGCCACCCACCGTGCCGACTAAATCCACCACCGTAGCGCCCACCCTTGCTCTGCCCACACCACCCGTGACACCGACATATGTCGCCATGTGGCCACCACTGCTTTCACCCGCCACCGCAATGCGCGCAGGATCGAAACCGTAGGTCACCGCATTCGCACGCACCCAACGCACGGCGGCTTTGGCGTCTTGGATTTGTGCCGGCCATTTAGCTACGTCGCTGCTGATGTAATCAGCACTCACCACCGCGTAGCCGCTGCTGGTAAAATCGACCCACATTGGCGAAATCGTGGTCTCGCTTTGGGTTTTCCAGCCACCGCCCGGAAAGAAAATAATAACCGGCCACGGGCCTGTGCCCTGAGCTGGGCGATAAACGCTGAGGAATGATGTTTTCCCAGGACCATGATTGGCAAACGGGATCCCCGTTTTAATGCGCGGCGGAATCGCAAGCGCTGCCGCGAAGGAGGAACCGGTGCTGGCAGGAGCCAGAGGCGCAGGAGGAAGGGTTGCAGCCTGCTGGGTCAGCGCTTGCAGCAGACCAAGCGCGGCGAAGGTGAGTGTTTTTTTCATGACGGGTTAATGCGGCACGATTTCCACGGCTTAATTTTCACCGGGAATCTTACATGCTGACGAGGGTAAACGATACGGCAGAGCGGGGGTGAGGGGGGAACCGGAGTGGCGCGTCACTCCGACTGGTAAAGAGCTAGCACCCCGTTCGCCGGTAAGGCAAGCTACGCCTTAGCGCCTCGCTTGCGGCGGTAGCCGGCTGAGGTAAACTGAAAGGAAACTGGATTTCGGCGACCATGGGGCTGAAGTGGTTTCACAGCGCGAATGGGGCATGGGCAACGCAGTCCGCCGCTTCATACTGCACCGATCGATGCGGTCCTGTCACAGTCCTCTCTTTGGGGAAGCCGCTCCGGATGGGCCCAATGGCGCAGCCCTACTCGACCACTGGAGCGGTTCACCTTGTCCAGCGTGGCCTCAGAATTCCACCATGGCCTTCAGCAGGTAGTGATCGGACCACTCCGCCTTGAGCGTCTCGTTGGGTCGCTTGGGATAGGGCGGGCGAACTACCATGGCCTGCTCAATGACGCCGGTGGTGAAAATGCGGTCGAAGGGCTTTTTGTCCAAATGGGTGGGCATGAAGCCGGTGGCCACTGCGGAATCAGCGAGCGGTAGAAGATTGGGCGACGGGTTATTAAAATCCCCGAGAACGACAATCACCGTGGCCGGTTCGCGGGCTTTCACTTCCGCCACCCAGGCTGCGATAGAGGCGAGTTGTTTGGTGTGTTTTTCCGCATTCCTGCCGATGGGCCGGATAAGGTGGACATTGAGAATGGCGTAGCGGGTGCCCGATTCCACTACAGTGACAAGTAGGTGCTTCGATAAAGACTCCAGTTCGCGAACACGGCTTGAACTCCTAACAACCAGACCTGGTCGTGGAGAAACCAGCGTGGCGACATCCTGGCCGGTGAAGGTGTCTTTGCCTTGGACAAAGCGGGCGCGGTACCCGGCCTTGCTGGCGAGCGCCTCGGCTTCCCGCTCGCTGCCGACCTCTTGTAGGCCCACCACGTCGAGCCCGGTGATGAGGCCTGCGAGATTTCCAATCTTCGCCGCATAGATCTCAGGCTGCGGCCCCTTATCGCTCAGGTGGCCTTCGGCAGGACGAGCCGGATCAACCAAAAAGAAGCAGTTGAGCGTGCCGATTTTAAGCGCCGCTGAGAGCGAGCTGGCCAGCGCCAGCGCCAAGGCGAAGAGGCGGAGGAATGTCGGTCTCATGGTCACCTCTCCTGCCGGGCAACCCGCGCTCGTGACCTCGGGGTGTCGTTGTGTTTGTCCGGCATTGGCATGTCGGACAGTGTGTGGATTTCAATGGGGTGTTACCAGTAGAAGTTAACGCGGGGGAGGCGCGACACACTGCCAGCAAAAAAATCCCGCGCCGCCCATGAACTTCTGAGTGAAACAGGGAAATGCAGCAGAGACCTCAGCCCTAATGAACCGACCTAACCCTCCTGAAACGTCCGTAACCCTAGGTGGACGTAGGTGAGCGTGTTGTCACTTTGGTTGCCAAAAAAACCCAACCCAGAACCCAATAAAATGAAAACCTTAGGGGGGGGGAATTAAAAGTTATCCTCATTGGCTGCCCGAGGCGTTTGGAAATCCGAACTGTGCTGATGCAAATCGCCGGTTTACCATCGGGATTGCCCTGCAAAAAACAACTGCCTCGTGTTCGCCGTGAGTCAACTCGCCGCCTAAACTCAATGCGGCGGGGGGCCGTTTCACCTCATTCGCGTCACGGGTCGAATTCTCCCCCCACCCAACCAGTTTCGCCTTAAGCAATCGGTTCACCAAAAAAAGGGAGGCGCTTTAGCGAGACGCGTTCCAGTGATATCTGCGCTGAGGGTCGCGGGCGTTTTTGCCTACAGCCGAGACCAATCCTTGGTCAACGAGGCGGGCGAGACGGCTACGCAGGGTGCGTGAGGAACGTCCCACTCCAATGGAGAGCTGAGCGGTGGAGAGGCCCATATCAGGGCCGGCGGACGCCAGAAGGTCTCGAATCCGGCAATCGATCGTATCAAGCAGTGCGGCACGATCAGGGACAAGGCTGAGGGTACCACGAAAGCGGAAGCCGTGCTCTTCGAGGGTCGGTGGCGGCAGTCCTGCCGCTGTGCAGGCGGCGGTCGCACGCTGAATGCCACTGCCCCACTGCTCGATGTAGCCGAGTTCCTTAAACACCCGACCAATGACACGATTACGAAGGCGGGAGACTCCTTGGCGAATGTCGTCAAGGGTGAGGCCGGCAAGCAGCACGCCGGGGTTTTCGATTTCGAGACGGTCAGAAAACAGGGCAACCCGGATAGGTGCGCCGGTTTGCGAATAATCGGCATGGACGATGGCGTTAACCAAAAGCTCACGCGCCGCCCGCAGCGGAATAACGGGGACCTTTTGGTTTTTCAGGCCAGGGATCAGGATGCGATTTTGCGCATGACGTTCGATAAACTGGTAGGCGGCTTCGAGAGCGTGAGTAAGCGGGCCGCGACATTCGACGGTATCATCAAGGTGGGTTTTATCTTCACCTCGGAAACGACCACACTGAATCCACGCGTCGGGGAATCGGGACGAGGAAGCTCGACCGACCAGAAGGAGTCCGCCAACGGTGGGCACAAGGCGGCGGCCATGCGGAGCGAGCAGCCGCAGGGTTTGGAGGTCGGCTGGTTTTAGTGGCGCACGCAAAGGGAACAGCTCGGAAGCTACTCGGAAGTCCAATGCTTCCGAGTCGAGTCCCGGTAACGGGGACTCGTCAAATGTCTCATTGGAGGCCATGCGTGTGAGTTCTTGGCGCAATGCGACATCGGCCCGGCGGTTGGTGGATCCGAGACGCACAAACGTCCCCTCATCTGGACCCAGTTTGCGCAGGTGATGAGGACGGCTGGAGCTGGGGAAAACTTCCACCACGAGGACTTGAGCATCTCGCCATGTGACGATGTCAATGGCTGGCACCAGACGGGGCGCGATGAGGTCGGCGATGAGGTTCGCCAGACGCTCTTCTTCGGCGAGGGGATCGACCAGACCGCAGACGTGCTTGCTACCATCCTCCACCCCAATAACGACCCGGCCACCGGAGGTATTGGCGAACGCGACCAGGGTTCGCAGAACCTTTTCCGGAGAGGACAAATCTCGCTTAAACTCCAGGGTCTTCGCTTCATTTTGGCGGAGTAAATCTGGCAGATTCATAGCTAGGAAGAAAACTAGGAAGCACCGTAAGTCGTCAAGGCTTCCTAGTTGGTTTGGGCAACGAGACGGATCCACCGGACCTCATGCACTCGAGAACACCACGTACGCCGATTTCCCCATCACCGCCTTCACGCGCATTGAATCCATTGCCGCGAGCCCCTCGGTCAAGTTAGGTAACGCCGATGAGCCTGAATCCGCCTCCTCCCGAAAACCTGGAATTAATCCGTGAGAGACTCGGACGGATCCGTGCCGAGGCATTGCAGCTGGAAGCCGAGATTACGGCGCGCGAAGCCGACCAGCAATTGGGCTTTTCATCCGCGTTATATAGCGTCGAGCCGGCCATGAGCGCCGCTGCTCCGCCGGTGACGCCGGAGGACAAGGTGGCGCTATTCCTGAACCTCTTTGCCACGCGCCGATCGGTTTTTCCAAAGCTCTGGGAAAACCCCAAAACCGGGCGCAAGGGCTACTCGCCCGTCTGTGACAACGAATGGCGCACCGGCGTCTGCCAAAAACCTCGGGTTAAATGCAGCGAATGCCTACACCAGAAATTCCCGCCACTCGATGAGCGGGCGGTCGAGGCTCACCTACGCGGCCAGCACACGCTCGGGGTTTATGCGATCGGTGTAGAACAACACCTGCCGGTTTCTCGCCGCCGATTTCGATGGCGAGGGCTGGCGCGGCGACGTAGTCGCCTACCGCGACGCCGCCACCCGCTCCGGGATTACCGTGGCTGTGGAGCGCTCGCGTTCGGGCAATGGCGCCCATGCATGGATGTTCTTTGCCGAGTCCGTGCCCGCAGCGCTGGCGCGACGCCTAGGACTTCTATTGATTGCCCGCGCTTCGGCGGCGCGGCCCGCCCTCGGTCTGGCGGCCTATGACCGCTTGTTTCCTAATCAGGACGCCCTGCCGGTCGGGGGTTTTGGCAATCTCATCGCGCTGCCCCTGGCCCGCGAGCCACGCCAGAAGGGCAATACCGTTTTCTTGGATACCAGCTTGGAGCCGATCGCCGACCAATGGGCGTATCTCGGAAAATTGCCCCGACTGCGCCGCCAGGAGTTGGAAACCATCGTTGCTCGCCTTTCGCCGCAGGCCGCGCTGGCCACCTCCACTCAAACTGCGGCTGGGCAAACCCGTGAGCCCGACCGTGACGGAGAAAGCGATGGCGGAACCGTGTTTGCCCTGCGTAACGACGAGGCGCTGCTGGATATTTCGCATGCACCGGTGCGGGCCGGATTGGTTACCGGCGAAATCACGGTGCGGTTGGATGCGGGGATCCAGCTGCCACGTACCTTGCCCACCGCATTGCTGGCAGCTCTGCGACGCCTCGCCACGTTGGCCAACCCGGAGTTTCACGAAAAACTACGCCTCCGCTTCGCCACCTACGACACGCCGCGGTTCCTCTTCGCTGGCGAATGGCACCCCGACCGGCTCGTGTTGCCACGCGGGGTGTTGGTTAAAAGTCTGGCGCTATTGGAGCAGGCGGGCGCGACCGTGGTGCTGCAGGACGCCCGCACTCCCGGTGCCCGCATCCCGTGGACCTTTACCGGGGAACTGCGGCCCGAACAGACCCTCGCTGTGAAGGAGATGACGGCGCACGACACTGGCGTGCTGTGCGCGCCGCCGGAAGCAGGGAAAACCGTGATGGGTTGCGCCCTGATCGCCCAAACCCGCGTCTCGGCGCTGGTGCTGGTGCATCGGTCCGTGCTGCTCGATCAATGGCGCGAAGCGGCCATGCGCTTCCTTGGCCTGAAGCGCAAAGAGATCGGCGTGTGGCGGGGTAAAGCGCCCCGCCTCACCCAGCGTCTGGACATCGCCATGCTGCCGAGTGTGGCGCGAGCGGAGGACTTCGCCGCGGTTTTTTCGAGCTACGGCCTGGTGATCGTGGACGAGTGCCACCATCTGCCCGCCGCCACTTTTGAAGGAGTGCTCAAAGCCTGCGCTAGCCGACGCCTCTACGGGCTGACCGCCACCCCAGCGCGCAAGGACAGGCTGGAGAAACTGATGTTTTTTCAATGCGGCCCCATTCGCCACACCCTTGGAAACGCGCCATCGGAAGTCGCCCGAACCGTGCGCATCCGTCGCACCGCCTTCACCCTGCCGAATGGTATTGGAGGAAACGAGCCACGGCCACCGATACACGAAGTGTGGCAGGCGTTGGTAGCCGACGAAGGCCGCAGCGACCTGATCGTAGCCGACTTATTGGATTGTGGGCGAGCGGGTCGCTCACCGCTGGTGCTCGCGGATCGCACGGCCTACCTCGACACACTGGAAGGTAAATTCGCTGCCAGGGCACCACAGACCTCCCATTACCGTTTGGATGGGAGTAACGGGAAAAAAGCGCGGCGGCTCGTCTTGGATGCGATTGACCAACACTACGCGACTAGCACGCCCTTTGTGGTGTTTGCGACCGCCTCCTTGGTGGGTGAGGGGCTGGATATCCCAAGGCTGGACACGCTCTTCCTAACCATGCCGCTCTCGTTCAAGGGGCGGTTGGTGCAGTATGCCGGCCGGCTCCACCGCAGCCACGAGGCCAAGACCACGGTACTCATCCACGACTACCTTGACTCCACCCCACTTACCCAAGCCATGTTCCGGCGGCGGTCGGCCGCCTATGGGAAAATGGGATACACCATAGAAGACCCAGAAACCGAACCGATGTCGGACGCGCCAGCGCCATTGCTTTAAAACCTAACCCACTTAAAACAAGCGACATGCGGGCCGAATAATACGCCGCCTTCCTCGATCCCGATTCCACTCCGTCAACAGTTATCCGCCATTCCCTAAAAAGTCCTCATTGGCTGCCCGACATGGATTCGAACCATGACTAGGTGAGTCAAAGTCACCTGTGCTGCCATTACACCATCAGGCAATGAGGAAGGGGCAATTTGTGGTCCCAGCCCCTTGCGTCAAGGCCTGAGATGACACGCCCACACCTATTATTTGCCCACCCTGCCCTCACCGCGGAAAAATCGGAGCAACATCATGGAATCCCCCGCGTCTCGTCCCACCCCTTATGTCCGCGCCGAACCAATCCACACGGCGGTGGACCCGCCCCCTATTCCAACATAGCCAGTAAGTATGCGCCTAACCCCGAGCTCAGGTTCGTTTGAATTGGACTACCAAGTCGCATCAGGCGCTGCGGCTAACGTGCGTACCGGCTCAGTTCACCAGCTTGACCAACGCCGAAAAATCCTCGTCGGCCCAGCCCTCCCGCTCGGCAAGTGTTAGTTGTTCGCGCACCGTGGCGAGCAAGGGCAACGCCTCGCAACCGCTCATGCCCGAAGCCAGGCGCATGTCCTTGAGCATGTGCTTGACCGAAAACTGCGGCGCAAAATCGCCTGCGCGCAGCTTCGGCTCCTTTAATTTAACCAGTCCCGAGTAACTTACGTTTTTGCCCAACGCCGCGAAAAACATCTCGTCGCCAATTCCGGCCCGACGGGCCAGCCCGAGGGCTTCGGATAGCGCCTGCATCTGCGCGGCAATGTTGAGGTTCATAGCCAGCTTAAGAGTGGCCGCCTGCCGATGATCGCCAATGTGCAAACGCGCCTGCGAAACCAGCGCCAGCAGGGGTTCAACCAGGGCGATGAGCGCCGCGTCGCCGCCTAGGTAAAATACACTCTGGCGCTGCTCGGCGGCGGGTTTGCTGCCCGTGAAAGGCGCTTCGAGGTAACCAGCGCCGGTCGCCATCACGAGGCAGCGAAACTCGTCGCTGCTCTGCGGATCGATGGTGCTCGATTGCACGACCACCTTGCCGGGCCCGAGCGCGGGCTGGATGCGTTCGAGCACCCCGCGCACGGCGGGCGGGTCGGCGACAACAATGTGGACGACATCAACGGCCTCAGCCACGGCCTCGGCCGAACTTAACCAGCGAGGGAAATCCGGCTGCGGGGTGCGGTTCCAAGCCCCGGCAAGCAGGCCAGCCGTTTCATAATGTCGTGCCCAAACCCCGCCGATGATGCCCAAGCCGATGACGCCGATTTTCATAGGAGCTCAGTTTTAATGGCGGCCCGTCGCACTGGCGCAACCCAAGCGTTACCAACGGGCACAATCAGCATCGTTTCATGATAGCACTTGACGGATTAAAGCGAGGGCCTCTACGTTCCACCTTTACCACTCATAACAGACCTCGTCACACGACCGTCACTCACCCTTTAATCCACACCGACCATGGCAAATCCGAAACGCAAGCAATCCAAACGCCGCAGCGCTAACCGCCGCGCAGCCAACGCTTTCCAAGCTCCCGAAATCGCCCGCGATCCTACCGATGGCACCGCTTTCCGCCCCCACCACGTGAATCCCGTCAACGGGACCTATCGCGGCCGCCAAGTCGTTAACGTCGAGGTTTAATCCTCACGTTCACCTCGCTGTAACGCCCTTACCATCCCTCGCGATGGCCTCTTCCACCGGCCAAACTGCACGCATCGCGGTCGACGCGATGGGTGCTGATTTAGGCCCAGCCGAAGTGGTGGCGGCAGTAAAGCTAGCCCTGTCAGAGTTTCCTGATCTCAGCCCCATCACCCTAGTCGGTGATGAGGCAGTGCTCACACCACTGATCACCAGCCAAGGCCTCAACGGGCACCCATCGTTGAGGCTTTTCCATGCCTCCGAGGTGATCACGATGGGCGACAAGCCCATTCCTGCGCTCAAGCGCAAAAAGGACGCGTCCATGTTCAGGGCTATCGAGCTGGTAAAGTCCGGTGAGGCCGCAGCCGTGGTCAGTTGCGGCAACACCGGTGCGCTCATGGCCGGCGGCACAATTAAGCTGCGCACGCTTGACGGCATCGAGCGCCCTGCCCTGGCCGCGATTATCCCGCGGAAAAACGGCTACTTTATCCTCATCGACGCCGGTGCCAACCCTGAGGCCGAGCCCGAGCACCTCGTTCACAACGCCCTGCTCGGCACCCATTACGCACGCATCGTTCTCGGCGTGGCTAACCCCCGCGTCGGCTTGCTCACCATCGGCACGGAAGAAGGCAAGGGTAACGCGCTCATCAGCGCCACCCACGAGCATCTCAAAAAGTTAGACGACCTCATTAACTACGTCGGCCCCACCGAGGGATTTCAGGTTTTCACCGACCATTGCGACGTTGCTGTGTGTGACGGCTTTGTCGGCAACCTGCTCCTCAAGAGCTGGGAATCGCTGGCGCACTTTTTCTCCGCCACGCTCAAATCCGAGCTCAAGGCCAACCCACTACGCATGGGCGGGGCGATTCTATCGCAAGGCGCATTTAAGGCGCTCAAGGCACGCATGAACCCGGAAGTTTACGGCGGCGCCCCATTACTGGGCCTGCGCGGCAATGTACTCAAAGCGCATGGCTCCAGCAGCCGCCACGCGATGAAAAACGCGATTCGTGCCGCCAACCAAATTATTAAAGCAGACATGCTGCACCTCATCGCCGCCGACGCCGCTCGCGCCAACGCGCTGATCAGCCCGCCTCAACCGCCCGCCACTGCGGTGCAAGCATCCCCGAGCGCTTAAACGCGCTGGAGACTGGCCGATTCTTTTGTTTTTGAGCTGATTTATCATGGGATCCCCCGCCATCGCTATCCTCGGCACCGGCTCGTACACCCCGTCCCGGATTCTTACCAACGAAGAGTTATCCCAACAGGTGGAGACCTCCGACGAGTGGATTTTCAGCCGCACCGGAATCCGCGAACGCCACATCGCCGCCAAGGACGAAACCACCTCGCACATGGCGGCAGCGGCGGCACGAATCGCGATTGCCGACGCTGGCTTAACAGCCGCCGATATCGACCTGATCATCGTGGCTACGGTGACGCCCGACATGCCCATGCCCTCAACCGCATGCTTCGTTCAGGCCCACCTCGGAGTGTTGAGCCACGCCGCCTGCTTTGACCTGAATGCGGCCTGCTCAGGTTTTATATATGCGCTGGACACCGCTTGGGCGATGCTGGGCTCAAGCCGCTACCGCCACGCCTTGGTCATTGGGGCAGAACGTATGTCAACGGTAGTCGACTGGAAGGATCGCACTACGTGCGTTCTTTTTGGCGATGGAGCCGGCGCGGTCGTGCTGGGGCCTGCCCGCGGCACCGCGCAGATTATCGGCACCAAACTTTATGCCGAAGGTGCCCACGCCCACCTGCTGTGTATCCCCGAGAAAAAGTGCGCCCCTGGCGAGATCGCCGCCGATGCCCCGCAGCCGCCGCGCACCATCACGATGAAGGGCCGTGAAATCTTCAAAAATGCGGTGCGTGAAATGGAGCAGGCCGCCCGCGAAATCCTCGATCACCACCAAATCGACGCCGCAGCGATCAATTGCGTCATCCCGCACCAAGCCAATCTGCGCATCATCGCAGCGATCGGCCAGCACCTCAATTTACCGCCCGAACGCTTCTTCGTTAATCTTGAGCGCTACGGTAACACCTCAGCTGCGTCCATCCCTCTGGCCCTTGACGAAGCGCGCAGTACGGGGCGTATCAAACCGGGAGACACCACCCTGCTAATCGCTTTTGGGGCAGGCTTGACCTATGGTTCCGCACTGGTTCGCTGGTAATAATTTACGACATGTCCACCTCATTCACTCGAGCCCTTTCCTCACTCGCCCTTTTCGGCTTCGCATTGGCGCTAAGTCCGCTGGCTGACCTACGGGCCGACTTGGTTTGGACGCCCAAAACGGGATGGAAAGCCGAGGGCGGTGTACTCGCCGGCGCTCTACCTGAGCCGGACCGCAACGCTCTGGATTCCATGAACAAAGCCCGTGCCGACGAGGAGCGCGGCCGCCGTTCCGCAGCGATGTCGCGCTACGAAGGCGTCGCCAAAAAATACCCCAACTCGATCTATGCGGCTGAGGCCCTATTTCGCTCCGCGCACATCCGCTACGTTCGCCGCCAGTACGTAAAAGCCTTCGACTCCTTCCAAGACGTCGTCTCCAAGTACCCCAACTCCCCTCGCTTCAATTCGATTATCGGCGAGCAGTACCTCATCGCCAACGACCTTCTGGAGGGTAAACGCCCGCGTTACTTCGGCTGGATCCCCGGCTTTAAGAACCGCACCAAGGGCATCGAGTTCTTCGAGAAGATCGTCGAGACCGCGCCCCACAGTGAATACGCCCCGCTGTCCCTGATGAACGTGGCTCGCGGCCACCAGAAACTCGGCGAACCCGACGAGGCCATTGATGCGCTCGATCGTATGATCAACGACTATCAGCAGAGCCTGCTCGCGCCCGACGCTTATCTGAAACTCGCCCAAACCCACGCCTCCCTAGTGCAGGGCCCAGCCTACGATCAGGCGTCCACCCAGCAGGCGATCACCTATTACCAAGACTTCCTGATCCTATTCCCGTCCGACACCAATGTTCCATCCGTAGACAAGGGCTTAGCCGAGGTGCGCAAAACATTCTCTGAAAGCAAAATCGTGATCGGCGATTTCTATTTCTACAAACGCGACAACTTCAAGGCCGCGCGAGTACTCTACAACGAGGCGATCACCGCCTACCCTGATTCCGCCGTCGCCGAAGTGGCCCGCCAACGCATCGCCGCAGTCGAGAAAAAGGAAACCAAGACCAAAGCCGCAGCCCTGCCGCCTGCCCCCGAGACTCCCCGCCCCAAGCCCAAACGCAGCTTCTGGCTGTTCTAATTTCCGTCTTGGTTGCTGTTACGACTGCTTAATCTCCTATGCGCGCTTCACTTTTTTTGGGTTTTATCGGCTTACTTTTCTTCACCGGCTGCGCCAACTATCAACTCGGCACAGGCGGTAAAGTTTCCTTCCGTACTCTCTACGTCGCCCCCGTGGTCAACGAGAGCAACTTGCCCCAAGCCGTTGCCATCATCAGCACCCAATTGCGCGAGTCCTTCCTGCAAGACTCCCGCATCATCCTCGTCAACACTCCCGAGGAGGCCGAAGCCACCCTCACCGTGCGCCTGCTCAAATACGGCCGTATGAGTAAAACCAGCCGCAATGACGATACCGGTTTAGCGCGTAATTTTGATGTCACCATCGAGGCTGAGGCCTCTTTGCGCGACAACCGCGACAACCATTTTATTTTCGAAAACCGCAAGGCCTCGGCTTCGCGTGAAGTTTTTGGCGATAGCGGCCAGCTTCAGGCCGAATACAACAATGTCCCGTTGCTAGCCGAAATCTTGGCGAAAAATATCCGCAGCGCCACGCTCGACACTTGGTAAAAGTAAGCCGAAGGGCCTGCGGTCGGCGAGCGGTTTGCGGCGAACTCTGGTTGGGGTAGGCCCGATTGGCGAATTTCGGCTTTCCATTGCACTCAATCGCCCCTGATTGTTGGGCTCAATGCACGCTTCGATTCTCGCTCCTTCTATTCTTGCTGGTGACCACGCGAACCTCGCGGCCAGCGCCCAGATCGTGGAATCCCTCGGTGTTTCGTGGATCCACCTCGACATCATGGACGGCCACTTTGTGCCGAACCTGACCTTCGGCCCCCAAACGGTCGCCGCTCTTCGCAAGGGATCCACGCTGTTCTTCGACACCCACCTGATGCTGGCCGAGCCGCAGCGTTACATCGAAGCGTTCGCCAAGGCCGGAGCTAACCTTATCAGCATCCACATCGAGCCCGCCTACGATCACGCCGCCACACTCAAGCGGATCCGCGAACTGGGTTGCCAAAACGGTATCGTTCTCAATCCAGGCACCCCCGCCGAGGCCATTGAACCCTTCCTCGACCAAGTCGACCTGGTGCTGGTGATGACCGTGCAACCCGGCTTTGGTGGCCAACCCTTCCGCCGCGATATGTTGCCTAAGATAGCTCAAATCGACGCTTGGCGCCGCGAACGCGGGCTCAACTTCCGTCTTGAGGTGGACGGTGGCATCGACCTGAAAACCGGCCCGGAATGCCGTGCGGTGGGCGTCGACACCTTTGTTGCCGGTTCCTCGTTTTACGGTGCGGCGGATAAAACCACCTTCACCCAAACCGTCGCAGCCTGGTAATTAGCCCCAACAAGCTAATTTAAAATCCCGTACATTAATTAAATCCTGTAAGGCCACCGCCCCCGTAAAACACCTGTAATTTCGCCGCCCACCATGAACGAAGCTTCGCCACAACCACGTCTCAGCCCACTGGCCGCCCTCATTTTCAGCTCTCGCTGGCTACAACTTCCACTCTACCTCGGCTTGATCGTCGCGCAGGGCGTTTATGTTGTGCTCTTCCTTAAAGAGCTGTGGCACCTGATCTCGGAGGCCACCAGTCTCACTGAGCAACAGATGATGTTGATCGTACTCGGCCTGATCGACGTCGTCATGATCTCCAACCTCTTGATGATGGTGATCGTTGGTGGCTATGAGACCTTTGTCTCCCGCCTGCGCCTGCACAATCACCCCGACCAGCCCGAGTGGCTTAGCCATGTGAATGCATCCGTTTTGAAGGTTAAACTGGCCATGGCCATCATCGGCATCAGTTCGGTGCATTTACTAAAAACCTTCATCGCCGCAGGTAGCCTCGGCCTGCCTCCGGCACTTCACCAAACAGCGGCTACAGGCACGCCAATCACTGCCGAAGGGGTGATGTGGCAGACGATCATCCATGGTGTTTTCATCCTTTCAGCACTGGGCATCGCGTACACCGACCGCGTCATGCTCGGGTCGCCTGCGCCGAAAGCCGACAAACATTAAGCCAGAACGGTAAAGCCGATCATCGTAATCCAGCGCAACCACCTGGGTACCTGCGTGCTCGATTTACAACCCGCAGCCGGAGGTGTCGACCAGAGTACCCCAAAAAGCACCGAAAATTGCTCTTCGGCGCTTGGACGAGACTCAGGG
The DNA here is from genome assembly GCA_947471115.1 of Opitutaceae bacterium. Classification (GTDB taxonomy): domain Bacteria; phylum Verrucomicrobiota; class Verrucomicrobiia; order Opitutales; family Opitutaceae; genus Rariglobus. Next base: position 3,864 of record CANIXX010000014.1, on the reverse strand, counting down.
AGGCGACGACTTAGGCTTGGGCCTCAGGAGCGGTGTCCGCAGCGGGTGCGGCGGGAAGGTCGTTACATTCAAGGCCTCGGATCGAAAGTAGTGCGGTGCTTCGGCCCGCATCGGCGATCGTGAAACCCTGCGGGCTAAAGCACCGCGCTACCTCAGAACTTATCCGACTGATTTAATGTTTCTGGCCTACCGAGTACGCGATCGTCGCCCGCTCCAGATGTGCACGATAAGCACCAAGGGAAAGACGAGTCCGCCGACCAGATGAATCCCGCTCGCCCAGACGCGCGCCGATTCGGCCCCCGCATAATACAGCGCGTAGCCACTTAAGCTCAGCCCGCCACAACTCGCCAACATGCCCACGCCGGTGAGGCGGTTGCGTCCCGCCCGCCAGGCCTTGCGGACATGCCCCGGCAACAGCGTGCCCAGCACCACCAGCGCCACCATCGCCGCCGCGCCGTGAACACGCATCAACCAGGGATTCAACGGGTGCGGCGCAGGGCCAAACTCCGTCTCCACCTCACCCCAGCGGTGCAGCGCCCACCAGACCACGCCGGTCAAAAACAATACCGTGAAGCTCGCGTGTAACCACCGCCGCTGCCCCCGCTCCAGTTTTAAAAAATTACGCGACATCTGCTTGAGCTATAAATTCGTGCGTCACCGCGCCGAGCCAAGTGGCGCGTCCGGCTGCGTCAATGATGACCGCTCGCGCCTCATAGCGCGCCAGCATCTCCCCCACCACAGCCGCAGCTTCCCGGCCCGCCGCGCCCTTCCCCGCTGCCAATGAGCCCGTCGCGCCGGTTTCACCACCTAATCCGAGCTCAATCAGGGAACTCGCCAAAACCTTGGTTAACCCGTCGGCGAGCCACGCCGAGCGTACCCACACCGTGATACTCACCCCGTGCCCGCAGGGCTGGCCGGTGCGTGGATCCACCAACGCCCCCACGTCCTGCCCACGCCAACGCCGTGCGCTGTAGGTAAGCGCCGAGGTCGCCAGCGCGCAGTCGCGTAAGCCGCCCAGCGCAAAAAACACCCCCGTTTTTTCCGGATGCCGCACCTGCACGGGCACCGCCACATCGCCAAAAACCCGCAGGTCGCCGCCGGCATTGACCACCCCCCGCATGACCCCGGCACGGCGCAACACCGCCACTGCCTGGTCAACCGCATACCCTTTGGCAATGCCCCCCAAATCCAGCGTCAGCGGCGCGGCTAAACGCACCCGTGAACCGGCGGAAAATTCGAGCGCTGCACTGCCGCAGGCGGGAACACGGCTTACGGAAAAACGGCTGCGCCCACGCCCAGCCAGGAGGGAATTCGACGCCACTCGCTTCGCCGCTGTGCGCGGCAACAGCCCCCAAACCTGCAAGCGCGGTGCGATCGCCGCATCGAAACGCCCGTCGCTCACTCGGGCCAGCGCTCGCGCGTGCCGCAACACGGTCCAACTCAGCGGATGCACCTGCACCCATTGGCCCGGCGCCGCTTGGTTAAGCCGCGTCAGATCACTGGCTGGATCGTGAAAACTCAACAAGCCCTGCACCTGCTCGATGGTCGAAAAGGCCCGCGTCACGGCGCGGGCGAGCACCGCCGAGGACGCCCCAGCGGCGGTGATTTCGACGAGCGTACCGAGAAGCGGTCGCGCGCGCCGGAGTTCAGCGAGCGGCGGACGGGGCGGCATCAGGGAGGTTGGTAGCAGCAAGGGCGATTTCGTAAATGGATAGCACCCGTTTGACGCCCTCCATCACATGGCGGCACGACAAGGTGGCGCCGGTGATGTTGGCAATATCCTGATCAAGTAGCAGCGGGGAGGCGGTGGTTTTACCGGTGAATTGAGCGCGCCATTTCGGCGTGTTGATTTGCCCGCCGTAAGCCTCGCGATAGGTCAGAATCTCCACGCCGCGCACAGTCCCCGTCGCGTCCAGGCCGACCGCGTAAGTGATGAACTCGTGCTTGCCCAAAACATCATCCACGAAAAACCACCCGCCCCCGCTTACGGCCCACACGCGCACCACCGGCGAGCGCAGGCCCACCCCGCTTTTTTTAACGACCACCTTGACCTGCTCCGGGGTAAGCTTGAGCGGGGTGACGGCCAACGAGGCGCCGGGGAACATCGCCTGTTGGGCCTGCTCGACCGACAGGTACTCGGTGGCGTAGCCGGAGGTGCTTGCGACCAACGCAGTGGTTGCGGTGAAGACAGGCGCGAGGCGCATGGTTATCCGATTAAATGCGAACGATTAGAAATGCAGGCCGAGTTTCAGGCGGATCATCAACGCCTCGTAGTTGTGCAAGTTGCGCGTGTCCTTGTTTTCCGGCCAGCCGGTGATCTGCGGAAGCACCGCGAGGGTCGCCCACCAGCGGGCGTTGGCGTAATGGACATTCGGGCCGAAAAAGAACGCGTTTTCGCTCATCTCATCGAGCTGCATGTGCGCATAAGCCGACTTGTAAAGACCCTCGACGCCGGCGAACCAACCCGGGGCAAACCGGTAGCTCACGCCGCTGCTGGCCTCCAGCTCCAGCTCGCTTTCCCAATCGCCGTGGCTCGAACCCCGTCCCAAGTCCTGTTCGCGCTCAAATTCGGCGCCCAGATTGGTGGACCAAATCACGGTGTCGTCCAGGAAGTTGCGCTGAAGGATGAGCTTCGGCTCCAAGAAGTAGATGTCTTCGCGTTTGCCACTGCGCCCGCTGTAGCGCTTGTAGCCGGGCTCCAAATAAACCGCCACGCCCCAACCACCACGGTCGGCACTGCGCAAGTTATACTTCACTGAAACCTGCACGCCATTAAAAGCCGACTGATCGCGGTCTGAAGTCCCGGGTACCCCGCTAATGTCGTGGGAGATGGCGTTGAGATAGAGCGATCCCTGCAGTTTATCGGTGAACCCGTGCTCAATTTCGGTCTGTAAATCCAAAGCGGAATAGTGGCCGTCCGCCTTGCCGGTACGCGAGGTGACGATCTGGTAAACTTCGGAGGCGCCCTTGGGCAAGGTCTCGGCCCCGTAGGTAAACCCAAGGGTGTTTTCGTCGGCGCGAAGGGCCATGGGAGCCGAGCCAACGGCCCAAGCCAAGAGGAGAACAGTCCCGGCGCTAAGGCGCGCACGGAGTGAGTTAAGGGAAGCGTTTTTTAACATAGTCAAGGAATGAGAACGCGACCTAATCTCATCAATACCGCGACCCGCAAGCTAAAAGTGATTATGGGTCTCAATTTCATGAATGCCGATTATTTGGAAAAGAGTCCGGCTTTCAAAAGCCCCGCCGCCTTGGAGCGCGGCCGTGTTTTGGCCGCACTTCCACGCAGGGAAATGGGCACAAAAAAGCGCCGAAGATTGCTCTTCGGCGCTTTGACTGGATGTAGGAGACGCCGAAAGGCGCTACTTACGACTTAGGCTTGGGCCTCGGGAGCGGCTTCCGCAGCGGTTGCTTCAACCTTCTTAGCTTTAGCGGGCTTCTTGGACTTGGTGTAACCCTTGTCGTCGGCCTTAACGAACTCGATGATCGCCATTTCAGCGGCATCGCTCACGCGGGGGAGAGCGAGCTTGTAGATACGGGTGTAACCACCGTTACGGTTAACGAACTCCTTGTACTTTTCGTTGAACAGAAGGGTGATCATGTCTTCGTTGCGCACGTCCTTGAGGGCGAGGCGACGGAGATGGACGGCATCTTTCTTTTCGGTCTTCGCGGCGGCCTGTTTGGCCTTCGTGATGATCTTTTCGACAAAGGGGCGGAGGGCCTTCGCCTTGGCGAGGGTCGTCTCGATACGGTCGTGCTCAATGAGCGAGGCGGCCATATTGGAGAGCATAGCAGCGCGGTGGGGCGAGCTACGACCGGCGAGGGAGTGACTGTGTTTTTTGTGGCGCATTGTGGTGTTTTTTTAAG
>CANIXX010000013.1 GCA_947471115.1 Opitutaceae bacterium | reverse complement strand
GCGCAACCGCGCTGATCACATGGACGACGGCCGCGAGCGCGACGAACTGCTTGAACAGGCCGGCAAGGTCAAAACCCTCCAGACCAACCTGCGCGCCTTCCTCGGGGTGGCCGACGCCGACAAAACGGTTTACTGGGTCGAGCGTATGGGCAAACGCCAGAACATCGTCGCCCTGCGCACCGCTCCCATCGATGTGGCACCGTTCATCCGCGAGGAGTTAATCAACCGCGGCACCTCCGTGGTGTTCACCAGCGCCACGTTGGCGATGGGCGGTAAAATCGAGCCGTTTCAGGCCCGTATCGGCGCGCAACAGGTGAAGACTGCCGTGGAGCATTCGCCCTTCGATTTCGAGCGGCGTATGCGCGTGTTCGTGGCGGCTGATGTGCCTCTTCCCAGCGCGCAAGACGCCCGCCTAGCCCTCGACGTGCTCATTGATTACATCGACTTCTGCACTCGCCGCACCAAGGGCGGCACGCTGGTGCTCTTCACCAGTTATTTTGACATGAAGCGCGTGGCCGAGGCGCTGGAGCCGATCTACGACGGCGCGCACAGACCGTTTTTTATGCAGGGCCGCGATTACTCGCGCACTGAACTGGCGCGTAAACTCCGCGAAGCCGGTAACGGCGTGCTCTTTGGCACCGACAGTTTTTGGACCGGCATTGACGTCCCCGGCGACGCCCTGTCGCAGGTGATCATTACCCGTTTGCCCTTCGAAGTGCCCACGCACCCCGTGCTCGAGGCGCGCACCGAGTGGATTCGCGAACGCGGCGGCAATCCCTTTAACGAGCTCACCCTGCCCGACGCACTGATCACGTTTCGCCAAGGGATTGGTCGCCTTATCCGCACTGCCAAAGACCGCGGCGTGGTCACGATTTTGGATTCGCGCGTCACCCAAAAAGCCTACGGCCGGCTCTTCCTTGAATGCATCCCGCAAAAGAACGCGGTGCGCATGAACCGGGAAAACCGCGTCGAGCGATTTCAACCTTTTATTTAAAGCGCCTGCCCTTACGCTCCGCTCTCCGTCACTAAAATCGCGAATGAAATTCCAATCCGCCGCCATCACCGACATCGGTAAAATCCGCGAAGAAAACGAGGACCGCTACCTATGTGATGAAGCGCTCGGGCTGTTTGGAGTGGCCGACGGCATCGGAGGCGTGCCGGGTGGCGGCGAAGCGGCTGAGTGTTCGGTGCAAGTGATCAGCCGGAGTTTGCCGGAGCTCGGCGATCAGCCGGACCTCGTGACATTGACTCAAGCCGCCAGTGCCAGCGTAAGCGAATTGGGCCAGATTCTGAACCCACCTTATGGCATCGGTTCTACCCTGAGCTTTGGAGTATTTAAAAGCGGTAAGCTCCGGTTGGCTCACGTAGGCGATTCCCGAGTTTACGTGCTTAAACAGGGGACGCTGCATTGCCTCACGATGGATCATTCCATGCAGAACGAGATTCACAAACTGCATGCCCGTGGTGAAAAAATCGAACTCACCTCGGCTAACCGCAGAGCGTTGACCCGCTGCATGGGGCAACCCGGTGTGCCTGAGGTCGACTCTTGCGAGCTGAAGGTTGCCACTGGGGATCGCTACTTGTTTACGACCGACGGCATTGTTAATCACCTGGAAGATTCCGAGTTGGCCGAGATTTTAGCCGGAGCAGGCAGCCCGGCTTCGATACTCGACGCGCTCGTTGGACTCGCGCTCCAACGCGGGGGGCACGACAACTTGACTGCGGTGGTGGTTTTTATCGACGACGCCAAATGAGCACTCCCGCCCGCTCTGTGCACTTTGCCGCGCTCGTGGAGAAACAGCCGGAAAACCCGCTGTTTCGCTTCAGCCTCGCTCAGGCTCTACTCAACGAAAAACGTGAAGCTGATGCAGTCGAGCACCTTGTGCAATGCGCCGGCGGTAGAGCCGACTGGATGATGCCGCGCATTTTGCTGGGCAAAGCCCTGTTGCATCTCGGCCGCACAGCCGAAGCCAAGCCCTGGCTGGAGGCGGCTTTGACGTTGGCCATCGAGCAAGATCACCAAGATCCCGAAGGCGAAGTTCGCGCCCTGCTCGCCGGATTGTAATCCGGGCTCCTCGACGTTTTCGATGGGGCGCTTGAGCGGCCACCAAGCACCAAGCTGGTTAACCCCAATGCCTGTAAGGCTAGTTAAGAGGCGAAGTGTCTTCCTGACCCCTTAGTAGGCTGCTGGCGGCGGCTTCACCACCTGCATCACCGTGCGCAGCACGATGTGTAAGTCCAAGCCCAGAGACCATTCGCTCACATAGACTAAGTCCCAGTGCACCCGCCGATGCAGCTTTTCAGGCTCGGTGATTTCCCCTCGGTAGCCGTTGACTTGGGCTAAACCGGTGATGCCCGGCTTGACCAGCGCGCGCACCCGGTACGCATTGTTAATTAAACTAAATTCGGTGTCATGCTGGGGGAGGTGCGGTCGTGGCCCAACCAAACTCATTTCGCCAAAAAGCACGTTCACAAACTGGGGGAATTCATCCAAACTGCTTTTACGTAAAAAACGTCCCAACGGATAAACTCGGTCATCGTTAGACGTAGCCTGTTGGTTCACGTTCCGGCTCGACACATACATCGACCGGAATTTGAGCATATTAAACTCACTGCGGTTTTTCCCCCCGCGCGGGCGCACAAAAAACAACGGCCCCGGAGCCTGTATGCATTGCACTACCCATACGAACAAGCACAACGGGGGGAGTACTAGGAGCACCACCGGCAGCGAGATCGCAATGTCCATAAATCGCTTGGTGGCCTGATTGACCGGATCCTCCAGCGGTTCTTCTTTTAGCGACAAAAAATCCCGCCCACCTTCTTTAATCGGGATTAACGGGCGGGCAAAACGTGACTGTAAGTCATTGTGAATCAAAAACCTACAGCCTTCTGCTTCACAGTCCTTAATAATTCGCTCCAATGCCTCTGTATCCGCCATCCATTTCAATAAAACCACTTGGCGAACTTGCGCGCTGCGAATCACTTCCCTTAATTGCGCCACGTTCCCCAAATAGGGCGCAATGGCAGTGTCGGCTCGGGTCGGGGGCTCATCAGACACTAGACCGACCGAATGGATACCCAAATGCCCTCGGTTACTAATCCAATCATCCAAGTCAAATAGGTCAGTCCCACTGCCGATAAATAACGTGGGCATACGCGAGGAGCTGCCGAAAAACCAGTTGGCTAATTTTGCCGGAAATACGCGGTGGAGCTGTGTAAGATAAATACCGAGAAAAAGCAGGTAAGTACCAAAAAAAAGCCGACTATTGGCGTGATCTTTAAGGACGAACATCAAGCCGAAGAGGCAGCCTGAGACATGGAATACTTGTCGCAGCGCCAAGTTAGTCCCTTCAAACCACCCCATCAAATGCAGGCTATAGCCACGTTTACGAATCCGGCCCACACTGATCATCATCCCCACGAATACGGCCATGCAGTAAGGGGTTAAGTTTTCCGGAGCGGAAAGGCGGATCCATGGAGTGGATTCGCATAATGCCTTGTAAATCAAAAGAAAGGCAACCGCGATCAATGCCGCAATAAATGCGTATGCATTAACCAAGCCCTGTTGACGATTTGCTATCATGGATTTTCTTTTGGGGCTCGATTACCCAACCACCTCAGCTCCCCGCATGAAAGGAAAAAATGAGTTTGGGAGAGCGGAGGTATTTGAAGCACCGAGGTCTAAGCGAACTCCCCGTTGGGCTTCCCCTGATAAACGGCCAAGCCTTGTGTTTTTTTGCGCTTAATGGGCTTTGAACAGCTCGGCGATTACGTCTTCGAGCGGTACGTCTTCAATGGAGATGTCCGCCACGAGACCTGCGGCGAGGATTTCCTGCGCCACAGCGACGAGGTTTTCACTGGGTACGCGCACGGTGAATTTTCCCGTGGTGGCGTCATAGGCGGTTTCCCCCTGACTGGACTGCCAGTTAGATGGGAACGCCGGGCCGGACTCGGGTAAAAATGTGATGATTTTTTTGCGCGTACCGGAGGCCGATTCGAGCTGCTTGAGGGCCCCATCGTAGATTTTAGCGCCCTTGTGGATAACGATCACGCGTTCGCAGAGCTCTTTGATGTCCGCCATGTAGTGGCTGGTGAGCAGGATGGTAACCTTGTACTTGCGGTTGTAGTCACGCAGGAAGGAGCGCACGGCTTTTTGGGAAATCACATCCAAACCAATCGTGGGTTCGTCGAGAAACAGGACTCGGGGGCGATGGAGAAGGGCAGCAATGAGTTCCATTTTCATCCGTTCACCCAGCGAAAGCTCGCGCACCATGACGTTGAGCTTGGCGCGTACGTCGAGCAGATCGACTAACTCATCGAGGGTTGCCTGATATTGAGGGGCGGGGATGCCGTAGATGTGGCGGAGGAGCAAAAACGACTCTTGGGCGGGCAGATCCCACCAGAGTTGGTTTTTCTGGCCCAGCACGAGGGCAAAGAGCCGACGATAGGCGTTTTCGCGTTTGCTGGGATCGAAGCCGGCGACGCGCGCCGTGCCACTGGTCGGGTAAATCAGGCCGGAGAGCATCTTTAACGTCGTGGTTTTACCTGCGCCGTTGGGGCCGATAAAGCCCACGAACTCCCCTTCCTCGATGTCGAAACTGATGTCTCGTGCGGCGGCCGTCTCCTCGTACTGCCGTGTGAGCAGGCCTTTGACGCCACCCCAAAATCCGGGCTGTTTTTTGTAGGTGCGGAAGACGCGGGTTAGGTTACGGACGGCGATCATGTTTTGAAGGGCGGCTCAAAGAAACGTAAAGTCGGCCAGACGCAAAGGGGATTGTGTGGGCATGTCAGTTCAATCGGACTCACTCATTTTTGAATGCCATGCGGGCGAAGCCGCCAATTGGAACCTATGCCGCGTGATGTGTCTAAAGCTTGGCTTGAATACCTTATGCGTCTGGCTCAATCCAATCGCTCTGCGTTTGCCCACGCGGCACCGCAGCCCGAAGTGGTTAATCCTTGTACGCTTGGCAGATTTTTTAATTAATTAATTTTATATAACTATGAAGAAAAGATATTTAGCGGTAATTCTGGCGCTCTTAATCAGCTTGGGCGGGGTAATGGCCTTCCGGCACTACAAGCAAAAGGCCGAACTGGCGCGTGCCGAGCAGCAAGTGGCTGCGGATCGGGCCGATGAGGAGCGCCGGCAACGGGAAGCTGCTGAGGCGCAGGCCGAAGCAGCACGATTGGCTGCGGAAAAAGCCCGTAAGGAGGCCGAGGTGATTGCCGCCGCCGAACAGGAGCGCTTAAGGGCGACCGAGCGGGCCACTATTGCACGCTTAGCCGTAGAGGCCGAGCAGGCAGAAGCCGCCGCAGCTCGCACGCGCGCTGCGGCCATCGAGGCTGAAATCCAGGAAAACGCGCGTCGAGCTAACGAGTTGCGAGCAGTAGAAGCAGCCGCTGCAGAAGCCGCCCGCAAGGACGCGTTAGCCAAAATCGCTGCCGGTGAATTGGAACAAAAACTAGCCGCGGAGCGCGAAGTGGCCCGCCTCACTGCGCTTAAAGCTCAAGAGGAGCGCGAGGCGGCGTTGGCTAAGATCAAGCCCGAGCTGATCACCCGGGCCATCCTGCCAGCGGACTACAGGCGCCGTGAGCACTATTATCTACAAGTTGACCAATTAAACGCGGCTGCCATAGAGGCCGCCAACCTCAAAAACGCCGCCGAGGGTCGCAAGTAAACCGAGTGGTTTGTGGTTCGACATTTTCGGCGACACACTGCTGTGGTGCCCGAACAAAGTGGGAACGTAACGGGGTGAAATGTGGCGCAAACTTCCGGTCTGTTTAGGGTTTCTGAGCAGGGTTTGCGTCCTAGCAGACTGGGCCTGATTATTGAACAGATGGGTTTAGAAATTATTCGCGGCGAATACTAGCGATTCCCATTGACGCCGCTCATGGAGCTCTTTTGCTCTCGCCTTCCTTAGAGGCAAAATAGCTCAGTTGGTAGAGCAGCGCATTGAAAATGCGCGTGTCCTCGGTTCAAATCCGAGTTTTGCCACCACTTTAATTGGGGGCTGTAAATTCAGGTCCAAGTGATCGATTTACGGCCGTGAATTTATGCTTTGAAGATCAGTAAGGCGATACGCCCAAGATCGCACGGAAGAAACTCGCACTCCGTGCAAAAGCTAGGCTCTTTTTTCGTGCCGTGCCGTTATCGACCGACCTTTTTGACTACACTTTGCCCGACCGTCTTGTCGCGCAAACCCCTGCCGCTCGCCGTGACGCCTCGCGTCTGATGGTCGTTGATCGTGCCACCCGGACCGTAGCGCACCACACGTTCGCCGATCTGCCTCAATTTTTGCGCGCGGGTGATACGCTTTTTCGCAACAACGCTGCAGTCCTGCCGGCTCGATTGCACGCACGGAGGCCAACCGGAGGTGTGATCGAGTGCCTGTTGTTACGACCCGACTCCACCCAGGGCCACAATGTTTGGTGGTGCCTTGTGCGGCCGGGAAAAAAACTTCCGGTCGCCGCCACGTTTGCGCACGAGGGAGATTTCGCCGGCACAGTGCTGGCGAAGGATGCGGAAGGGGCTGCCTTGGTGCGCTTCACCACGCCCGCAGGGCAAACCATCGTCGATGTGGCCAACCGCTTGGGCGACGTGCCCTTGCCCCCGTACATTGAGCGAGCTGACCCGACTGCCGAGCGCCCGCGTGATATCGAGCGTTACCAGACCGTTTACGCCGACCGGGCCCGGCAAGTCGCTGTCGCTGCACCCACAGCAGGCCTTCATTTCACTCCCGAGTTACTCGCCACCCTTGGCAAACAGGGCGTTACCGCTGCGGAGGTCACTCTGCATGTCGGGTTGGGCACGTTTAAACCCATCGACACCGAGCACGTTGAGGCCCACCCCATCCACCGTGAACTCTACGAATTGCCCGTTGCCACTCAACGCGCGCTGTTTGCTGCAACGGGCAGCGGAGGCGGGCGGCGCATCGCTGTCGGCACCACCACCGTGCGATCCGTTGAGGATTTCCTCCAAAACCACGCGGGACCTACGGAGCGGCCCCATTTTGGCGAAGCGGCGATTTATATTTACCCCCCGCGCCCGTTTCGCGGGGTCGATGCGCTCATCACCAACTTCCACCAACCGCGCTCCACGCTGCTCTGCTTGGTATCGGCCTTCCTAACCCCAGGTTCGACCGAGGGAATCGCTTGGTTGCAGGAGATCTACGCCGAGGCGATTGTTCGCGAGTATCGTTTTTTTAGTTACGGTGACGCCATGTTGATTTTGTAAGAAGCGCGAATCGCCGCCTCGTCCAACTCCCGCCTGCTCGACCACAACCTGACACCCCCCCCATGACCACGCCGACATCGCCTTGTGCCAACACACCAGTTAGCCCGCACGCCGGAATCGCCGCTTGGCGGGTATTGTTCCGCATGCTGGCGGGGTTTATCGCGCTGTTCTGCTTCGCCTTTTGGGCGGCCGCCGGCTGGAACTTAGGGTGGACCAAGACACAGATTGCGGTGAAGCAAATCGACGCGATCACCGGCATCGAGTTTATCACCTATAAAAAACACTTTATGCCCGGGGTGGAACTGCTGGCGTTGGGAGTGGGCTTAAGCGTGGCGCTGTTCGCCGTTACCTTTTTGCGCCGCGCCCGAGCCTGAGCGGCTCGTGGGTGCGGCAGCAGACAGGAAAAACGCGGGGCAATAACAGGCGGTAACTAATCCGCAAACTCGAGGGCTAATGCCTGCTAGGCTGCGTGGCTGCACGCTGAGTTGGAACAGCAAAGGCAGCCACCTGCAAACCGCTGCTCTTTTGGCTACGACCAAGTCATGGAACGCTATTCATTGACATAAATTGGCCGGCTCGTTCGCTCCGAATTTGTATTGGCCTTATGGGGGGCGAATGGGTCGGGATCCCGCAGTGGCCGGAAACTTAGAATTTAACTGATGGAAACACGTCTTCTCCTAGTGCTACTCGCGCCGTTTGCCTTGGCTTTGCTGATGCCGTGGCTTGGCGCGCGGCTTGGGGCGCGCACGGGCTGGCTGGCACTGCTGGCGCCCCTGACCAGCTTTGCCGCCGTGCTCTCGATCTATTTGCTGCCGCAGGACGCGCGCACGCTCGTGCAATGGCCATGGATTCCCAGTCTTGGGGTGACGTTGACGTTTATGCCGGATGGTTTGGCGCTGTTTTTCGGCTTGGTGGTCACGGGTGTGGGGGTGCTGGTCACCTTTTACGCAGCCAACTATCTGGATGATCACTACCGCGACCACGGAAAGTTTTATTGTTATTTGCTCCTGTTCATGGGCGCGATGCTCGGAACGGTGTTTTCGAGCAATCTACTGGTGTTGTTTGTCGCGTGGGAACTCACGGGGTTGACCTCGTTTTTGCTGATCGGATTTCTTCACGATAAACACGAGTCGCAGCGCGGCGCACGCATGGCGCTGCTCACGACCGCTTCAACAGGCCTGGTCCTGCTGGTGGGCGTGGTCTTGCTGCGCGTGATTTACGGCACCTTCGAGTTGTCCGAGATAATCGCCGCCAACGGGGTTCCTGCGGGTACCAACGGCCTGATGACGGCCGCCTTTTTGTGCTGCTTTATTGGCATAGCGGGCAAGTCAGCGCAGTTCCCGTTTCACTACTGGTTGCCCAATGCGATGGCCGCACCGACGCCGGTGAGCGCGTACTTGCACTCCGCGACGATGGTGAAATTGGGCGTGTTTCTCACGGTGCGAATGCTGCCTGTGTTCAATGGGCTGGAGAGCTGGATGCCGGTTCTCACGGTGATCGGGTTTGGCACATTTATGCTGGGGGCGCTTCTTGCGCTGTTGTCACAAGACCTCAAGGCGGTGCTGGCCTATACGACGGTTGCGCAACTGGGCCTGCTCATTGGCAACTACGGGCTGTTCACCCAAGGCGTGCCGGTGGTTTGGGATTATCTGCACATCCTCAATCACGTGTTTTACAAGGCGTGCCTATTTATGGTGGTGGGCATCATCGACCACAGCACGGGCACGCGCGATATGCGCAAACTGGGCGGGCTGTTCAGGAAAATGCCGGTGATCGGGGTGGCGGCGTTGATCACGCTGGCCGCGTTTGCGGGCGTGGCCCCGACCACGGGTTTTTTGAGCAAGGAACTGCTGCTGGAGTCGGTGTTGAATTTCAGCGAAACGAACCCCGGTTTCTATGGCGGGTGGCCGTTATTCGCCGTGGTGACCGGATCGGTGATCAACGTGGTGGTGGCGCTCGGGGTGTTTCAGCGGGTGTTTCTCGGGCCGGTTTCCCCTGAGGTAGAAGCCCATTATCACGCCCCCTCAGTTGGCTTGATGCTACCGGCTATCGTGCTGGCGGTGGCCACCTTGGGCGGCGGGTTGTTTGCAGCGGACTTTGGGCGGTTTACCCTTTCTTTTGGCGTTGCGGGCGAGCACCTGATGAAGGCCCCCGACCTGCACCTGTGGCACGGGCTGACCCCGGCGTTTTTGACCAGTATGGGGATCTTGGTGCTGGGGGTGGTCGTTTATTTCACCCTAGGGGCGGCACGGCGGGCCAAGTTAAAAATCCCCAATACGTTGCGATTCGATGCGTGGTTTGATCATCTGGCCGACGCAGTCCAATTGTTTGGCAAAAAGCTGAACAAGGCGCTCGGTTTTGAGCAGCCCCAGGTTTATCTGTTTGTCGTGCTCGGCACCATCATCGCGGTGGTGGCTGGATTCGTGGTTTACGACTGGAGGCAGGTTCAGGGCATGGTTGCTCAGTGGGAGGCGTTGCCCCACGGGGCTGAGGGATGGTTGCGGTGGAGTATGGTGGGGGTTATCGGTGTCGCCGCGGTGCTGGCTGCGGTTTGGACGCGCCCCATCCGGCAACTTTTCGCGGTGTCGGTCATTGGCCTTGGGATCACCTTTTATTATGTGCTTTATCAAGCGCCCGACTTGGCGCTGACCCAGATTCTGGTTGAATCCGTGACCCTGTTGCTGGTGCTTTTGGTGGTGCTACGCCTCAAGCGTGAAGGAGCCGATCACGAGCAATTGCCGGTGCAACCGGTGCAGTCGCGCTTTTTGCGTTTGGGCCTGGGAGCGTGCGTCGGCCTGATCATGGGCGGGGGAGTCCTGTTTTTTCAGCAGCCGCAAACCCTTGAGCGAGCAGGGAGCTTTTATTTGGACAACACCCTCGCGCTTTCCAAAGGCCGCAATGCGGTGAACACGGTGGTGATCGATTTCCGCGGATGGGACACGATGTTTGAAATCGCCGTGCTGGTGATCGCTGCACTCGGCTGTATCGGTTTGCTCTCGCGACGCCGGCCGGCAAACAAGCCGCCGGTTCAGGTCGGGGCCAGCGGGGATTTGTTCCCGGTGCCCCAGGATGTGATTTTGCGGCTGGTGGCGATCGGCGGCTTTGTGCCGCTGAACCTGTTTGCGCTGCACATCTTTTTTCGTGGGCACAATGCCCCTGGCGGCGGGTTCATCGCGGGACTCATTACGGCGCTCTCATTCTTAATTCTGGTTTTTGTCATCGGGGTACATGGGCTGCGGAAGGTGCTTCGCTTCAACCCTATGATTCTGGCCGTAAGCGGGGTGCTGTTATCGTTTGGCACCGCACTGTTGCCCATGGCACTCGGCCTGCCCCTGCTTAACCATCTCCACGCCTACGTAGGCGGTTTCTACGCCGGTTCACCGGTGTTTTTTGACCTGGGCGTGTTTTGCGCGGTGGTCGGCGTCACTTTAAAAATCATGTTGCCGTTAATGAAGTCGGTTCACGGCCTGCCCGCATTTGGGGCGCAGGAGCAAGCGCGCTTTGCCGCAAGCAACGCAGAACCCATCGATCTTGCGGCCTCGCCGGTGAGTGCCGCCAAGAAAGGAGGGGCACGGTGACCAATCAACTCGAAGCCGCCCTGCTGGTCTTTGTGCTGTTTACGGCGGGCATCTATTTGTGCCTTTCGCGTCGTTTTTTGCGCATTCTCTTTGGTTTTTTGATCCTCTCGAATGCAGCCAATGTGGTGTTGATCGCCATTTCGGGCGATCCCACCGGTCGCGGCTCGGGGACGGTTGACGCCGATGGCGGCGCGCTGAACCGCATCGATCCCCTGCCGCAGGCGCTCATTCTCACGGCAATTGTCATCGGTTTTGCGGTGGCCTCCTACCTAACGGTCTTGCTCTACCGACTCTATACAGATCGGGGGGCGGCATCCATGGACACATTGTATGCCGACGAGGCACCGGGTGGAGCGGTCGCTAAGGCGAAGGAGGACAGATTATGAGCTCAACCTTACTGGCCAATTTTGCGGGCCTGACGGTCATGATCCCGGTTATCGCTGCGCTGCTCATGCTACTGGGACCGCGGCCGACTGGGTTACGGCGCAGTTTTGCAACCGGGGTGTTGACGGCACTTCTCGGACTGGCGCTTTGGATGGTGGTTCATGTGCAGGCAACGGGGCCACTGGTGCTGCGCGTTGGCGGCTGGATGACGCCCTATGGGATCGTTTTGGTGGTGGACACGCTCGCCGCCATCATGCTCAGCCTGTCTTCGTTTACCGCGCTGTCGTGTGCACTATATGGTTTTGCCGAGACCTCGGCAAAGGAGGAACACCCGCTGAGACTGCCGCTGCTGTTATTCCTTTTGTCAGGTATCAATCTGTCGTTTGTAACGGGAGATCTTTTCAACCTGTTTGTTGCTTTCGAGGTGATGCTGCTCTCCTCGTATGCCCTGCTCACACTGGAGTCCGGCGCAAACGAGTCGCGCCGGGCGTTGCCGTATCTAACACTGAACTTGGTGGGCAGCGCGGTGTTTTTGGCGACGTGTGGTTTTGCATACAGCCTGTTTGGCACGCTGAATTTTGCCGAGATTATCGGTCGTGCCGACTTATTGGTCGGTGACGTAAGGTTAACCGTACTGGCCATATTATTGCTGTTGGTATTCGGCCTGAAGGCCGGGGTATTCCCCCTGTATTATTGGCTGCCGATCAGTTATCCCCTGCTCCCAGCGCCGATGGCGGCATTTTATGCGGGCATGCTGACCAAAGTTGGCGTGTATGTTTTGTTGCGGGTTTTCGGCACCGTGATGCCACCGCAATTGGAGAGCGTTCACACCTTGATTGGGTGGACGGCGGGCTTAACGATGGTCATTGGCGTGCTCGGTGCGGTGGCGCAAGGCAGGGTGCAGACCATACTGTCCTTCCACATTGTCAGCCAGATTGGCTTCATGGTGTTGGCCATCGGACTCTACTCGCCGTTCGCGTTTACGGCGGCGATTTTCTATATTATTCATCATATTATTGTGAAAGCGGCGTTGTTTTTGGTCGGAGGCGTGGTGATCCGTGCCAATGGCAGCGATGATCTGTCCAGAACCGGTGGTCTATGGCGGGCGGCGCCTTGGCTGGGATTGGTTTTTGTAATACAAGCCATGTCGCTGGCCGGGTTGCCGCCCTTGAGTGGTTTTTGGGGCAAATTCATGATCATACAAGAAGGCCTCACCCAGGGCGAGTGGGTGCTGATTGGGCTATCGCTGGTGGCCAGTGTGCTCACGTTGATGAGCATGCTGAAAATTTGGCTCGGTGCGTTTTGGCGCGGCGAGCCGGCGCAGCCGCTGAATTATGACTGGAGAGCAAAACGTATGACCGCCGTAGGCCTTGGCATGGTGGCGGTTTCATTAGTAATCGGCTTTGGTGCGGAAAGCGTTGTCAAGGTGGCCCGTCACGCCGCCATTGAGACGCTGAATCGTCCCGGCTATGTCAATGCGGTGATGTCGGCCAACTCCACTGTCTACGAAGGCAAGCACCCATGAAAAACACCGAAAGAAAAACTCGACGACCGATCGCCGTACGGCTTTTCGCGTTTATAGTCTTTATATTCGCTTTTACACGCGAGTTGCTCAGCTCAAACATTGCAGTCGCCCGGACGGTGCTGTTCCAGCCGGTCAGCGCGTTGTCGCCTGGCTTCATCACCTACCGGCTCGATGGCCTCAGCGATTTTGAAATAGTGGTGCTCACCCACTGTATTACGCTCACCCCTGGAACCACCAGCGTGGAAGTATCGCAGGATCACACGCAGCTGGTGGTGCACGCGCTCGATGCGCGTGATCCGCAGGATGTTTGCGCCTCGATTAAAGCTAAACTGGAGGCGCCGATGCTGGCGTGGACACGATGAACCTACTCACCGTTTTTTATTATATAGGCTGGGCGCTAATGCTTGCGGTGGCGCTCGCTGGAAGTTGGCGCATCGTTGCCGGACCAACGACATTGAATCGTATGGTTGGTTTCGACACGCTGACCATCGCGGTTGCGGCAATGGTGGGCTTGTTCTCGATTCATGCCCAGACGGCTGAATATATGGAGCTGATACTCATCATCGCGGCACTCGGATTTTTCACTACCGTAGCCTATTACTATTATCTATCGCAGCAGGGCGCGTCGAGTGGAGAGGACTTTGATGAGGAGGCAAAAAAATGATGTATTTGAATGATATTGCAGGCGGCTTTTTTCTGGTCACCGGGTGTTTATTGATGCTGGTGGCAGGAGTGGGTGTGGTGAAGCTTCCCGATGTATATTGCCGCGCCCACGCTCTGGGAAAAGCGATGACTCTTGGCATCATTTTCCTACTCTTCGCAATGGGTTTCCTGATCGAGGAAATTCCCTGGAGTAAAATCGTGGCGGTGATCGGTTTCCAGTTGGTGACTATTCCCGTTGCCAGCCACCTGTTGTGCTTGGCCGCCTATCGGCGAAAAGTGCGCCGATGGTCCGGTGAGGGATGGGTTTAACCCGAACACCTAAGATTGGTGCCGATGCTCTGCCGCAACAGGCTTGAGAGCCTAGGCTGAATTCCACGGGGCTTCATAGTTACAGTGAGACACCGCGGCGGAAGCGGCCACGCAACGGGTCGAAAAGTAGCGCAGACGTCCCAGTCTGCTCAGGGTTGCCGATCCGGAATTGCATCAAAGCAGACTGGAAGGATGCGTTACTCCATGCGGCTAAATCTCCCGTTTTTCTAACTCACGCGGGTGGGATTGGGCCGGTTTTTTTTGTGTCATTGCGTGATTTTTGTGACCAATAGGGTGGATCTATCCGCCTTTAACGCTGGGCTACCTCAATTAATGAACGAATAACTTGATGCCCAATAGTTTGGGATAAAACCGGGGCAACCCGATCAGGTGTTCAGGTTAAACACCACCGAGTAACCCCGCCAGATCCTCCAGCCGCAAAATAAATGCTGCGGCTTCACGTTTCACTTTTTCGCGCGCCGTATAGCGGCCAAAACCGACAAACAGGTCGACCACCGGCTTGGTTTCCAAGTCACTGGCACCGTCGCCCACCATCACGACTTTGGCTGGAGAAAACTCACGCTTCAGCCGCGCAATCACCTCCGGTTTGCCGCCTGAACGCGTGGTCGGGTAGGCCTCGTCGAAGCCGGTGTAATTGCCCGCCTCGTCAAAAAACAAGTCCACCGCTTCTATGCGTTCAATGCCCAAATAGTCTGCCAGTGGGCGGATCGCATTGCGAAACCCGCCGCTGATGATCATCGGCGTCCAGCCAGCGGCGCGCGCGGCGGCGATTGCGGCCAAGGCTTCAGGCTCAACGGTTTCAATATAACGGCACCCAACGGCGGCGACGTCGGCCGAACTGGGCCGGATGATCTCAAGTCGGCGGCCGAAGACGGCCTCGACGGCGATTTTTCCATCCATCGCCTCGTTGGTCATTTCCTCCACGCGCTTAAACACATCGGGACCACGCAAGCGCCCGAGTTCGTCGATTCCTTCAATCGCGCTCAGGGTGCTGTCGCAGTCAAAAATCAGGAGTTTGAGTGAAGACATCGCGTCACGAAAAGGGGCGTTTTGGCCCCATGCAATGCCTTAAAGCCAAAATCCCGCCGAGTCGCTTGTCGGGCAGTAACCTTAAAAAAGCCGGATCGAAAGGAGTACGCTGCTTCAGCTTCAGCCCGCATCCGGCTTAGCCGGCAAAGAACTTCAAGATGCGGCGCATCGATTTCACCAGCAGCTCGATCTCGGCCTCGGTGTTGTACACGTAAAAACTCGCGCGCGTAGTGCTGGGCAACCCGAACTTGCGCATCAGCGGCTGGTTACAGTGGTGTCCACCACGCAGGGCGATGCCGTCCTGGTCGGCAAAGGTCACCACGTCGTGGGCGTGCGCTTCGGCAAAGGCGAAGCTCACCAAACCACCGCGCGGCTGCCCCGACTTGGGGCCGAGAACCCGAATGCCGGGCAACTCGCTCAGCGCCGTACACGCATGCTGTGCAAGCGCGTGGTCGTGTGCACTGATTGCCGGCCGACCAAGGGCGTCGAGGTAGTCAAATGCCGCGCTCAACCCGATCGCATCGGCGATATTGGGCGTGCCCGCCTCAAAACGCTCCGGGGACGGCTTCCAGGTTGCTCCTTCGTAAGTCACCGACACCACCATGCCGCCGCCGGTCTGGTAAGGCGGCATGGCGTCCAGCAATGCCCGTTTACCATAAAGCACGCCGATGCCCGTGGGACCGGCCATTTTGTGCCCGCTAAAGGCCAGAAAATCGCAGCCAAGTGCCTGCACGTCGATGGGTTCGTGACCGATGGATTGCGCGGCGTCGATCAGCGTCAGCGCACCGACTGCTCGGGCTTTGGCGCACAGCGCGGCGGCATCGTTGAGCACACCCAAGGTGTTGGACAGGTGGGTGAAGGCGAAGAGCTTCACCTGCGGGGTGAGCAACCGCTCGAGCGCATCCAGGTCGAGCCCGTGCTCGCCGTCAGACCCGATGACCGGAACGTAGCGCAGGGTCGCACCTGTGCGCCGGGCCAGTTCCTGCCAGGGAACGAGGTTGGAGTGGTGCTCCATTTCGGTTGTCAGGATGACATCGCCGGCGCGCAAATTGGCATTACCCCAGGAGTGAGCGACTAGGTTAACCGACTCAGTGGTGCCGCGCGTAAACACGATCTCGGCGGCGTGGGCCGCGTTGATGAAGCGCGCCGCCCGAGCCCGGGCGCCCTCAAAGCCATCGGTGGCACGCATGGACAGGGCGTGAAGGCCGCGGTGAACGTTCGAGTTGTCGCGTTCGTAAAAGCGCGACATCGCGGTGATCACGCTGCGCGGCTTGTGGGTGGTGGCACCGTTATCGAGATAAACGAGGGGCTTGCCGCCAACGAGTTGATCAAGCGCAGGGAAATCGAGACGAAGGTCGGGCGAGAGTGACATGGCGGTGAGGGTTCAATTCGACGAGGGCGTTACGGAAAAGATTAATCGTTCCCGTAATCTTACTCTTAACCAATTCGTTTTCAAGTTGTGCTGAATTGGCCAGGGACGGCCACCCCTACACTTTCCCGTCCTGCAGCGTGGGCCGTCCTTGGCCAATTTGCCCACCTTGATCGGAAATCAGTATGAATCCGACTCCTTGCTGGTGCTCCAACACACACTCAATGGCTCGAAACTTAGGACTGAGAACGAGTACGGGTAGGAATTTAGGCGGAGGGGGGCTGCTTGAGGGCTTCGAGCGTAGCGTGCCAGCCGAGGGTCGCACATTTGATGCGTGCCGGGAATGCATGGACACCGGCGAAAGCGGCCAGATCACTGATCTCTTCGGGGGCCTGGCCGGTGGTGACAATGGATTTAAAGTCGTTAAAAAGCGCCTCGGCTTCAACGAGCGTTTTGCCTTTGACCAAAGTGGTCATGAGCGAGGTGCTGGCCTGCGAAATGGCGCAACCCGAGCCCTCAAAACCAATCGTATCGATCCGGCCACTGGGATCGAGGTGCAGGTAAACCGTGCAGTTGTCGCCACAACTAGGATTGTCTCCGGTGGCCACTCGGTTGGCGGTGGGCGGTTTGCCCCGGTTGCGGGGGCGCTTATTGTGGTCAAGGATCACCGATTGATAAAGGTCGCTGAGGTCGGACATGGGAGGGCGCAACCAGTAACCCAGCTTCCCGCTCCATTGAAGCACAATCTGGAGTGGGTTTTTTGCTAGGGCCCAAACCCACTATCTCAATCCTAGATGAATGGGCCGAGCACCCGCGCCGGACAGGCCTGCGCCCGATTAACTGGCGCTGGGGAAATTGCGCCGAATCACCTCGTCAACATCGCTCAGCTTGATGGGTTTGGTGATGAAGTCGTTCATGCCTGCCGCCAAGCACGCGTCGCGGTCGGATTGGAGCGCATTGGCGGTCAGCGCGATGATACAGGGCTGCGGGTGGGCCGACTCTTTTTTGCGGATAATCCGCGCCGCGTCGAAGCCATCCATCTCGGGCATTTGCAGATCCATGAACACAAGCTGATAGGGGTGCCGAGCGACGGCTTCGACCGCTTCGCGCCCGTTGGCAACGGCGTCGGCCTGGTAGCCAAGGCGGTCAAGCAGGCGGAGCGCGACGCGCTGGTTAACGAGGTTGTCCTCGACGAGCAGCACGCGCAGGGGAATTTGGCCCGCAAGCAGGGGTTCGTGCGAGGGCAGGCTAAAGGTCGGCACGGTTGAACTCGACGGGAAGAGCGCGTGAAGCGCCCGGTTCAGCGCGAAGTTGCGCAGCGGTCGGGACACGGCAGCGAAGCGCGTCTGCGCGGTCCAGCTTGGGGCCGCCTCACGGCTGCTGATGAGCAAGCCAACAAGCGGAATTCCGGCGCCGACCAGGGCTTCATGCAGCGGTGGCGTACCGGCAAGTTCGGGCAGTTCCAAATCGAGAACGGCCGCCACCGGGCAGTACTCCTTGAGCAAGGCGGCGGCGACTTGCGCGTTTGCAGCGGGCAAAACGGCGACTCCATGCGAGCGGAAAAAGGCACTCAGGCGGGCGAGGTTAACCGGGTTGTCGTCCACGCACAGGACCGGCCCCGAGGCCAGTTCCAGGGGGAGTGCAGGAGCTGAAAAACCACCGACTGCAGGCTCGACTTGAACCGTAAAAGTGAATGTTGAGCCTTTTGTGATCTCACTGGATACCCCGATGCGCCCGCCCATGAGCAGGCAAAGACGCTGGGAAATCGCCAAGCCCAGACCGGTGCCGCCATATTTGCGGGTGGTCGAAGAGTCGACCTGCGAGAACGGCTTAAAGAGCCGGTCAATGCCCTCGGCGGAAATGCCAATACCGCTATCACGCACAGAGATCGAAAGACGCAGGTGGTTGGCGCAAAGCGGCGGCTGGGCAACATCGTTTTCGGCCAAGCCGACCGTGACGTTGATGCTTCCTTCGGGGGTAAACTTGACGGCGTTGTTGATAAGGTTGGAGAGAATCTGTCGGATCCGGTTCACGTCGCCGATGACCATCTGGGGCACCGCAGGATCGATGTATGACGCCACTTCAAGGCGGCGGTCCGCGGCTTGTCCGGAGTACAAATCCAGCGTTTCCTCAACACAGGCCCCAATCTCAAAGGGCTGCTGATCGAGCTCCAGTTTCCCCGACTCAATTTTTGAGAAATCCAACAGGTCGTTGATAATGGACAGCAGGGCCTCGCCACTGGTGCGAATCGTGTTAACCGAGTCGCGTTGCTCGACATTGAGCGGCGTGTCCAGCAGCAGACTGGTCATGCCAATGACGCCATTCATCGGCGTGCGGATCTCGTGCGACATCGAGGCGAGAAACTCGCTCTTGGCCCGAGATGCGGAATCAGCCTCGGTTTTGGCCCGGCGTAGCGCATTTTCGGTCTCAACACGCACGGTGATGTCGGAGGCAATCGCGATGAAGTTTTCCAATACCCCTTCTTGGCTGCGGATGGGTTGAATCTCGATCTGCACGTGGTATTTCCGTCCCGACTTGGAATAAATAATGATGTCGGTGGAAACACCCTGTCCGCGTCCAATTAAGCAGTGAATGCGGCGAAGGGTGCGCTGACAGGTTTCGGGGCCCGCGGTAAAGCCCACCGGATTGCGGCCGATGACTTCCGCAAAATTGAACTCCGTGACCCGCTCAAAGGAGTCGTTCACCCAATCAATGAGGCCATCAGGTTTGATAATGAAGACGGGGTTGTCCGTGCGACTGGCTACCAGAGAGAGTTTGCGCGCCTCGGCTTGGCTCGCGTGCAAGGCCTGTTCGGCTTCACGCCGGAAGGTCACGTCCTGCAGGGTTCCGACGATACGATCCGGTTCGCCCGAAGTGGAATAGGCCACGATCTTTGAGCGCATGTAGAGCCAGCGCCAGGCCCCGGTGTCGGTGCGCACTCGATAGACCGGGTCAATGAAGGCATTTAGGCCGGTGAGCTGCGTCTGCAGCGCGGACTCATAGACTGCCAAATCCTCGGTATGAATTAGCATCTGCCACGCTGCCGGGGTGGTGTACTCATTGCCGGTCAATTGGCCGAGCATCGCCCATACGCTTCGACTGAAATGAAGGGTGTTCAGGCGGCAGTCCCATTCGAAGGTGCCGACGACGGTTGCATCCAGAGTGAGGCGTAAACGCTCATCGGATACCTTTAACATCGTCTCGACCCGGCGCCGTTCATCGTTTTCGGAACGCAGGAGGCGGTTGCTGGTTTCGGCGGCAACCAAGCCGGCCCTCGCCGTGCGAGCCAAGTGGATACTTAAACCGAGCAACAGGGTGATACCCATGCCGGCCAAAAGGGATAACTCGGGCAGGTAGCGGCGGTTCTTGCGCACCGATTCCTCGCTGGGCTCCATGGCGATGCGCAGACGTCGGTTTTGAACGGTAAACACGGACTCCAGTGAGAGCGGACTATCCGCGCTGGGTGCCCCGAGTTTTGAGGATGCGTAAAGGCGGTCGTCGCCCAAATAAACCGCGCAACGGTGATGAGTACTTAATTGCAAACGCTGGTCGAGTTCCTCGAAAAAGCGTTGGTACGTAAACTCGGCTGCGATGTAGCCAACCAGCATACTGGAGCGATAAATAGGCGCGTAGATAACGAAACCGGGCCCGTGGCCGTCGATGGCCAACGTGCCTGTCGCCAGTGGGCCCCCGCTCAAGGTCACTTTGTTGAGGGTGGCGCGCCGTTCGTAGACCACAAACTGGTTGAACGCGATGAGGTGCTCGTGGCCCGCGCGTGGATAATACCAGCCCGTCGTTCCATTGGGCTCAACACGGGCTAAGGTAAGCGCACCGGGGGTCTCGCCCAGCCACGTGAACGCATCGGCTTCCCAAAGTCCGGCAGCCGTATCCGCAGTCCAACGCCGGGCCATGCGTTCCAGACTGCCGGCATGGCGCGTAAACTCGGAGTCGATCGTGCTCGCGAGGCTGTTGATGGTGAGCTGGGTATTCGCCCCGAGATACGCGGTTTCTCGTTCATGCAGTCCCGCCCAAAGAATCATCGTGAACATCGCGCAAGTGATAATCACCGGCACGGGTAACCAGGCAGGCGGTGCGACCTTGCGCTGACTATGTTCGGCCCACGCCAGCATCAGCCCCGCGCATCCGCTCAACAACATGATGACCGCCACCACGGGAGGCAGATTGATGCTCGAACCCCAGCGATTACTCACCGAAAAATTCAGTGAATACCCAATCAGTGTGGTGATGCCTATTGCACCCAGTAACGAGCCGCCTATGGCCAGTACAAGTAATCGCCTCTTTTTGTTGTAATTGCTGACCAGCCACGGAAGCAAACCCCCAATCAAAATCAGGGTGATCGCGGCGACCAGCGGCATGTGCCCGACTGCGCTTACACTCTCACCGATCAGTGCTGAGGTGATCCACGCCTCCAGCCCGGAAACCTGGCCGAACTCGTTTTCAAACCATGAAATAAAGCCGAGCAGCGCGGGCCCCAGCGCCAACCACGCCGCATTACGATAACCCTGTTCAATGGCGATCAGGACACAGCCCAATACCCCCAAACCCAAGACGACCGGTACCGTCTCGATACTGCGAATGTCGCCGGATCCAAACGGATCAAACCCGAGAAAGAGCACTCCCGCAGCCAAGACCACGGCGAGGCCCGCTAGGCCGAGCACTAGCCGCCGTATTAATGAGGCCGAAGGACTCGTGTTTGAGGGATAAATCATCGCGTAATGGCACTCCCTTGACCGCTCAGGACTTCACCAGCGCCCGAATTCAGATGCATTTTCATGATGAATTACAGCTTAACGGTAGTTCGTTTAAGGCTCATTTAGCGGAGCCGTGGGAACGCTCGGTGGCGTGCCTTTTTTTTCGCCGCCAATCAGCGTATTGAGCAGGCGGCTGGGGCCGTAGGCAAAGATCCACGACGGGCTGTTCAACGTACCAGTCAGCTTCACCTCCAATGCCCGCGAGAAGGGCGTCAGCACGAAGCCGACCGCATTACCCACTACCGAAGAGTTTTCGTCGAACGGGAAAACCTTCGTCGTGAAATCCAGCGCACCGTCCCGCAATCGGTAATAGCCCTTGGCCTGGATCAATGCGCTCGGTCCGGTGATACGCAGCTCGTCGAACCGCAACCGCTCACCCTGAAGCGCAAAGGGCGCCTCTACCCGCGTCAGGGAAAAACTCCCGAAATTAATCAATGACCCGCTCAAGGCTGCGGACAGCGGCCCGAACAGATTTAATTGCCCGAGTTCCGAACCATGAATCACCGCGCGTCCGTTGCCGTTAAAACTAAAAAAGTCCGTGTACATGCCCTCAGCCGCGAGCGTGAGATCCAGTTTACCCTGGTCATAAAGCGTCTGCCTAGCCCGCGCTGCCTTGCCGGATTCGCTCACGGCCGGGGCCGTGGCAGTATTCGGCTGCAACTGCGCCACCGCCTGCATCGCGGCGCCCAGATTGGCGTCGGCCAGAGCGATATTAAATGACAACCGGCGTGCGTCCGCCGGCCCCTGCACGAGCGCGGTCCCTTTGGCACCGCCTCGGGCGAAAACCACCGCCAGCTCAGGCAACTCAATGCGTTCGTCGCGCAAGAGCGCCTTAACCTTCAGGTCGGCCAGCGGGAAACCGTGGTAGGTCATCGCTCCAGTCGAACTCAAATCGATGTCGATGTGCTCATGTTTGCCGCCCACCGAAGCCGCGCTGTCGACCCGGCCGCTTAATTTCAACTGCGGCGGCACCGTGAACGCATAGGGGGCCAGCAACTCGGCGGACTCCTGCTTGAACAACGCCCCGATCGTCTCCAACGGGAGCGTGGAATCGACCTCGAACTCCATCGTCGTCCAGGTGTTTTGATCGAGATTGAGCGTGCGCGACAGCCACCCTTGCGCCCCGTGACCCTCACGGGTGACGTCGAAGTGCTGGATGTCGAACCAGTGCGGCCGCAGGAAAAGTCGCGTGCGCACGCGCTCGAAGTTCACGCCCTTCAGCCCGGCATCGGCACAGTCCGCTTGGACAAAAACCTGGGTCGCCGTCAGATCACCCCAGCGCCCTAGCACATCCACATCCGCAACGGGCAAGGATGCATTGAAGGTAAACGTACTCCAGAAATCGCTCCACCAACTATGGAACCACTTCTCGATGCCCATCGGCCGCAGCCCGCCAGTGAGCAGGAAGCGGAAGTCCAAGGTGCGTGCGTCCATCTCATAACTGCCGTGGGCCAAACTATCGTCCAGCCGCAGCACCAGGTTGTCGCAGAAAACCCGCTTGCCGTCGTAGGTAAACTCCGCGCCCGCTTCATCGATCGGCACTCCGCCCACCAGAACGTGCCCACTGTGCAAGCGCCCCTGTGCCTGCGCGAGTTTCCAGCCCGGCGCGAACGACGCCTTTACATGCAACGGGGCCGGCTGCGCGGGGATGAGTAAATTCCCCAACTCTCGCCCGATTTGCCGCCCCGCGAAGGTGAGCGTGGCCGCCTCGACGAAGCCATCCAGCGCCACCTCGGCGGTCCCGGTTTTGGGCTCCACTGTGCCTTGCACCCGCCAGGGAGCGCCCGCCAGCATCAGGGAAACGTCGAGAGTAAAACGGCCGTGCTCGGGTTGTCTGGCCGTACTGGCAAGCGGCCCGATCTCGATCTCGCGCCAACGCAAAGAGGCGAACTCCAGTTCCATGTGGCTCGCCTCATAACCATGCTCCCCGCCGGGCACCCCAGTGAGCCGGAACGCCATTCCTTGCGCCGTGATATCCTTCGGCAGTTGCAACGACGCAACTGCACCTTCTATATCCAATGGCACTCGGCCCAGTTCGCTTAACGGCAGCGTGGTGTCGGCACGTACCCCGAAAAGAAAACCGGTCGCCCCGCCTGGCAATTTACCCAGATCTATCCCTGCGGCGCGGAATTCCACCTTCGCCTGCGTCCCCGCTTTGCCCTCCGCCATGAGTTTAATCTCAACGTCCGGGGTATCGAAGGCCCCCAGCCAGCTATCGGCGGCCTGCATCTGCCGGGCAACACCCAGCCAAGCCGCGCTCAAGGTTTTAACCTGCTCATTGATGCTCGCACGTTGCGCTCCCTCTTTAATGTCAGGCATCGGGAAACGCCCGTAAACTTGCACCGGGACTTGGCGAATGTAACCAGCCAGATGCGACAAAACGATTTCTCGTCCGGACTGGTGCAGCTCCAGATCAATTCCCCCCATCATCACTTCGTCCACTCCTGACAGCGACTTTATGCCGGGCAGGTGCAGGTCCAAGCCGCTGACTCGCACCTCACTGAGACTTAGCTCCCCGATGAGCAGACGCCCGATATCGATGTTGGTGTAAACCGAGCTGGCCGTAACCAAGGGCTCCTCCATCTCGACCAGGCCAACCTGTACGTCTTCGCAGCGCACATCACCGGAAAAATCGATGCGAACCAGGCCCAGTTTAACCCTCAGCCCGTGCTCGGCCAGCCGCGTTTCGATGGCATGCCGGGCAGACTCGGGCAGTAGGATGTGCCGCGAGGACAACACATATAGCTGCGCGGCAAGGACGCTAAGCAGCAGTAGCCAACCTGCCCAAAGCACCGCGCGGGCCCCGAGGCGAGTGACCCACCAGCTCACTTTCCATGCCTGCCGAAATGCCATACTTAAGGAGCGGCGACGGGCACCACGGTGACTGGAGAAGGCAGCGCAGGCAATTCTGTGGCTGCGGAAACGGCGGGCACCACTGGAGCTTCTGGGGTCGCAAGCACTGCAGGTGCCGTGGGGACTGCAGGAACCACAGGAGCCGCAGGCGGGCCGGGGTCACGTGCTCCGTAAGTCAACAGCCACAGGGCGTCGAGCAGGGTTTGCTCAACGGAAAAGACCACCCCGAATTCAGCCGATCCGGCTAACTGGGCACCACCACCCGAGCGTTCGGCGATCTGGAGCGTGGTAACGCTTTTTTGCTGCGTATCGGCCGCGCCACCCAGCGCGAGTGTGGCTTCAAGGGCGTACTTCCACGGAGTGGGTTGACCATCGACAATCGTGGTCGTAGTGAACGCATCAGTTACGAATTGTTTGGCGCGCAGGGTCGTCAAGTTCGCGAGTACGGTCTTCAGTGCGGTGCGGCGCACTTCGGTTTCCGAGGTAAGTGCGTCATCCCACGTCTGCCCCTCAGCCAGGCTCAGGTTGACGAGCGGCTGCTCAGGGGCGGCGTTGGCCATGAGTTTGATCCCAGTGATGCGGGCGCCCTCGGGAAGGGTACGCACGGTACGGTCGCGGTAAAACAAAGGCGCAACGGGCAGTGAGTTAAGGGTGTCGGCGGCCACCGCGTAGATAAACGATTGCCCCAATACGCGTGCCTGCAACGTGCCGCCCTGCAGGCTGCTCGCCCCGATTTGCAAGGTCAGGCGACGCGGTGCAGCCAGCCCACCTGTGGCGGCGGCGACAGGTGCCAGGGTCAACGTGATCTCACGCTGAGGTAGGTTGAATCCGAAATTTTCTATCTCTGCATCCGAGGGCGCATCGCGCAGGTAACCCGACTCACCGGGCCCAGGTGAGGCCACCGTGAGCAGCGCAAGGCGCTGAAGCAGGTGGGTGATTAGCGTGGTGTCTGCCGCGAGGGCCGGGCCGCCTAAAGCGGGCACGATCTGCCAGCCGGTGGTGTCGTTGCGGCGCAACACCAGCGGATCACGCTGACCGGGGGCGCCAAGGCTTACGGTGGTCACCAAGCCCGGGTCGAAATCAAGAATACGCGGTTCGCGCAAGGTCTCCTGGGCGCGGCGCAGGGTTTCAAACAAACTGTCCGGAATCGTGGTCACGAAGACTTGGGTGCGATCCTCCATCCGCGCGTAGTATGAAGTAGCGGGCGCCGGATCCTTCTTTGAGTCGTCCTTTTTGGGCGTGATTTTAACCGGATAAACACGACCCACCAGCAAGGTCTCGCGGCGGCTGTTGCCCTCCACCGTCACCCGCATCACCGGCTTGTCCAAGCCGCTCTCCGCGACTTGGGCAGCCGTCAGGAAATCGACCGCGCGCAGCCGGTTCAGCCCGCTGATCACCACTTCGGTGGGTGCCTTGTTGGAGCGGGTCACAATCGGCGCCTCAAAAGCCCACTGCGACCCATCGCGTCGCAGGCGCACCCGGGGGGCGGGCGCTGCATTCTGCATTCCCAGCGAGCGCACCTCAAAAACCGGGATCGTAAACAACGTGTCGGTCCGCAGCTCCTCCATGCCCACGACCAAACTCTCCGCCAGACTCCGTCCCACCACGTGGACCTTCTTGCCGTCGGGTGAGAGCACATAGAGGCGATTACCCACCTTCGTGGTGTCCCCAATTTCCAGCCGCGTTGTCAGAGCCGGCGCACCTGGCACGGCGGCCGGGCGTGTGAAGGTCAGCGTGAGCTTCGACGGCTTGAGCCCGTAGTCGGCAAGCGACTGGCCGTTGGCCGCTAAACCTTCGACGGCGAAACTTGTCTCCGCTTCCAGAAACTCGAGTTCATGAATGATGCGTCGCACGGCAAAATCGTTGGCAGGCCAGTTAATCGGGTCCTTAAGTTCCCACGGCGCGTTGTCGCTGGGGCGTTCCAGTCGAATGCGCTGGGTCTTGCCCTCCGATGTGATCTCCAGCGAGTTCATGCCGATGGCTTCGTTGCCGAGGACGCGTTTGCTGAACCGGGCTGATTCTTGATCCGCCTGCCACTCGCGGCGTGCGTAGATGATCACCGCTAGCAAAGCGACATTCAGGAGGAGCAGGACAAGCGTGACTTTGGTGCGCATGGAGAGGTCGGCGAAAAGTTAGTTGCGACGGGTAATGTAAACGACGATCCCGAGGGCGGCGGCGAGGCCGGGCAGGATAAAAATAAGGCTGAAGCGCAGGCGTTGCAGCTGCTCCTGGCTCAGGGCGAGCTGGAACTTCTCGATCGGTCGGGCCGGTACATTCAGGTCAATGTCGCGGTCGGTCGTCCAGTTGATCGCTGCCATGAAAAACGTGAGGTTGCCGATCACCCCGAGCCGCCCGTTGGCGATCCAGTCCGCGCTGCCAAAGGTGACCAACCGGCCACCAGGCACGGTGAACGGCAGGTTACTGCGGGCCGTGCGGCGCTCGGACGCAGTGACCACCATGATGCGCCCCGGCATATCGACGCCGACGTCGTACTTAGGCGTGCCGCGCTCACGGTAGTTACGCTCGCCCCACGCCTGCTCCGAGGTGGCCACCAGCGGCTTCACCTCCAGATTGGTGTCGAGAGTACGGCCCGGATCGGGACGCACTGAGCGCGAGAGCCCGAAGCGCAGGGGGATTTTATAACTCAGCAGCGAGCTGGTGATTGGGTGGTCTTTTTCCAATGCGGGCAAAATCAGGTCGCCCGTCTCACTCTGCGCGGAGGTTCCAGAATCGAAAACCACCACATCGTCCACCAGTACGCCCCAGTCGAAGAAAAGGTCGTCGAGTCCGGTCGGATAACCGGGTGCCAACAACGCCAGGATGCGTCCTGCTCGGTTCGAGAGGTACTGGCGCAGCAACTCCTGCTCGGCGGCATCAAAGCGCCCCTGCTGCCCGGCAATCACCAGCACGGCGGCGTCGTCTGGAATTTTGCGCGACAGCGACAAATCCAGCGAATCGACCGCGAAGTTGCGCGCCTTCAGCTCGGCATCGAGCGCGGACAGCCCGCGCGCCGGACTCACGTCATCGACGGCCATCTCGCCATGGCCGGTGAGGAAATAGATTTTTTTCTTCGTCGGGCTGGAGACATCGAGGATCGCCGCAGTGAAAGCCTGTTCACCACGAAACGCTTTTTTCTCTTGGTTTTCCACGCGGTAAAGCTCGTCGAGCCCCACCACTCGGCGTCGGTCGCCGCAGAGAACGAGAATGGTGTTGGGTTGGTCAATCCCGAGCAGCTCGGCTTCGCGCCGGCGTTGGAACACGTCGATGAACTCGGTGGTGACCTTGCCACGGGCGTTACCCGCAGTGGCGAAACCGTACTCCCGCAGCAACCCGGTTACATCGCGGTGCGCGTGGGTCACCTGCTCGTTGTCACTGTCGGCGTTGAGCGTAACGATAACACGCACCGGCTGCGTCAGGTTTTTCAGGTATGCGCGCGTCTCCGGAGAGAGCGAATGGCGGTTATTGGTCGTGAGATCAAAGCGCC
This sequence comes from Opitutaceae bacterium, assembly GCA_947471115.1. GTDB lineage: Bacteria > Verrucomicrobiota > Verrucomicrobiia > Opitutales > Opitutaceae > Rariglobus. The sequence continues at coordinate 2,408 of CANIXX010000013.1, read as the reverse complement.
AGCCGTAGTGAATGGCTAGGTAGTTGAGGCCGGCGAACAGCGACACAAAAAGCACGACCTGCGCGAGCAGGTTAAGGGTGCGCACCCAGCGGACCGTGCGGAAGGAGGTTATCTTGGCCATGATCAGCTGTGGAGGAGTTTGGCTTCGACGCCGAGGATGCTAAAAATCAGCGCGAGCACGGTGCCGCTTAAATAAAAGAGGATCTGGCGGGTATCGACCACTCCGCGGGTAAAGTCTTCGAGGTGACGGAAGACCAAGCTGTAGTCGATGGCGGCACGCAGCGGGTGCATTGACTCCAAGTTGAGCACCTCGACGGTGCTCACAAAACGCACCCCGATGATGATGGCAAAGAGCAGGGTGAAGGCGAGTATGCCAGCCACCGCCTGATTACGGGAGAGCGAACTGGCAAACACGCCGAGCGCCACGTAAAGCAGCCCGGAGACCGCAATGAACAAGTAGCCTCCGACCAACGGCCCGCTGTCGAGAAACCGCGCGTCCCCGGCAAAGCGGTGCAGAATATAAAAAAAGCCCCCGGTCGATGCCCACAGCAGCAGGTACAAAAAATACGCGGCGAAATACTTGCCGAGCACGACTTCGGTCGTGGAAACCGGCGAGGTGAGTAACGTTTCCAACGTGCCGAGGCGGCGCTCCTCGGCCAGGCATTTCATAGTGAGCAGCGGCACCATAAAAAAAACCGGCAGCCAGAACAGTTGAAAGAAAACCGCCGCTGGGGAGGTTTCCTGCGCCGAGGCGCTGTAGCTTTCGAGCACGCCGGAAAAGATAAAGCCCATCACCGTGAGAAAAAGCACAGCGGCGATGTACGTGCTGGGGCTCACCAGCAGCATGCGGATCTCGTGACTGAGCAGGGTCGTGAAGTGCTTCATGGGGTGCTTTTTTGAGTCTTTGTCGGCAGCGCGGCCGCTGTATCCACTTTTTCCCAGCCGCGCCGGGTGGCAGCAAGGAACACGTCTTCCAGCGTGGGTTGGATCCGGCTGAGCGAGCGCACGCGGAAACGCATGTCCGTGGCGAGCGCACGCAGCACGGCTTCACCGAGGTCTTCGTCGCGCGTGCTGGTGAGCATGAGCGTGCAAAACCCTGCCGCATCGGGCGCGCCGCTTTCGGCGATTTGGAGCGTGGCATCGACGTCGCTGAGGGCCTTGGGCAACGCTGTAATCAGTTCGCCAGCCACCACCAATTCATAGCGCGCCTGCCCAAAAACTTCCCGCCGCAGGTCCGCCGGTGTGCCGGCTGCAACGACGCGGCCCTGATTGATGATCAACACCCGGTCGCAGGTCATCTCGATCTCGGGCAGGATGTGCGAGGAGATGATCACCGTCATGCGCCCACGCAGGCTCGCGATGAGGTCACGAACGATCAAAATCTGGTGCGGGTCGAGCCCGATGGTCGGCTCGTCCATGATGATCACCGGCGGCTCGGCGAGTATCGCATCGGCTATGCCCACACGCTGGCGAAAGCCCTTGGACAGTTTGCCAATAATACGATGCCGCACGCGCGTGAGGTCGCACAATTCCAGCACCTCGTCGATGCGCGGGCCGAGCTTGCGGCGCGAGATCTCCTTAAGACGGCCTCGGTAGTGCAAGTACTCGGCGACCCGCATGTCCTCGGGCAGCGGGTTGTTCTCCGGCATGTAGCCAATGAGCTTTTTAACCTCATCGCCGCGCGCAGCCACCGGCACGCCGCAGACGTTCACCTCGCCGGCGGTCGCGGGCAGGTAACCGGTGAGAATGCGCATCGTCGTGCTCTTGCCCGCACCGTTGGGCCCCAGGAAGCCCAGAATCTCGCCCCGGGCCACGCTGAAACTGATCTTACTCACGGCGGTGTGGCCGGAGTAAGTTTTAACGAGGTCGCGGACTTCGATAGCAGGAGTTTCGGCGGACATGGTTGGCGGGTCAGTGAAGGCTGGGGGTGGAGCAAATGCGATGGTTTATCGCAGGTTTAATCGGTAAGCCCTGGCGAGGCCGAGCAACGTGAGATCTGGGACAACCCGCACCGTTTGGCGCAGGCGAGATTCAAGGAAACTGGCGTTGCCGCCGGTGATGAACAGGTGCGGCTCGGGTTCCCCTCGGCTGGCCAACTCTGCGAGTACCCCGTCGAGTAGCGCCTGAATCAGGCCCGGAAAGCCCACCACGGTGCCGATGCGCATGGCCTCGGTGGTGGATTTACCGATCATGCCGGTGATTTCCAGCGCGTCGTCGAGCAGCGGCAGTTGCGCGGTGCGCTCGTGCAAATAGCGCCGCGTGACCTCCAAGCCCGGAGCGATAATTCCTCCCTCGTAGCCCCCGTATTGCGTGATCACGTCGAAAGTCACCGCCGTTCCCGAATCGATCACCACCGCTGGACTGCCGCCCAAGGCATGGGCGGCGGCGGCATTGGCAAGCCGGTCCTG
>CANIXX010000012.1 GCA_947471115.1 Opitutaceae bacterium | reverse complement strand
CGAACTTAATTGGCTCACGCTCAACGGCGTGTGTTTCCGCAACCTGAAGCACTTCGACCTGCACCTGCCACTCGGGCGCTTGATCATGGTCGCCGGCCCCAGTGGCGCAGGTAAATCCACCCTATTTCGCGACGTGCTTTACCCGGCGACGCTACACGCCATTAAGGACAAAAAAGCCAAACTCACCGGCCGTGAGTTCCTCAAAGCCACCGGTTTCGCCCCCGAACCGGCCGGCACCGTGCCGTTCCTCGATTTGTGCGGCGCCGAAGGCTTTAAATCCGTGATCGAGGTGGACCAAGCGCCCATCGGTAAAACCCCGCGTTCCACGCCCGCCACCTACCTGGGGATTTTCGACCTCATCCGCTCCTTCTTCGCGGCACTACCCGAGGCCAAGATGCGCGGTTATTCGGCGGGACGGTTTTCGTTTAATACTGCCGGCGGACGTTGCGAAACTTGCTCTGGCGGCGGCCGCATCAAACTGGAAATGGCCTTCATGCCCGACACCTACCTGCCGTGCGAGGAGTGCCACGGCACCCGTTACAGTGCCGATTTGGCTGACATCACGTGGAAGGGAAAAAACATCGGCCAAGTCCTGCAGCTCACCTTCGAAGAGGCAGCGGTATTTTTCGATTTCCACTCGCAGCTCGCGCAAGTCTGCAAGCTGATGGTGGATTGTGGATTGGGTTACCTTACCCTAGGCCAGTCCTCACCCACGCTCTCCGGCGGCGAAGCCCAGCGGCTCAAACTGGTGACCGAGCTGGCTAACGGCTTGGCCAGTTACAAGGAACGCTCGCGCGGCATCGCGGTTAAAAACCTCTACCTACTCGAAGAGCCGACCATCGGTTTGCACCTGAGTGACTGCGAAAAGTTAATCCACGTGCTCCATTCGTTGGTGGAGCAAGGTCACACCGTAGTGGTGATCGAGCACCACTTGGACCTGCTGGCGGAAGCGGACTATATAATCGAACTCGGCCCGGTGGGTGGCCCAGACGGCGGCGAGTTGTTGTACCAAGGCCCGCTGGCGGGCTTATTGAAAATAAAAAACAGCCCGACCGCGCCCTACCTAAAGGCGAAACTTAACAGAGCTATGCATACCTGACCCACCACCTGATTTGGCAAACCGCCCGCCCCCTCGTGAGCCTGCGCAGCTACCTCTGCCGGGATGTTGAAAATCCATAAACAACGCCTCGCCCCCCCTTGGCATTTCGCCTCACCGCCTAAAATCAACGCCTTTGCGGTTGCCCGAATTCCCGACCCGCGCAAGTTAACCGCACCATGTTCGACCTCATCAAAAAAACTCTCCTCGCCGGCGTCGGTGCCGCCGTCATCACCAAGGAAAAAGTCGAAGACTCGCTCGATGACTACGTTCGCCAAGGTAAACTGAAGGCTGACGATGCCAAAATCATTGCCGCCAAAATCGCGGAGCAGGGCCGCAAGGAATTCGAGGAAATGAGCCAGACGCTCGCCGCCAAGATCCAGGATCTGGCCGCAAACAACCCCGCCAAAACCGACCCGCGTATCGCCGCGCTCGAAGAACGCATCCGCTCGCTCGAAGCCAAACTCGCCAACCCTCCCACCCGCGCCAGCGAACCGTGAAACCGCTGACGTTCCTCAGCAACGCCGCTCGCGCGAAGGACATCTTCGCGGTTCTCGCCAAGCACGGGTTCGCCAACCTGGTTACCCAGATTGACCCGCAGGAGGGCCTGTGGACGCGCATTATCCCCCAGCCCGCCGAGCGCCGCACCCTGTGGGAACGCGTGCGCCTGGCGCTTGAGGAGCTCGGGCCCACCTTTGTCAAAGCAGGCCAGTTAATGAGCATGCGGCCCGACGCGCTGCCGCACGCCCTGATCTTCGAACTGCGCAAACTGCAAAACGCCGTCAGCGCCCTGCCCTTCGCCGAGATGTGTCCGGTGTTGGAGGACGACCTCGGCATGACCTGCGCCCAGGCGTTCGCCATCTTCGAGGAAAAACCCGTAGCCAGCGCCTCGCTCGCCCAGGTTTACTTCGCCACCCTACACGACGGCCGCGAGGTGGCGGTGAAGGTGCAACGCCCCAATCTCGACAAAACAGTGCAGGCCGACCTCGACCTGCTCACCTGGTTCGCCGGCCAGTTGCACCACCGCGTCGCCGCCATCCACCCCTACGACCTGCCCTCGGTCGTAGCCGAGGTGAAGGATAACCTGCTTCGCGAACTCGATTTTCGCCACGAGGCCCGCAACCAGCGCTATTTTAACGCCCTCAACCCGCACCCCGACCGCGTCTTCGCGCCCGAGGTGGTGGACGAGTTTTGTGGCGAGCACGTGATCGTGATGCAGCGCATCATCGGCGTCACGGTGGACAAAGCATCGCTCGCCCCCGCCGAGGCCAAACGCATCGCCGCCAACGGCGCGTCCTCACTGATCCACCAGGTGCTCATCGCCGGTTTTTTCCACGCCGACCCGCATGCGGGTAACGTGCTGGTCACACCCGACGGCCGCCTGTGTTTTCTCGACTGGGGCATGGCGGGCAACCTCACCCGCCGCCTGCGCTTCGGCCTGGCCGATCTGTTCATGGCCGCCGTCCAGCAGGACGCCGAACGCATCGTACAAATCGCCGCCGACCTCGGCAGCCCCGCCGGTCGCGCCGACCTGCGCGCCATGGAGCGCGATGTCACTCTGACTTTACGCGAGGATTTCAACAGCGCGATCGGCCGCATCCAACTCGGGCGCGCCATGCTCAAGCTGCTGTTCATTTTTGGGCAAAACGGGATCAATATCACCCGCGACTATTCGCTCATGGCCAAGGCCGTGCTCTCGATTGAGGAGGCCGCCCGCACGCTCGACCCACAGGTCGACTTGCGCACCGAATCGCGCCCGATCCTTGCGCTACTGCAAAAAGACCGCACCGGCCCACGCGCGGTCGCCCGCGACGGCCGCACGCTGCTGCGCTCACTGATCACCGGCGTCCGCGAACTGCCGGCCGATATTTTCCGGATCATTCGCCGCATCGAACACGACGATCTGACAATCAAGTTTCAGCATCAAGGGCTGGAGAGCTTGGATAAGGCCATCAGCTCGGCGAGTAACCGCCTGACGCTCGGGGTGATCATTGGGGCGCTGGTGATCGGATCCTCATTGATCGTAACGACCGGAATTCGCCCCTACCTATTTGGGTTCCCCGCCTTTGGCATCGTCGGCTACCTCATTTCCGCGATGCTGGGCCTTTACGTCGTCTGGGACATCGTGCGCTACAACCGCCACCGGTAAGACCGGGGACGAGTTGAGCAGGAGTGAGACCGGGCTTAATCAGGTAAGATGACCACCGGCTGTATTGAGTTGGGCCAGTTCTGCGCGTAGCGCCACCATCTCGGCGCGCAATTCGTCGTTTTCGGCCACTTCCGCCCGCAGTTTCGCAATCTCTTCGTGCGCCAACTTCATCTGTTCATCAAACCCCTTTCGAAGGGTGATATTACGCCCCATGCCAATGATCCCAATCACCTCGCCCGCCGCATTTCGATACGGCAGCTTGGTCGTCAAAATATGGATCTCGCGACCATCCGGAGTGCGGAGCATTTCCTCCCGGTTAATCAACGGCATTCCCGTGGACATGATCGCTTCTTCGTCCTGACGAAACGCTGCGGACAACTCGGGCGGGTACAGATCCACATCGCGCTTCCCGCGTAAGTACGCCGGGGTCACCCCCATGCGATTGGCGACCACTTGATTGGCCAAAAGGAAACGCCCCTCGCGGTCCTTGACATAAACCGAATCTGGCAGCTCGGTGAGCAACACCTCCAACAATTGCCGCTCGGACTCCAGCTCCAGCTCCGTGTTTTTGAAGGCGGTCTCGTCGCGCGAAAACCCAAAAGTACCGATCACCCGGCCACTGCGGTCTCGCAAGGGGCACTTCCAAGTCCGCCACCACTTGACCCGATTTCCGTCATAGGTCGCCCGCTCCGACAGCGCGATGACCGGCTGCCCTGTGCGAATGACCTCCTGCTCATCAGCCAATGTTTTTTGCGCAGACTCCACGCTTAAAAAGTCGGCGTCACTGCGACCAATCAACGGTGCCGGATCCTCCAGTTGGAAGCTGCGAGCGAGCTCTTGATTTGCAGCCAAAAACCGACCGTACCTGTCCTTAAAATAAACGATATCCGGCAACAACGGCAGCAGTTGGCTTAAGAAAATGGATTCAAACTGGTTCGCGCGCTCGGCAAGTGCAGCGACGATCGCGGCCTCGAGCCACGCGGAGTCGAGTTCGGTAGCCACCACGCAAGCGACGGCGTGATCGAGGAGCATCTCTTGAGCGGCGGCCGAGTCCTTCTGCGGCCAATCCGGACCGATCACGGCCACAGTGAGCGGACAGGCCTTGATTGCCTCGGCCAAGCCGGCGAGATCATCCACCCGAGGCAAAACACGTGCTTCTGCCGCCACCGGCAGATCCTTAATCACTTGTGAACTAAAGCAAAGGGGCAGCAGATGAACAGGTAGTGGATCCATGGGAGAAGAGTTCAATGGCCAATCCTAAAGGCGGCTAAGCTCTATTGCCCCACGCGAACCACACAATTAAAAAAAATGTAAAAAATCCAAGGGAGGGCCCGGGCCCACATTGACTTAGCCGCCTGCGGCTTGAAATGACGAAAGCGCTCAGTCTGCTCAGATCGGTAAGCAGACAGCAGGTCCGTGTTAATTTTCGGGGTGATGATTTATCCTCACTTCTAATTCTTTTCGGAAACCGGGTTGTTCTTCAGGTGTGGCACGTCGTGATAGCATTTGAACACAGCAGACAGGGGGGGACCAGCCTCAGAGTTACACTGACGATGACTCCGGACCGGCTCCGTCATCAGGCAAGAGGCCATCGCCGTCGGTCAACTGCCCGCCCTCGGCCGCTTCTACAATTCACACACCTCCGCGGCGCGGTGGGGAAATACTCCATCGTATTACTTCAATAACTAGAGCTTAATACGCCCAGACGTGCATCTCGTTCATAGGACGGGTCGTGCATCGTGCAAACCCTATGAGAATGGACGCCGTAACGGTGGTTCTCTCGCTGGAGAAACACCTACGCTCATCCACTTCATGCAAACCGCCCACCCGCGTCTGTTTTCCCACTACGTAGCGATACTTCGCTCCTATTTGATGGACCCGGTTCCCGACAAGGTTGCAGCGGCCCGCTCAGTCGGCACCCTCGCCGTCACCGCAAACATGTCGACGCTGGACTTGGCGATCTTGCATCAAAACGCGATGGTTGAGCTCGCCGATGAGTTCACTTTCACGACGTCTCGCAACGGCCGACTCAAACAGGCGTGCGGTTTTTTCGCCCAGGCCTTAGTGCCGATGGAGAAACATCAGCGCGACACGCGTAAAACCAATCAGCGGCTGCAGCAGCATAACAAATTCCTTCGGCTCCATGCCGCCGAACTCGCCCAGTCCAACAAAAAACTGGCGAAGGAAGTGGTCCGGCGTAAAGCGGCAGAAGCGGCGGCCATCAAGGGCCATGACGAGCACCTCGCCCTATTTCAGGAATCCGAGGTCATGCAGAAAAAGCTCCGCCAGCTCACCCGCCAGATCATTTCGGCTCAGGAGAACGAGCGCAAAGAGATCAGTCGCGAGCTCCACGACGAGGTCGTGCAGACGCTGGTCGGCATCAACGTGGAACTCGCGGCGCTGGGCCAAGGAGCCGCCTTGGGCATGCGGGCCCTTCAAACCAAAATCGCCCGCACCCAGCGCTTGGTGGAGAACTCCGTCAACGAAGTGCATCGTTTCGCCCGTGAACTACGACCTGCGGTGCTCGATGATCTAGGCCTAATCCCCGCGCTGCATGCGTATTGCAAGGGCCTTGCGGAGCGAAAAAAAGTCAAGATTGAGATCACCGCTTTTGGCGGAGTAGAAAACCTGGCCGACGACAGGCGGACCGTGTTGTTTCGCGTCGCCCAGGAAGCCCTGACCAATGCCGCTCGCCACGCCAACGCCACCGTGATCAAGGTGCTCATCCAGCAGATCCCAAACGCGATCCGCATGGAAATCAGCGACAACGGGAAGTCGTTTCAGGTCGATAAAGTCCTCCACGCTCCTAACCCCAAGCGGCTCGGCCTAATCGGAATGCGCGAGCGCATCGAGATGATTGACGGTCGCCTCACCATCGAATCCATTCCCGGCAAAGGCACCACGGTGCGCACTGAAATTCCCTTAGCCCCCGCGGCATCCCATCCATGACCTCGCCCAAACTTATCCGTGTCTTGCTGGCCGAAGACCACTCCATCGTCCGGGAAGGCCTGCGCGCGTTGCTAGAAGTAGGTGATCGATTCGTGATCATTGGCGAAGCCTGCAACGGCCGTGAAGCGGTGCAGATGACCCGAACGCTGGTTCCCGATATCATCCTAATGGATATCTCCATGCCGCTGCTCAATGGGCTGGAGGCGACGCGGCAGATCCTGCTCGCTGATCCCTCCGCCAAAGTGGTCATCCTCTCCGCCCACAGCGAAGACGAATATATCAACCGGATGAATCAAGCGGGCGTGGCCGGATTTCTGGAGAAACAGACCTCCGCCGAGATCCTCACCAAGGCGCTGCACGAAGTGGCGCTAGGCCGACGCTTTTTCAGCCCCTCCATCGCCAAACGCATTCAGCGCACCACCGCTCAATTGGTTGATCGGAACGGTCTAGCCAAAAGTCATAAACTGAGCCTAACGACGCGCGAAGCTGAAGTGCTCCAGTTGGTGGCGGAAGGCTCTGCCAACAAACAAATCGCGAACGAGCTGGGAATCAGCGTCAAGACGGTCGAGAAGCACCGCAACAACCTGATGAAGAAGCTCAACATCCACGAGACGGCCGGCCTTACCCGCCATGCGATCGCCGCCGGCGTCATCGAGTGTAAAGTCGAGCTTACGATCACCTAGCCCGACGCCAAACCAGTCCAAGAAGGCGAGTGGCCGATTCGGCGCCACGTTCCGTGGGTCGAAATAGGCCGAATGGGAATGGGATCAGCCAACCATGCAGGCCGTTTATAGACGGCCGATAGGCCTTCCAGTACGCCTACCGACGAACCCAACCCTGAGCGTCAGCGCAGCTGTCCGATTCAACGGTCAGGAAAGAGCCCGCGCCATGCGGCCCGTGAACCGGTGGGATCGGCGCCCCAGGCAGCGTCAGTAGGTCGTTCGCAGGGCCGGGGTAGCCACACGCCCGCCATCGCCGTCCACCACAGCCGTTTCGCGTGGGAATCGGCAGTGAAAAACGCGCCTTAAACATCACCCGTTTCGCCATTCTTGGTCGGCAAAAAACACGCATCCCCTTATCCGGTCGGGTTATGCTTCATAGAAATAAATAGGGTCGAGTCCCCATGATGAAGGGGAATGAAACACCAAACACCTTAGCTCTCCATCCCCTTGTGGCGCTCTCCGCGCTGCTGTTAGCTCCATCGGTTGGGTTGGCCCAATCAATTCTGCTGACGGCAAACGACTTTGTCCTGCTCGGCGGCACCGGCGTCACCGTCGCCGGCGCCGGCCCCGATGTTTTCTCCAACGGCAACGTCGGTTCGGCCGCCTCGATCTCGGGTTTTCCGCCCGCCACCGTCGTCAATGGTTCGACGATCCTCGGCGGCCCCGTCGTGGCCCAAGCGCTGCTCGATCTCGGCACCGCCCGTAACGGCCTGACCGCCATGGCCACCACCACCAATCTCACGGGCCAGGATTTATCCGGGATGACCCTCACGCCGGGCGTTTATAAGTACGATGTTGCCGCCTCCATCACGCTGAGCGGAACCAAGATTCTCACCCTCGATGCACAGGGTAAAAACAACGTGGTCTGAGTGTTCAATATCGGCACATCACTGACCACCGCAGCCGATGCGCAGATCCAGTTTGTCAACCTCGGCTCCAACGGCGGCAAGGATAACGGGCTATTTTGGAACACCGGCACCGACATCACCTTCGGTACCACCGTCCCCGCCACCGGTTCTGACAGCGGTCGCGCCCTGGCGGCGGCGACTTGACAGGCGGTTTGACCCTCGTCGGCGGCGTCGCCACTAGTTCCGGCTATGTTCTGCTCAGCGCCAACGGCAGCTATGTGGTCGGCGGCAGCAGTCCCGTCACCCTCACCCCCGGCACGCTCTTCAACACCACCAACGCCACCATCAGTGGCAACAGCGCCGACGCTGGCCTGCCCCCGGCCACCCTCACCGTCTTCAGGACGATCGCTACCCTCACCGGTACCAATTCCTACACCGGGGGAACCATCGTCGATGGCGGTACGCTCACGACCGGCAGCGCGAATTTGCCGACCAACGGGGCCGTGAGCCTGATCGACAGTAATGCGACCGGCACCCCCGGCGTGTTGATCTTCAACCAGCCTGCCGCTGGCACCTACGGCGGCGTGATCTCCGGCACCGGTTGCGTGACCAAGGATAATACCGGCACGCTCACCCTCACCGGAATCAACACCTACACCGGCGCGACCACGGTGAATGCGGGTACACTGCAGATCGGTGACGGCACCACCGACGGTTCGATCGCCGCCAGCAGCGCGATCACCAACAACGCCGCAGTGGTGTTTAACCTCGTCAGCGACCAGACCATCGCGCAGGTCATCAGCGGCACCGGCCCTTTAACCAAAACTGGCGCGGGCACGCTGACCTTGACCGGAGCCAACACCTACACCGGCGGTACCTTCATCAATGCCGGTGCGCTCGCGCTCCAAGGCGGCTCCATGGGGACGACCACCGTCGCCTCAAACGCTTTCCTGCGCGGCAACGGCTCGGTCAACGGCAATTTAATCAACAACGGCACTGTCAGTCCCGGTTTCTCGCCGGGCGTGATCCTCGTCGCGGGCAACTTCACTCAAGGCGCGGGTGGCACCCTCGTCATGGAATTCGCCTCCGCGATCTCCTTCGATCAGCTCCTGATCGGCGGCACCGCCAACCTAGACGGTACCTTGCAGCTCGACATCCTCGGCGGCTTTAATCCAGCCGGCCAATCCTTCACGCTGCTCACCGCCACCGGCGGCGTCAGTGGGGCGTTTACGGCCATCACCGGCAGCGCGGCCGTCACCGCCAACGTAACCCACAATCCCAACAACGTGACCGTCTCTTTTACCCAGACCGCGTTCACCAGTTTTGCCCTCACCCCGAACCAGACAGCCGTCGCTGCGGCGGCTCAAAACGTGCCCGCGCTCACCGCCGCGCTCAACCTAGTCCCGCTGGCTAGCCAGATGCCTGCCGCGCTCAACGCGCTCTCGCCTCAGGGCTACGAAATCTGGTCCGACCTCGCCTTCGCCCATGCACGTTCGCTCACCGATCGCTTGGGCCATGATCGCGGCGCCATCGTCGGCCACGACAACTACTACTTCGAGGTCGGCCAAAGCCACAACCGCATCAAGGGCGACGCGGACGTGAGCCCGAGCCACTTCGATAGTGACTCCGGCCTGGTCTGCGGCGACCACGCCCTCAGCGACACCATCCCCGTCGGTGCCTTCCTCGAGTACACCGAGAGCAACGCCGATCTCGGCTCGGCAGGCAGCCACAGCACCGTCAAGAATATCATGCCCGGCCTGCCGCGTTATGGAAACAAGACGGCTGGTTTGCCAACGCTTCCACTGCCTACGGTTTTAATAACTACGAATCCACCCGGGTGATTTCATTCCCGGGCACGGCGGCCACTGCCGAATCCTCGACCCGCGGCCACGAGTGGATGGCTGAAGCTACGGCCGGCCACCGCTTCATCCTCGGACCGGTGACCGTGTCGCCCTTCGCTGGCCTGCTCGCAAGCGGATGGAAAGCCAAGGGATTTACCGAGTCCGGTGCCGGCGCGTTCAATGCCACGGTGCGCGACCAGACCGCCCATGCCCTGAGCACTCAGGCCGGCCTGGAAGGCTGCCTTAATCTTCCGTTCGGTACCGTCATGATGAGTCCCCGCTTGCGCGGAGCTTGGATCCACGAACTGGCCAACGACGCCCGTTCAATGGACGCCGCGTTCGGCTCAGTTGACTACACGATCTCGACTCGCAAACCGCAGATCGACAGCGCCCGCCTGAGCGCTGGCTTGGACGTAGCGATCACCCCGCGCCTCGCCCTCTTTGGCGACTACTCGTTGCAGACCGGCGACGCCACGCGCGTGATCGGCGCTTGGAGCGCTGGCCTCGCCTACGGGTTCTAACACTGGGTTCGATTCACGCCGCGACCGCCACGCCCGAGCCCCCCGCTGGAAGTGTTACACTCCATTTAAAGCGTTCTCTCTAAAGCTTAGATAATAAGCGGTATGCAAAAATACAAACATCGACTCCGCAATCTGCCTTATCCCTTCCTTGCCCTCGCCGCCCTGCTTTGCGCGCAGACTAACGGGCTCGCCCAATCCATCCTCGGTTCGGCCGAGGCTTACACTTTGCTTGGCGGCTCCGCAATTACCAGCTCCGGGGCGGCCGGCACCGTCCTTGCCAACGGCAATGTCGGCCTCTCGTCTGCCGCTGCCGACGCGATCATCGGCTTCCCACCCGCGACGATCAACAACGGGGAAATTCTCGCCACAAGCGCGCTCACCGCCCAAGCCGGCAGCGATCTCCTGCGGGCCGCCGCCGGCCTCGCCGGTCTTTCCGCCGACACCGACTTGAGCGGCATCGACCTCGGCGGACTCACACTAGTTCCGGGCGTTTACCGCTTCAGCTCCTCGGCTGCTCTCACCGGACAACTCACCCTCGACGCGCAGGGCCGTGACCACGCCTACTGGGTTTTCCAAATCGGTACCAACTTTACGACTGCCGCCAATTCCGGTGTCTCCGTCATTCATTTCAGCTCAGCTGGCGGCCAGGATCTCGGCCTGTTTTGGAACGCACAAGCGGAGATCACCAGCGGAGCCAACAACCAGCTTGCGGGCAATTACCTCTCCGGCACCAGCATCACCTTCGGCACGGGCTCGGCCGGTTCCGGCCGCGGGCTCGCCGTCGCCGCGACCACGCTCGACGCCAATCAACTCGATGCCCGCGGCGGCCCCGCCGGCGGCGACTGGACCGGGGGGCTCGCCTACGATGGTAACGGTGCGCTGACCGCGATCCCCGAACCGGCGGCGATCCTTTGGCTGACGCCCCTGATGGCGTTGGGAGTAGCGCTGCTCCGCCGCCGCACCAACCACCAATCTGCCGCCTAACTAATGTATTCAGTAGGGTAACACTCCATGGCAACTAATTAACAATTAATATATTATACAAATCTAGCCTATGAAAAACCAACATCTGAACCTGACCACACTGCTCCTCCTTGCCGCTTGCCCAGCCGCATTATTCGCCACGGCGGAACTTGATCGCAAGATCGAGGACGCCGCCAAGTCCTCCTACACCTACCGCACCGTTCTCGATAACACCGTCAAGGTAGCCGCCCAAGACGGCGTCGTCACGCTCACGGGCACAACCCAAGATAAAGACGACAAAGCCCTCGCCGCCGACACCGTGGAAAACCTCCCCGGCGTCACCCGCGTTAACAACGAGATCGTCGTCAACTCCAAGTACCCGGAGCATTCCGACTCGTGGATCGCCTTTAAGATCCGCACCCGCCTGCTCATTAAAGCCAACGTCAGCGCCGCCGACACCGTAGTCGTGGTGAAAGACGGCTCCGTCACCCTCACCGGCACCGCCGATAACATGGCCCAAAAGGAGCTCACAGGCCTTTACGCCAAGGAAATCGACCACGTGAAGTCCGTGCAGAATGACCTCGTCATCAAGGCCACTCCCTCCACCGCCCTGACCATCGGTGAAAAAATCGATGACGCGTCCATCACCAGCCAAGTGAAGTTCGCGCTCCTCAACCACAAGGGTACCAGCGCACTTAAGACCAAGGTAATCACTCTCGACGGAGCTATTATCATCACCGGCGAAGCCAACTCTGACGCCGAGAAGTCTCTCGTCTCCAAGCTCGCCCGCGACATCCGCGGCGTAAGCTCGGTAGACAATCGTATGACGGTGAAAAGCTAACCTGCCGCCGCATTTCGTTCCGCTTCCGTTAACCGCGGGCCGCCCCCTCGGGCGCGCCCGCATCCCCTCCACCTCCGCTGCTTCTCCCCCCACCCGCCACTTTCCATGAAACTCAATATCGGCTTAAGCGACGATGCCCGCCTCGAAATTGGCCAGATGCTCAACCTGCTGCTTGCCGACGAGTACGTGCTCAGTGCCACCACCCGCGACTACCACTGGAACGTGACCGGACCGGCATTCCTCACGCTTCACCGCCTTTTCGATGAGCAATACGAGCAGTTCACCGAATACACCGACCAAGTCGCTGAGCGCGCCCGCTCCATCGGCATCTCCGCCCGGGGCAACTGGGCCGCCCTCACACAAGCCGCCCGCGCCTCCGCCAATCCCGGCACGGGCCTGCCCGCCAAGCACATGCTCGTCGAGCTTCTCGCACTACATGAAAACATCATCATCCAGCTACGCACCGACAGCGAAATCTGCACTGGGCGATTAAAGGACGCCGGTACCGCCGACTTCTTGACCGGTCTGATGACCCAGCACGAAAAAACCGCGTGGATAATCCGCGCCCAACTCGAAACCGATGAGGCCAAGGCCTGCTAACTCTGCGCTGTCCCTCGTTTTCACCGCTCCTTTTCCGCTACTAAAACACATATGAAACTAAACATCCTGTTAGCCTCTTCACTCGCGGCCGCCGCCCTCTTTATGGGTGGCTGCGCTTCAACCGGCTACGATAAGGCCCATAGTACCTCAACCTCCCTCGAAAAAGCCGCCGGTGAGGTCCACAAGGGCAACGGCCAGATCGATGCCGTCCTCTTCTCGCTCTCCAGTCTGATCAACAACCCCGAAGCCGACCTTAAGCCGCAGTTCAACAAGTTTGACTCCGCAGTGAGCAAGCTGGAGTCGCTGGCCGAAGACGTGAGCGAGCGCACCGGCACCATGCGGACCCAGGGTGCTGCGTACTTCCGCACTTGGGATGAAGAGCTGGCCAAAATCCAGAACGAAGACATTCGTACTCGGAGTGCCGATCGCAAGGCCGCAGTGGCGGTGCAGTTTGAGAAGGTTCGCCTCAGTTACATCCAGACCAAGGCCGACTTCGCTCCCTTCATGTCTGACCTCAAGGACATCCGCACCGCTCTGGCCACGGACCTGACCCGCGGCGGTCTGGCTTCGGTCAAGGATTCGGCCACCAAGGCGAACACCAACTCCGCCCCGCTGCGGACCTCCCTGAGCAGGCTGGAGTCTGACTTCAAGGCCCTGGGCGTCGCGCTCTCCACCTCCGAAAAGTAAGTCCCACCTACCATCCCTTGATCCTTTCGTGACGCTACAGCCGCCATGAGGAGCAGTGCCAGCGATCCGATCGGGGCGACGAAACCGAGGGCGGGACGCAGCCTTCAAGGCGCGGTCCGCACTCAGCTCGATCGCACATACCATACACTACTTTCATGAATCGCCTCGTCTCCCTCGTTCTGCTCATCGGCGGAATTATCCTGATCATCTTCGGAATCAGCGCCTCGGAATCAGTCGGCTCCTCGTTCTCCCGACTCTTCACCGGTGCGCCCACCGACAAAACCATCTGGCTGCTGATAGGCGGGATTCTTGCCGCAGCAATCGGCCTAGGCGGCCTGGTGCGCGGCAACAAAACCTAAGCCTTAAACCTGCTCCTATGCTCAACTATGCCCTTACATTTCTGCTGATCGCGATAGTCGCGGGTATTCTCGGTTTCGGCGTCATCGCCGGCACCGCTGCCCTCTTTGCCAAAATCCTCTTCTTTATCTTCTTGGTCCTCTTCATCGCCTCGCTGCTGCGTGGCCGTAAAGGCTGACCGGGTCGCTTTACTTTTCCCTCAACTAAAACCCGTTACTAATCCTATGAAAAACAATACCGAATCCACCACTCCCTCCGATCTGCTTAACGACCTTAAAAACCTCGTTACCGAGGCCGAAAAAATGATGGGCGAGTCCATCACCGAACACACCGCCGACGCCGTCGATACTCTGCGCAGCCGCTTTGAATCTGCCCACGCCCGACTCGCTGAGATGGGTGCTAACGTAAAGAAACAGGTCGTCGACGGTGCTCGTTGCACCGATCAAACCATCCGCGCCAACCCTTACCAGTCGCTGGCTATCGCTGCCGGTGTCGGTGTACTCGTCGGTGTACTGATCGGTCGCCGCAACCGCTAATCCCCAGCCAACCCCGCCATGGAATCTTCTCCTCCCGGGTCCGCCGGCTTCATGAATGCTTTTCGCACCCTCGGCGACGGGCTCGTCGCCGGGGTCCAAGATCGCTTCGCTCTGTTTGGTGTCGAATTTCAGGAGGAGAAAATCCGCCTGATCCAGACCTTTATCTGGATCAGTGCGGCGGTCTTCACAGGGATGATAGCGATCAGCTTCGCCAGCCTTACGCTGGTATATCTTTTTTGGGAAAGCGCCCGACTGACCGTCCTCGGAGGGCTAACCGGACTATATACCGGCGGGCTGCTGGTGATCATCATAGCGTTCCGCCGCTATCTCGCCCATCAACCCCGCCCCTTCGCCGCCACCCTCGACGAGCTAAACGCTGACCGCTCATGTATCCGCAATCTGAGCTAGCCCTCTTGGCGGCGCGTAAAATCGAGTTGCGCACCCGCATCGGCATCAATCGCGCAGCTTGCGCCCAGGCCACCGCCCGCCTCACACGACCGCTCGCTTACCTGGACCAAGCGCTGGCCGCCTGGCGACGCCTCTCACCGCTGATCCTTAGCCTCGGCCTTCCGTTGGGCCTGATCCTGCAACGCTCGTTTGCCCCCCGACTCAAAAAAATCACCACCGTCTTGCGCTGGGGACCGCTGGCCATCTCGACCCTACGAATCCTCACCGCTCGAACTTCGGTTCGCCGCTAGTGTTTTATCGGCCTTAGGTTTCACCCGATATCATCCTCAAGCATCGGCCACGTTCACGACCACAGAAAGGGGAATGCGCACCTCGATTTTGGTGCCCGAGCGACGCGCGGATTTGACCGTAATCTTCCCGCCCACGTAGGTTGCCCGCTCTCGCATACCGAGCAGCCCCAAACCGTGTTTCCCGCCGTTTAGCTTGTCCGGATTGAAGCCGGTACCGTCGTCTTGGATCGTTAACTGCACGTGATCTCCCGACTGGGACAAATTAACCGTCACATGGCGGGTACGGGCGTGTTGCTCAACGTTCTTCAATGCTTCTTGGAGGATGCGATAGAGCGCCAATTCGGTGTCGGCTGGAAGTCTCCCGGCCCACTCGACGCAGGTCAGCTTGACCGGTATGCCCGTCCGGGCCGAAAATTCCGCGCCGGTGGTACGAAAAAGCGCATCCAGCCCGAGGTGATCCAATACGCTAGGCCGGAGATCACGCGAGATGCGCTCCACCTGCGCACTCGCTTGGCCGAGCAACGCTCGTAGTTTCATCGCTTCGGCCTGTACCGGACCACTGTAGGCCGAAAGTTTGGCTACAAGTGCCTGACTGCAAAAAAGCCCGGCGAGGAGTAGCTGGGTAACGTTGTCGTGTAATTCGAGGGCCACGTTGGTGCGCTCGGCCTCCTGCACCTGAACCACACGGTGCGTGAAAGCGCGTAGCATGGATTCGCTCCTGCGGGCCTCAGTCATGTCCGTCACTACCAAGCTGAAAGTCACGCGTTCACGGGCCAACTTGGGCAGTTCTTGGATGGAAAGTTGGACCGGTAAGCACGAACCGTCTGCGGCGATCAGCTGCACCTGCAGCTTTGCGTCGCTTGCGCCCGCCTGTTTCATAAACGGCCGGAGCAAGGCGCGGTCGGCGGACGAAAAAAAACGTCGAAAGCAACTCCCCATGATCTTCTCCAACGGGCACTGGACCATCCGCGCGAAACTCCGGTTGGCGTAGAGAATCAAGTTGTTCGCTGTGAGAGTCAGCGCTCCCTCGTCCATGGACTCAATCAGCACGCGGTGGCCATGCTCGGTACTTTCCAAGGCAAAAACCTGTGGGCCCTTTTTCCCCGAGCCGATAACCGCATCCACTTCGCCGTTACGGATGGCGCGGATGGTTTCTTCGGCTATGGCCAGTCGTGCCTGGAGTTTCGCAATTTCTCGGGATGGCGCGAACTTCGCTGGCCTCAGGTGGACGGAAGCTTTCAAATTTTGATTTTACCTTTTGGGCTCACCGCAAGCTGGACGAGCAGGCCGGTGACATTGGCCATGTTGCCGATAAACCGCCTCAACGGAGGAGGGAACACGATGATGAGCGTCGGGGTGGCGACTATCTGGTTGGCGCGTGCGAGGGCGGGCTGCTGGTAGATATCGATCACTTCCAGCTTGCCGCTACCTTTTAGTTCCGTCGCGCACAACTCGCGGACGTGCTGGATGGCCTCACTAGACCGAGCCGAGGCCCCTGCCACAAACAGCCGCAAGATGTAACTGTACTTCGGGCTGGAACTTGAATTTTTCGCGGTGGGCGATTTCTTGCGGGCCGGTTTCGTGCGCCCCAGCTTTTTCTTGAGGACTGAGAGTACGGCAGGCCGACGTTCCACAGGTTTTGTGCTCATTCGCTTTTCCTCCCTTGCCGTAGTTTTTCCTGCGTGCTCGTAACTACCTTGGCGTCCGCCTGTCGGAGAATGCCCGAGGCCGCCTGTTCGGTGCCCAGTACGAGCGTGCGAGTGCCGACCTGCTCGGCGATGCGCCTCAGTTCCGCCGCCTCGGTTTCGTAGTCGGCGCGCAATCCGCTGATCTGCCGTTCGAGCGCCGTGCGTTTGCGCTCCACCTCGCGCTTGAGCTGGGCGGCCTCCTGCTGGCCAGCGAGCACAGCGGCTTTTTCGAGAGAGCTCTGCGCCACGCGGGCGGAGCCGGTGAGCACACCGCTGGCGCCGATGTAGGCGTCAACGACGTCGATCCCGTGGTCCGAGATCAGGAACTCGCGAATCTGATTCGAGTGTTTCATGCCGCGCGCCTTGAGTACGTAAAGCACACGGTTGCGTTCGCCGTTACCCTCGAAATTTTGGAGCAAAATCCAAGCATCCATGAGGGAGGACATCGCGGTTTCGTTTTCTTTGGGAACCCCGCCCACATGCGTAATGCTGGTGAAAAACGAGGTGATCTGGCTGGCCTTCAAGTAGTCGATCAGCCGTGTCACCATCCCTTTACCTTCGGCGTCGGTGCCGAGATCCATCAGGCTGGTGACCGGGTCAATGATGACCACGTGCGGCTTATATGTGGCGATCTCCTTGAACATCGTGGCCAGATGCATCTCCAAGCCGTAAACCGAAGGTCGCACCGAGTGAAAGCGGAGGAGATCGCCCTTCACCAGCGGCTCCAGACGCAGGCCAATGGAGTGCATGTTGCGGATGATCTGATTCGGCGATTCCTCGAACGAAAAGAACATCACCCGCTCTCCTCGCTTGCCGGCGGCTTGCGCAAAGTTTGCGGCGATGATCGTCTTGCCCGTACCGGAGGTGCCCGTGAGCAAAATACTGCTGCCGCGAAAAAAGCCTTGGCCGCCCAGCATCGCATCCAGTCGGGGGATACCGGTCGCGATACGTTCGGTCGAAACATGATGGTCCAGCGCCAGCGAGGTGATCGGCAGGACGCTGATGCCGTCGGCGCCGATGAGAAAGGGAAACTCGTTGGTACCGTGGAGAGCGCCACGATATTTTACGATTCGCAGATGACGGGTGGCGATCTGGTCGTTGACGCGGTGGTCGAGCAAGATGACGCAGTCGGATACGTATTCTTCCAATCCGTGTCGCGTTAGGTTTTCGCGACCGCGCTCGGCGGTGATGACGGCGGTCACCCCCTTTTCCTTTAGCCAGCGAAAGAGCCGCCGCAACTCGGCGCGGAGGACCGCCTCGTTGGGCAAACTGGCAAACAACACTTCCAGGGTGTCCAGCACCACGCGTTTGGCGCCGATGGAATCGATCGCGTAGGCCAGCCGGACGAAAATGCCTTCTAAATCATAATCGATACCCTCTTGGACTTCGTTGCGTTCGATGTGGACGTAGTCGAGGGCGATTTTTTTTTGGCGGACGAGCCCCGCCAGGTCAAAGCCGAGTGACGCGACGTTGGCCGTTAATTCCGCTTCCGTCTCTTCGAACGCCATGAATACGCCTGGCTCGTTGAATTGCATGGCACCACGCACGAGAAACTCGAGGGACATGAGCGTTTTGCCACAACCCGCACCGCCACAGACCAGCGTCGGACGGCCCTTGGGCAATCCACCCCCGGTGATTTCATCGAGCCCCTGAATACCGGTGGGACACTTAGGCAACCGGGCTGCCAAAACGAACGATTTCGCCTTCTTGTTATCCATTTAAAACATTATAAAATAATTACTTGTAAAATTAAACGATAATCATACCGATACTGAAAATTGAGCCGTTTGTACTAAAGAAACAGGGGTGATAGACAAAGCCCCATCGGTAAAGCTGAGCCACGAAAAGAGTGCCCGGTGTGGCGGCCTGCGCGTCCACTTTGGTGCGGTTAACCGTTGGCACGCCTGACTTCTACCGTCTGGGACGTGATCGAAACGCCCGACACCGCCGCCACCCCCACGCAGGCCGAAAGCGTGAGCGAATCGGGCTGGGGGGAAATTTACCGGAACGTCGGTTCAGTGTGGTCGCCGCCAGCACAGTGCGTCGCTTCAGCAAGTTTCATACGCCCGCCTTCGCGACATCGTTTTCTGCCGTGCTCTGGATGTCGGCCGTGGTGAGATTCACGAAGACTTTCGATTCGGGGTAACTGATGCGGTCTATTTTCGAAGGGGAGATAAGGATCTCTTTGCTTGCATACCAATGGCCGGTCTCAACGACCAGTTCGCCGACCGCCCAACTCTTGTCGTCCACCAAAAAGCTTGTGACTGAGCCGATTGAGGCGTCGGTAGCCTGGATATCATAACCTTTTATCACCTGGGCGCTGCGCAGATGGAGATCGTCGCGGTGAGTATCGCCATGGTGAATATGGCCACGGTGAAGGGGGGCTCCGGGAGGTTGCGAATCTACGACGGGGAAACCGTAGGTGCCCCATATCAAGTCGCCGGTCCAGTAGGTGGGCCAGCCGTAGTAGGTGTAGTAATCTCGCTCGTATTGGCGCGATACGGGGAGGTGCGTACCGATGGAAGGGGACTTCTCAATTTGATCGCGGGTCAGGTTAACGTGCAGCTGCTTTTTTTCGCGGTCGAATTTGCCTAAGGCGTGTGGGGAAATCAGCACGAGACGACCCGTGAGCCACGAACCGGTATCAGCCACAAGATAGCGTACAGCCCAGCGCTGATCATCGAAATAAAAGTCCTGAATTTTCCCGATCTCTCCATCCGTAGCGGCGAGTTTGATACCATAGAGATCATTGATGTTTTGGAGCATGCGATGGGTTGGGTTAAGGTTTGAGGTGGGGGCTGCGGGGTTAGACACGTTTGCTTTTGACCAAGGGAGCCGAAGCCGTGGCCAAGGCGGCACTGCTAGCGTGATCGTGGAGGCGGTTGTGCGAGCGATGCTCCGGGATGTTGGCCTTGAGGCAGGCGGTGGCCTCTTGCCAGTTGTCGAGGTCGTGGCCCGCAGCGCGACCGCTTTGTTCGTAAAGATGAAACGCGTAATCGCGGATTGTGTCGTCGGAAGGTGCGGAGGAGACAGCGGGGGCAGGGGATGAGATTTTCATATATTTAAACGATTGGATTCCTAGCGGTGTTTGAACGCTCACTGAGCGCGCAAAAAATTGAGTTCGATGTGCAGGCGTTCACCTTCACGCCATAATTCACAGATCAACGGGAGCGCTTTGCGCCGCACGCCGAGATCGCGACGGTAGTGCTCTATCCGGCGTATTTCATCAAAAGCGGCCTCCTCGAAAACGAGTCCTCTCTCCGGGTCTTCACTGACTCCGTCGATCAGGCCAAGACGGTAGTAATAGCCCAGCATCGCCGGATGGACTCCCGTTAGTAGGGAAACAGTCTGCAACGAATAACCGACAAACGCGCTGGGGTGCCGACATGCCAGCGTGTGCTTGGTGGGAGCGTAGAGTATGATAGACGTCATTGAGTTAGGGGGGCTTGCCTCGGCGCTAAGCCGTGCGTGTGTGTGCGAAAAATTCCCGGGCCTTCGCCAGAAGTAGACCGGAGTCCACTCGATCTTCATTTAAGACCATCGAGCCAATGATCCGCTCTGCCAGGTCAGGATGCTGCCGCTTTAACCAGCCGATGAAGCAGTCCATATCCAACTGGGAGGAACTCGATTCACCGAAAACCAGGATTTTACCCGTTGCGCTGAGCGCCTGCGCGATAAGATCGAAAAGACTGCAGATGTCGGTTTTTTCAGCGAAGACTGAATCGGCAATCGGTAAGACCCCATTTACGCCTTGAGGTAGTATCTGCTCAGGAAACCCTCCGTAAATTTCGGAGCGAAAAAGTCGGGCTTCGTGATGACCTATCACAAGCAACAGATGCGCTTCGCGACCGTTTGAGCCTTGCTGTGGATTTTCTGAACGTTTCAAAAAATGGCGCAGCGCAATTAATTCGTCTGCCGATTCGTACTGTTTATCGCCGATTGAAAGGAGCACGAGGACGTGCCCGTTACGAGTGACCTGCAGATTATCTCCACCGGCATCCGTGACCGCTCCTAGCGATTCTAAAAGTGACCGCACGTCGGTCCTTTGCACATCCATTGAGATCGGTTGGTGAAAAATCTTTTGGTAAGTGCACCGATCCGCACCAACAAGCTGAGCGAGTGTGATCATACGGCGGAGTTGAGGAAACTAAATCACCCGAATCACAATCGTGCCCCGACCGCGCCCGCGCGCCAAAGTTTGGCCACCCTTGGCGTCATTCACGAGCACCCCGGGCCCACCGTAGAAGTAAATATACCAAGCCTTTATGGTTTTCATCGTTTTTAGGTAAGGTTTCCGTAGCAGGCTCGCGCGGTCGCCAGCAGTTGCGCATCGGTTAGGAGATGCGACGTGTGATCGACTGGACGACCGTCAATGTCGAAATTCGGTCCCTCATTTAGGGCCGTTGAAGACGACTCAGAGCCCTCTATAAACTTGCGCAAGGTCATGATCTCTTCGGCAGTCTCGACATCTTTGGTGAGTGGTGAATGCAGCACGAGGCTCTGACCGTTGCGCGTCACCTTCAGGTTGCCATTGGGTTCCTCGTGAATGTCTCCTAATTTTCGAAGCAAGGCATGCACATCGCGCCATCCTAGATTATGAGAAATCGGATGCTGAAAGAGTGTGGTGTGAGTTCGTAAAAACGAACCGGAAAGATCGGCCGTGAGTGTCATTTTAATGGGGTGGGGTTAACTTCCCCCCTGCGGGGGCGGAGTTGAGTATTTCGCTGTTTGCACAATGGGCTCTAAACCCGATACCGGCTATGGAGTATAGTCCTACGGGTGATGCTGAAGTGTTCGCCGCCATCCGCAGAACTGGGACCGACGAATTTCTCCGGTAATTTGCGGAGCCTTATAACACTCCGATGGGTCAACGCGGAGTGAGTTTCCAGGAATCAAAACCAGCGTTATTCCATCGTCCTCGCCCGCCGTTTTCACCCACTGCGTCTACGGTTCAACAGGTATGCCGATCTAGCAGACGCCAAATACGCGTCCGAAATGGCCGTGCGAAAACACCGTGACCAATCCCGAGTAGGTACGCAGGCTTGCGATTAGACGGTCAGCATGGGCTATGACTTGCGCAGGTGATTCACAGTGTGAACAATCGAAGGCCGGTGCCTGTCCTATAAAACAGCAATGCTAGGCGGAGTTGGAACGTTACCGCCATCAGCGGCGAAACTCTTGATTGCATCATCCAGCAAATCGCAGCCGAACTAGATCGCGGTCAACACAGCGGCGCTCCACATGTCGAGCGAGAGCGTGACCACTAACATGACGGCAACTTTACTCGAACTTGCCTGCTCCGGGTTGGCAGTCGGGAAGCTGGGGCCAGTTAGGCGACGACCCGACCTTCTTAAGTATCGTAGCATTCATAATGCTTGATCGTTGCCGGAGCGTTCGTTCGAAAACGCTTGAGTGGGACCGACCGAACTTGGCACGGCGGAACTTCAGTATGTCGGCGGCAGTCAAGGCGCCGGAACACGCTCGGCAGCAGGTCCGGCAGATCTTCCGCCATGAGCCCTGGACCAAACGCGGTGGCCGCCGCACCGTGCAACCACACCCCAGCGGCAGCGGCGAGGAACGGCTCCATGCCTTGCGCGAGCAGTCCGAGAATAATTCCGCTCAATACGTCGCCCGCTCCCGCCGTGGCCAAGGTGGGTGGTGCATTGGTGTTGATGATGGCTCGCCCGTCTGGTGCGGCGATGACGGTATCGCTGCCTTTAAGGACGATGACGGCACCGCTGCGGCGCGCCGCCACGCGCGTGCGACTGAGTTTGTCTCCGCGCGGATCGAACAGGCGTGCAAACTCGCCGTCGTGTGGGGTTAACACGCACGGACCGGTGATTGCCTGATCGAGGAGGGATGGGTTTTCATGGAAAGAAGAGAGCGCATCAGCGTCGAGTAGTGTTGGCCGACCGGTTGCCAACATGGCCAACGCGCGAGCTCTCGTTGCGTCGCTCACTCCGGCCCCTGGTCCGATCAAGAGACCGGTCAACTGCCGATCATTCAAAAATGCTCCGAATTGATCGGGTTCTACGAGCGGTTTAACCATGATGCTGGTGAGAGCTGTGGCGTAAATAGGTAGGGCAATGTTGGGCACAACGATGGTCGTCATTCCCGCTCCAGCCCGGGCGGCGGCTCGCGCCGCTAGTCTGGCGGCACCCGTGACAGGATAACCTCCGTAAATAAACGCATGCCCGCGTATGTATTTATCGCTGTCGTCAGCGGGTCGAGGTAACTCCGCGAGCCATAGGTCGGGGGAATTCTCGAAAGTGTCGGGGGTAACCCGATCCAGAACGGATGCGGGCATCCCGATGTCGACGACCACCACTTCTCCGCACAATCTTCGACCAGGCAACAGCACGTGACCGGGTTTCTTGCGCAAAAAGGTGATGGTTAACAACGCCTTCACCGCACCCTTCGCTGCACCAGAATCACCCATCACTCCGCTCGGTATGTCGATGGCGACTACCGGCAGGCGCCGATTTCCGACCGCAGTCAAAATGTCCAGACATGCGCCCTCCAGCGGCCGATTTAGTCCGACACCAAAGAGTGCATCGACAACCAGTTCAGCGTCGTCGAGTGCGGCGGGTTCCAATGGCTCAATACGGCCCGTCCACAGCCCGGCGTTACGGTGTGTCGCGCCGGAATGGTCTTCGCCCCCCCCTAGCGATGCGACCCGCACGGTCCAACCGGCTTTCGAAAGATAGTATGCGGAAACGAAGCCGTCGGCTCCGTTTCCACCACTACCGCATAGTACGGTGACGTGACCTGGGCTCCACCGTTTGCCGATTTCATAAGCGACCGCTCGTCCCGCTTTTTCCATTAACTTAATGGTTGTGGTGCCGTCGGCGACAGTCAGTCGATCAGCTTCCGCCATCCGGCGTACATCCAGCAGCGCGGTCGTCAGGTTCACGGTGACAACTTCTAACGCCAAAGACGAAGCAAGGCGTGCGTCGAATGTCGCGGTTTCTTCATAGCGCGGAATGGTTAGGAAGTTGAGCAACGATCTTCGACCATGTGCCGATTTGCACCGACCGCTTGGGCAACACATGACCCATCGGAGTCTTGCTGCCCGGACCGCGCTGTACGCCCAGATCTAACTTGTTTAAATCAATGAATTCGTCCCCGACCGAGAGCTCAGCGGCAGTTTCGGCAGTGGCCACAGAGGCGACTTCGTCATCGGAAAGGAGCAGTAGAATTTTTTCGCGTGTGAGGTAGTCGTTTTGATTATTGGTTTTCATAAGTAATTATTCAGTTGGTCCATCATGCTACGCTCAGTTTGGCTTCGCTGCTATGGAGAATAGCCCTACCCGATCTCGAACGACTTAGTTTAAAGATCGTGAATCACCTTGGGCGGGAACGCGGCTCGCAGGGCATTGAGCACGGCGAGCACGTCGATGACTTCCTGGGTAATCGCGCCACTTACCGGGCTGAGGTGACCGGTGGCTGCGAAGATCATGCCGACGATACTCAGGACCATGCCGCCGACGGCGCTTTGGAGCGCGATGACCCGCATCCGGCGACTGATGTGCATAAACTCGTCCACCTTCGTAAGCGAGTTGTCTAGGATGACGACACTCGCCGCCTCCGCAGTAACATCACTATTCTGGCCGATAGACATGCCCACGGTAGCGGCCATCATCGCAGGCGCGTCGTTGATACCGTCGCCCACGTAGAGGGTTTTGGCTGTGGCGGTTTCAGTGCGGACGAGGGCAAGTTTTTGCTCGGGACTCTGCTCGGAGTAAATCTCGGTGATACCGACTGTGGCGGCAAGGTAGTGGACCTCCGAAGCGCGGTCTCCCGAGACAATCATGACGCGTTCAAAATCATGCTTAGGTTGCAGGTGGCTGATAAATGGACGGCTGTCCGTGCGCGGAGCATCATGGAAACGGAACGTCGCGGCGTAGTTATCGTCGATCACGACGACGCACTCCAGTCCCTCGACCACCGGCGGAAGTTGGTCGGCACCGGGCGTTTTATTGGCGGTCAATTTATTGCGGCTCGTGACCTCGACCTTCCGGCCGGAAACTGTGCCTCGCAGCCCTTGGCCCGGAACTTCGGTTACCTCGGTAGCCTGCGGGAGGACGAGCACCTCGGACTTCGCCTCTTTGATAATGGCGCGTGACAGGGGATGTTTGGAGTAACGTTCTAGGCTGGCAACCAGCGTTAGGACATCCTTGGCCGCAAAACCGGGGGAGACCAGCTGCTCGACGAGCGTCGGTTTTCCGTAGGTGAGCGTTCCGGTCTTGTCGAAAATCGCGGTTCGGCACTGGGCAATCTGCTCAAGAGCGACCGGAT
The DNA here is from genome assembly GCA_947471115.1 of Opitutaceae bacterium. Lineage (GTDB taxonomy): Bacteria > Verrucomicrobiota > Verrucomicrobiia > Opitutales > Opitutaceae > Rariglobus. The sequence continues at coordinate 5,182 of CANIXX010000012.1, read as the reverse complement.
TCTTTACGATGATCGCACGGCGTGCGCAGAGTGAGATTGATCCGATGATTGCAACGGGGATAGCAATGAGTAGCGGGCACGGCGTAGCGATGACGAGAACCGCGAGGAAGCGCACCGACTCTCCGCTTGTGATCCACGCAAGCGCCGCGACGGCTAGGGCAATCGGCGTGTAGAAAGCACCCAGTTTATCACCGAGCCGCCGCAAGTTGGGGCGTTGCGACTCCGACTCGCGCATGACCTCCATGATTTTCGCGTAGCGAGAATCAGCCGCGAGCTTCGTCGTCCGGATAGTGAGCGCCGACTCTCCGTTGATCGCCCCCGAGATCACGCTCGAGCCCGTGGTCTTTTCGATCTGAAACGGCTCTCCCGTCAGGTAAGACTCATCCATCAAGCCGTGCCCCTCGGTTACGATTCCGTCCACCGGACAGGTGTCGTGCGGGTATATGACAAGCGTGTCACCAACGGCCACTTCGCTGAGCGCAACATCCTCAATCTCTGCACGTTTTCGATGGGCGATTGACGGCATCCGTTTCACAAGCGCTGCCAGCACGGATGAGGCGCTTCGGAGAGCGTAACTTTCCAGCGCCTCGCCGCCCGCAAGCATCAGTACAATGATGGAGCCAGCGAGATATTCGCCGAGAAAGACCGAAGTGATGATGGAAATCCCTCCCAGCAGGTCGGATCCAAATTCGCGTTTTAGCAGCTTTCGGAGCAGCTCATAGAGCATCGGCAAACCGCCGACTAATAGAATCGTAAGCAACGGAATTCGATAGATGTCAGGCGCGTAATGAAGCGCGAAACGCAGCACGAGGTGCGTGGCAATGCCGACGCTGCAAAGTGAAGCTATTATCAATGGCTTACGCTTCCAGAGTCGCATCGGCGAATACCACTTCTGTGCAGTCGGCGACTCCTCACTCGGTGTCGAATTTTTGGTCGTAAGGTTTTTATCCATAGTCTATTTTCCCAAGGTTGGCTTGATCTGAAAGACACGCGTGACGGACCGTGCGATCATCGGTTCTTCGTTGTTGCGAATAACCCGTACGATGACCTGACCAGCGTCCGTTGAGATCAGCTCGAACTCACGAGGACGGTGATCAGGGGCGTAGGGCGTGATACGGTGTAACTCCGCTAGCAAAGCAGGCGTGATTCGCTCCGGCGCTGAATGTCTCATGCCACGCACCACGCGATGGCCGACCGATTGGATTGATGGGGGAAACGACTGCCGTTCAAACCATCCCAGCGAAAAGTCGGCTGCTGTGCGATGATCGGGAGCCGTCACGATAAAGGGCGGCGAGGGCACGCCTGCCGCATCGACATGGACGAGGTTGGTGCCACGCTGACCGATACGCTCAATCCGCCTCGAGTAGGAAGGTAGCGATGCACGGGTTTCAAAAATCGCGAACCGAATGCGCGAGGAACCGCCATTAATTGTGAGCACATGAGGCAGGAGCGACGAAATCATAGACGTAGGCGAACGTGAGCGTTGATAAACGGATTAACGCGCGAATCGGAGTTGCTCTTGATTTCAGCCGACGTGCCGATGGCGATGATAAGGCCCACCTCATACATCGAGTTGTGATGGCCGGGGATTAAAGGGGGACGCGCCTGCGAGTTCTTTCCATAAGCGCTCTTCCTCTTTGCCACTGCTCACGGGCACCTGGATAGACGCCTCAAGATAAAGGTCCCCGAAATTCGCTGCATCCACCGGCAATCCCTTGCCCCGGATACGGAGTTTTTTCCCCTGCTGGAACCCTGCTGGAACTTTGACTGAAATACGCCCATCCAACGTCAGGACTTGAACCGTGGCTCCTAAAACAGCCTCCCACGGCGCCAGTTCCAGCACTCCCATCAAGTCGGAGACGCTCACTTGCCAGTCGGGATGTTCCGCATATCGCACCCGCAAATAGATGTCGCCGGCGCTGCCGCCATTCGCGCCTTCGCCTCCCTTGCCCTTAACCCGGATGGACTGCCCTGCAACTACTCCTTTCGGAATCCTGACTCGATAGGTTTCCGGCTCTTCCCGACCGCTGTGCGCGTGGGTTCGGCGCACCGAAATTACGCGCAAGGCTCCTTTAAGAACTTCATCGAGAGTGATGAGAATGTCGCCTTGGATATCGTGCCCGCGCCGGGTTGCCTCCGATCGCATGCGTGATTCATTAAACTCCGGAGAACCGAACGGTGAAGCCCCGCGCGTCTGACCGGCACCGCCACCAAAAAACTGCTCGAAAAAATCGCTTAACCCCGTGCCATCAAACTGAACCCCTCCTGCGTCACTCGTCGCTCCCCGTCCAGCGGAACGGGTGCCGGTATGGCCGGGGTTCTGTGGTGACCACGTTTCGGCACCCGTTTTCCTATCGGCATCCAGTTGATCAAATTTCCGGCGGCTCTCTGGATTACTTAAAACCTCATTGGCTTCGTTGATCTCCTTAAACATTTCCTCCGCAGCCTTTTTGTCTTTGGCGACATCTGGGTGATACTTTCGCGCAAGGGCGCGGAACGCCTTTTTAATTTCGTCGCCCGTCGCTTTTGGCGTCACTCCGAGCACACCGTAATAGTCCTTGAATTCAACGGCCATGGGGCGCTTTCACAGATGGCGTCAGGTCATTGACGACCCCATTTGCCGGACGGATGACCTTATCGCCGCGCCAATACCTGAGACGCCCATTTTCCCGCCGCCGGAAAGTTTATTTACTGCGGCCCAAGCCCTTGTTTCCGCAGTTTTTCCGGTGACACCCTTATTATCGTAGCTGGCCACGATGTGCGACGCCTGCCGTTTCTGTTTGTCCGTAGAGCTTGATTTTTCGCCTTGAGGCATCGGGCCAACATGCGCGAATTCCCGGTCATGCGCTATGGAGTGTTAGCCTACGCCTGTCCGGCTGAATGGTGGCAGACGGTAGAGTTCTTTAATCCCCGCTAGTAGTAGTAACATGGGATTTGTCGATTTGAGTTCTGGCGTAGCGCGGTGCTTAAGCCGGCAGGGTTAAGTCGTATTCTTATCACAATCGCCGAAACGGGCTGAAGCACCGCTCTATTTTCGATCCGTCAACTCGAATGTTACTACCTGCTAGTTTCACGTAAAACGGCCTAACGTCGGCTGCGCAAAAAAAGATCTTCGACCTTTTTTCGCGCCCAAGGTGTTTTGCGTAAAAAAGTCAGACTCGATTTGATGCTGGGGTCGTGGGTGAAGCAGCGCACATCGATCCTACTCGCTAGCTCCTCCCAGCCGTACTGGCTGACCAGTTCAGTCACAATCGTCTCCAAAGTAATGCCGTGCAGGGGGTCGTTGGACGCGTTCATGGTAGGGAGGCAAAGCACCTCTCCCATCGCGGGCAAGGGCGTTTACTCATGTCTGCGGGCTGCCTTAGTTAGCGTGGTTGGGCAAAGGCGAAACCATAACGCCGGATTTTTTACCGCGAAGACGATCCGAGCACTCGCGAAGCGGTTAAATGAAATTGATTAACAAATGATTGCGTTATTATTTGTGCAACTTGGCGAACCTTCACGGTTAAACCTAAATTCCGAAGTTCAAACCAACCACAGATTACGCAGATTGCACAGATACAATCCCTTAGGAGGTAAACGAACTCAACTTGCCCCCTTTTTTCATCCTGTCTATAAATTCGGTAACACTCTGTTATCTGTGCTCATCTGTGAATTCCGTGGTTAAAACTTCGGCGCTCGGGTTAAAGGGATCGAGACCTTAGCTTTTGTTTCATTTTGTGGTTTTCGTGGCCAATGGATTGGGGCCGAACTCAGGTGGGTGCGAAAAACAGCCTATTTTTTCACCCCCATTTTCATTAAAGGTTTAGGCATTAGGCCTAACGCCCGATTTTATGCGCACCGCCAACACAGGATTGCGCCCCACGCGGCAGACGGTTTGTTCGACCCTGTGCCTGCCAGCTTCCGCCCTCCCCTCGAACTCCTTGGCGTCTTTAAAACGACGACCCGGGTGCGTTTCGACTGGATCACCCCACTGGCGCTGCTGGCCCTCGGTGCGATCGGCGTCGCCTTTATTTACAGCGCTCAACTCGCCACTGCCCAAAACAACTGGACGACCCAACTGGTCTGGCTGGCCCTCGGTGCATTGGTCTATTGTGGCGTCTCCTTGATCGACTACCGCCTCTGGCTGAGCATTTCACACTGGTTCTACTTCGGCTGCATTCTCACGTTACTTCTGGTCCTCACCCCCGGCATCGGCACGGAACGCTATGGGGCCCAACGCTGGCTGGACCTAGGTTTTTTCGCCCTGCAACCCTCCGAACCCACCAAAGCGGCCGTGCTTCTGATGACCGCCGGCATCCTCGTACGCTCCAAAGTCGGCACCCTCGCCCGCTCCTTCGGCACCTTGGGTAAATTGGCGCTTGCTGCGGGTTTGCCCATCTTTCTTATCCTGCTCCAGCCCGACATTAAATCGGCGATCGTGCTGCCCCCCGTGATCTTCTCCATGCTCTACGTCTCCAAGCTTTCAACCCGCTTTTTCGCGGTGGCCTTGGGCGCGTTCCTGATCCTGGTAGGCCTGATCACCCTGGACTGCTACCGCTACGTCAACTACATGGAGGCCAACAACTTTTCCTTCTCTGCGGACAAGGGGAAGTTTGAACCGCACGCCCTGTTGCCGCTGCACGATTACCAGCGCAACCGGATCATCTCGTTCGCCATGCCTGACAAGATCGACCCGAACGGGGTGGGCTGGAACCAACGCCAATCGCTCATCTCGGTGGGCTCGGGCGGGCTGACCGGCAAGGGCTGGACCCAGGGGACGCAGGCCCAATTGGGCTACCTGCCACGCGCCGTGGCGCACAACGATTTTATCGCCTCGGTGATTGCCGAGGAAAAAGGATTTTTGGGAAGTGTTACAGTTTTGGGTTTGTTTGGGATAGTGATGTTCAACGGCATACGCATTGCGGGCCTGTCGCGAGACCGGTTCGGCACCTTGATCGCCATCGGCGTGACGGTGCTCTTCGCCGTGCACGTGTTTGTTAATATCGCGATGACCATCGGACTCGTGCCCATTACGGGCATACCGCTTCCCTTTATCAGTTACGGTGGCTCCTTTGTGCTGAGTTGCTGCTTGCTGCAAGGACTGGTCCAAAGCGTCTATCGCTTCCGAAAGGACTTCACATGAACCTGAAGCCTTCCTGCGATAACGACCGCTTTGCCGGAATTTCCTGCGCCGCAACTT
>CANIXX010000011.1 GCA_947471115.1 Opitutaceae bacterium | reverse complement strand
TCCTGCCGACCACAAATGGTGCCAGTCGATCCGGCCAATCCCTGGTGGCACTTGCTCAGCTGCATGCGTGAGCGCACGGGCACCGGTGCGGTGATTAACACCAGCCTGAATCTGCACGGGCAACCGATGGCCGATGCCCCAGCCGACATAGTCGCCGCCTGGCTCCAAAGCGAAATTCGCCACCTTGCGCTTGGCTCGGTGCTACTCACAAAAAAAATCTCTCTCTCGTCGTGATGCTCCCTACCTGGCTCCGCTCCACAGGACTGCACTGGCTCGCTGCGGCCCTGTTAACCCTCTTCGGCGTGGTCCTGTGGGCTCGCGACTGCCTCGTCAGCTTGGACATCGACGCCCTACTGCGTCAGGCGAGTTCATCAACAGTCTGGGGTATGCACGGCTGCCTGGTCGCGATTACGGCCGGCATCGTCGCACTGGCTCCTCGGTTGTATGGACTACTCGGCACCCGGCGCATGTTAACCGCACTCGGCCTCGCCCTCGCGGGTTACCTCGCCTGTGGACTCGCCCCAAAAGCCCACCGGATACTTTTCGACGAGCACATTTACATGCAGATCGGGCAAACGATCGCCCATACCGGGCGAGCCGAATCCGCCACTTACGCTCGCACCGAATACGGTGACTTCCAGTTGATTGATAGCTCGGTGAACAAGCAGCCCAACGGCCTGCCCTATCTTCACAGTCTGGCGTACCGGCTTTTCGGTGTTTCCACCACGGTCTCCCACCACCTTAATCGCAGCTTAATTGGACTGGCCGCTGCCGGTCTTTACCTCGCGCTGGCCCTCATACCATGGACCTTGCCGCGCGGCACCGCGCTTGCGGCCGCGCTTTTGTTTATCGCCACGCCATTGGTGCCGTGGTGGGGGCACACCACGGCAGTCGAACCCGGCGCGGCATGCTCAGTCGTCGTGGCATTTTTCGCCGCCTGTTTTTATGTGCGCGTGCGGGACCGCAACACACTCCAAGGCACGGTGGGCACTTCGCTGTTGTTGGCCGGTACCACGGCCTTTGCGGTTTATTTCCGACCTGAATCGCTCCTTGTACTGCCGCTGGTGGCGGCCGTTTTATGGTCGGAAGAGGACCACTTTTTGAAAGACCTCTTTGCTTGGGCAGCGCTAGCTCTGGTGATAGCGCTGATTACCCCCAACCTGCTGCACCTATGGTCCGTGCGCGGTGAAAACTGGGGGGCAACGGATGGACGCCGCTTCGATTTCGCCTTCATCGCAAAGAACTTTAGCAGCAACGCCGGCTACTTTTTCGCCAACCACTGGTTCCCGCTTGCAGGCACTCTTTTGGCGGTGCTCGGAGGCGGCTGGTTGCTGGTGCGCAACCTGGCGGCAGCGCTGGTACTGGCGCTCTGGCTGGCACTGAGCTGGGGGATTTTCGTGCTGTTTTACGCCGGCGGTTATCACTACGGGGCGAGCTGCCGTTACGCGCTCGTCTCTTGTGCACCGGTAGCCGTGGTCATGGGTGTGGGCGCCGCACGGCTGGTTGAGGCCCTGCGAGCTCACCGCTTAATCGGCGGCGCACTCACGGCGGCGTTGGTAATCAACTGGCTGGTCGTTTTCTCCTTTGTACCCACCGAATCGCGTGAAGCGTCAGGGGCGCGTGAGGACATTCGCTTCATCGTGCGCGAAGCAGCCCGGCTGCCGCATGCAGCCCTGGTGATCTCGCGCGCGCCCAGCGTTTGGCTGGTCGAAGGAGCCAACACCTCCGAGCTGCCCAAAGTGGAACAGCTCTTACGCGAAAATCTTCGGGAATTGGTTAACCAATACCCCGGCGGCATTTTTTTTCACTTCGGCTACTGGGATAACGTAGAGCCCACCTTCGGCCAAAACTCCGCCCAACTTTTCGTCGATATGGGGGCAGTTGAAGTGATCCGCCGCCCGTGCCAGGAACACCAATTCGCGCTGTTCCGTCTCGATACCCCAGCCGCCCTCGAACGCTTTGGCGGCCCGAAGCCCGAGCACACCGACCGGATCGTGCGTCTCGATGCCTTGCTTAGCCGCTATCGCAAAACCACCGAAGGGAACCCGGCTCCAACCGACTCCGCTGAGCCAAGCCAACCGCCTGCGCCATGAGTAACGTGTATTCCTGGGCGCGACTGTTCACGCGCACCGCCGCTGCAGCCGTGGGGCGCGAGGGGCGGCCGACAAAACTCATGTTCGTCGTCACCAAACGGTGCCATTCGCGCTGCGTGTATTGCGACATCTGGAAGGTCAAGGACACCCCAGGCGCCCTCGACGCCGAACTCCGGCTCGACGAAATCAAGGCGCTCGCGGCAGCCAACCGGTTTTTCCAGTGGATCGACTTCACCGGAGGCGAACCAACCGACCACCCGCATTTCGCCGAGGTGGTTGAGGCGTTCGACGCGCAATGCCCAGATCTGCTCCTCGTGCACTTTCCGACCAACGGTCTGGCCACGGAACGCATCGAGCGCACGGTGCGCCGCATTCAAGAGCGCGTAAAGGCGCGGTTGGTGGTGACCGTTTCAATCGACGGACCGCCCGAAATCAACGACCGCCTGCGCGGGGTGCCGAGGGATTTCGCCCACGCCGTAGCCACCTTCGGCAAGCTGCGCGAGCTGCTCGGCGCGAGTAACGTCTTTGTCGGCATGACGCTGCACGGCCACACCGGTAGTTGCGGAATGAGCACTGCCGAACTCGTCGAACGCACGCACGCGGCGGTTGATGCCGCACTGCTTGCGGACGGGCGCGCGGGGCTTCCGTGGAGCAGCCTGCACCTGAACATCCCGCACGTTTCCCAACACTACTACGACAACCAAGCGGCGGAAGCCGTGGGTGGGTTCGGTGGTGCGGCACACCGGGCGGAAGCGGCTGAAGCGTTGCGCCTCGCCGCTCAACGCACAGGCCGTGACGGATCCCTGCCGATGCGGATACTTGAGCGCATTTACCGGACTGAAGCGGAGCGTTACCTCGCGACCGGCCGTTCAGGGATTGGCTGCTCGGCCCTGCTTTCCACCGTTTACCTTTCGGAAAAAGGCGAGGTTTACCCCTGCACAATCTGGGATCGTCCGCTGGGTAACGTCCGCCAATCCGCTTACACACTGATGCCCTTGATTGAGGCGGCTCGCGAAGCCGGTGTGCGCAAGGCGATCGTTCAGCAGAAATGCCCCAATTGCTGGACACCCTGTGAAGCTTACCCAGCGATTGGTGCATCTCCCCTGGCCGCCGCAAAGGCACTGATTCACTCCCTTAAAGCCACGTCCGCCACAGCCACTCAGCAGGAAAACCCGTCATGAATATCGCCAACCTCGCGCCTGCCGAACGTGCCTTATGGCTGTCGCGTCTGACCATCCTCGCCATCCCACTGGCCGCCTTCCTCGGCTTTATCATCCAGCTGCTACTCGCCAAGCACCTGCTACCGCTTTACGGCGGCACTCCTGCGGTCTGGCTAGGCTCCAGCCTATATTTCCAACTCACGTTGGTGCTCGGTTACGGCTGGGCGGTCTGGCTTTTGGGCCGATCAACCTACGTCCAAGCAGGCTCGACCGTTTTGCTTTCCGTAGTCGCACTGCTCACCTTTCACCTGCCCGGCACCGCCGCTGAACAACCCAGCGTTGCACTCGTCGTGGGCCGGCTCGCGCTGGGATCGCTACCCGCGATGGTTTTACTGTTCAGTGTGGCACCGTTGTTGCACGGCTGGGTCGCCCGCCACGAAGGCAAGCTGCCTTACCACCTGTATGCGTTGTCCAATGCAGGCAGTCTGCTCGCCTTAGTCGCCTACCCCTTCCTCATCGAACCCTCGGTCGGCCTAGCGCTCCAATCGCAGTCATGGAAAGTGCTTCTCCATCTTCTTGTTGCCCTGTTGGCGATCGCGTCGGGCATCCTCTGGTTTAACCCGGCACCACTGCCAGCCAGCGAAAAACAGTCTGATGCGTCCGGCCTGCCGTGGACTCAGCTCGCCGCTTGGCTGGGTCTGAGCGCCTTGGGTGTAGTACACCTGCTGGCTGCAACCCAGCAAATCGCCGGTGAAATCGGCTCAACCCCCCTCGCTTGGGCCGGGCCTTTGGGCCTCTACCTGCTTGGGTTCACACTGGTCTTTTCGGGCCGGTGGCAATCGTGGATGACCAGCCTGTGCATCGCGCTGCTCGCAGTCGCACTTTCAGGCTATATGCAGGTCAAGGGGTTCACAGCCGCAACCATCAGCGGCTCGCGCTTAGGCTGGTTGCTCGCGGCCTCTGCCACAGGTGGGTTTATCGGCTCAGCGCTTCTGCATCATTTGCGCCCGCAGCGGCGCCCTGAATTGTTTTACCTCGCACTGGGTGTTGGCGGGATGATCGGGGGGCTGGCCAGCACCTATGTGGTGCCAAGTGTGTTCGCCATGCCCGTCGAGTTCACATTCACCTCACTTGCCCTGCTGATCGTCGGGCTCGCGTGGCTTTTTACCGGCAGCGGCCTGAGGCGGCTCGGTCTGCTCGCCCTCGTAGTCACCGCTCCCGTTCTCACGGTGGGTCTGCACCAACTTCACCAACTCCCCCCTGGACTCACCAGCCTCCATTTGCGCGACGTCACCGGCGGTCTGCTGCTGGAGTTTTCTTCTGCGGGCGTGGTGATTTCCAGCGAAACCACCACCCACGGCAGCCAGTTAACTGCCGATGAAGCCACCCGCCGCCGCCCCACCCTGTATTATACGGAAAGCAGCGGCGTGGGCCGGGTGATCACCAAACTCCAAGCTACCCACCCGAGCCTGCGCTATGGCGTCATCGGCTTAGGCGCGGGAACCTTGGCAGCCTACACGCGTCCCGACGACATCTGTGATTTCTGGGACATCGACCCGAAGGCGCTCAGCGTTGCGAACGAACATTTCAGTTACCTGCGGGATGCACGCGGTAAGGTGAATGTTACCCTGCGCGACGGCCGCCAAGCACTCCAGCACAGCACCATGGATTACGACCTGTTGGTGATTGATGCATTTCAGGGCGACCACATCCCCACGCACCTGCTCACCCGTGAAGCACTGCAAATCTACGCAGCTCGTCTCGCCACCCGCCGCGGACTGCTACTCGTCCATGCGTCGGTTCGTCATGCCGATTATTTCCCTGCCGTGGAAGCAACCGCCCGCAGCCTCGGCCTATCAGCAATGAAAATCACAACGCAGGTCGAGTCCGCCACCGACAAAGCCGACCTGAATGCAGCCGTAAGTGACTACATTCTCATTTGCCGACCTGACCGCTTTTTCGAATTAGCCTTCTGGTTCCCCGATGAAGAGGACAATGGCCGCGTCAAACATGTCGTGCGCCACGAACCCACACCGAGCAACGACCCGTCCCAAATCTGGACCGATGACCGCAGCTCGACCCTGCAAACCATCGACCTCGGCGCGTGGATTAAGGGCAACTAAAGGCCGTCAACCGCGCATCGCATGCAAGGAATTTGCCACCTTTTGCTCATCGCTTATCTGGCGTTCGTCGCGCAGTCGCGGCTGGAGTTTTTCAAGCCGTACGCGGGCTTACCCAGATATCTTTTGGCACTCGGCCTGGTGCTATTTGGCACCACTTGGGCGGACTTCTTGCTTTACGCGCTGCTAGGATGGGGACTGCCCTACACGATTGGCACTTGGGCGGTGCGCCTGCTTCCGCTCGTGTTTTGGCTGGCACGGCCCGGCACCGGCGTAACGCCCACGGCTGGATTCCTACCCACCTGCGGACAACTCACCACCACTTGGAAGCCGCTGAAGTGGGACTATGCGTTCATCTTTTTCGGACTCTTTGTGCTCAGCCGATTTTTCATCGGTATCAACACCGACACCGAAGGCACCGTTTGGACCAATTTCAACTTCGTTGACACCGCCTTTCACCTCTCCATCGCGCAGGCATTTCTTAACACGTCCTCGTTCCCGCCGGCCGACCCCAATCTCGCCGGATTCCCGCTGAAATATCACTTTGTCGCGGATTTTTCGATCGCCCACTTGGCGCAGATGGGAATCCCGCTGATCACGGCGGTGTGGTGGCTTAATCTTCTTGGTGCGGCGGCAATGGTCGGCGCCATGTGGGGAGCCCTGCGCCGTTGGCTTCGGCTGCCCTCGGCTTGGGTGATGCTCGCAGGCTTTACGTTTCTCTTCACCAACCTAGCGATCGTAAACCTGCTCCACTACTGCCTGTTTAATCCGCCCTTTTTTAATTCCCGCGACCCGATCGACGGCATCTTTTTCTTTCCCTACTTCAACTTCGAGAGCATCCACAATAACCTGCTCGAACCCCAGCGCAGCCTGCTGTTTGTGATGCCCGTGATCTTCTCGGTGCTTTCCATCACCCAAGGCGATCCGCCTCAAACCGATGAAGCTACGCGTACGGACCGGCGTAACACCCTCATCGGATTCTGGATGGTTTGTCTGCTGCCGCTGGCGCACGTCGTGGCTTTCGCAGTGCTCGGGGCCTGCTTGCTGCCCCGCCTCTGGCGCCATCACCGCTGGCTCCTGCCCCAAGTCGCTTGCTGGTTACCCGCGCTGCTCATCGGCCTCGCCCAGCTTGCCTATATCCAGTTTTACGGCCCACCCATTCAAGCGGGTTATGCGGCCTGGGATACCAACCAGCACATTCCCGTCCATCACTTTTCCGCGCTGCCCGAATTCGCCCGTAGTACCGCGTTCTGGCTGGCGGTTAACGGCGACTTTTTCTTCTGGGGCGCAGTCTTCATCCTCATCGCAATCAGCCGCTACTTGATGCGCTCCACTCCAACCGAAGGACTTCTGCGCGTTAGCTCCTTCGGGCGTAAGTGGGCGTGGTATTTCGCCGTGTGCGTCGGCGCGTTTGTGCTGATCAACCACTACCGCTACACGGCCAATTGGGGCGATAGTAACAAATTCGTCTTCTTCCTTAATCTGGGCCTCACCCTGCTCATTGTCCTTGGAAGCGCCCAGTGGCTTGGCGGCCCCAACGCGCTCCGTTCACGGGTGGCATGGTGGTTTTTCTTCCTGACGGCATTCGTTCCCAACACCTACGATTTTGTTAGAAAACAAATCATCTTTGAAGGCCGCACGTGTCTCCTCTTCCACAATCAAACTCGCTTTGCCGCCGACTGGATTCAAACCCACCTGCCTGCCGGTGCTATTTTCCTTACCGCTGCGGGTTCCGACGCTCATTTTTTGCCTGCACTTGCAGCCCGTTCGGTTCGCGCCGGTATCTACGTTAACGTTAACCCCAATCTTAAGCCCGAACTTAGCCCCAGAATTCGTCAGTTCTACGAAACAGGTGCGCTTGGGATGCTCTCTGATTTCGCCGTCGATTACGTGTGTATATCCAATACAGAACGCAACCTCTACACCCTCGACCCACGGTGGCAGGAATGGATGCAAAACCCGGCCCTTCGGATTTTCGCCTCGGGTGCGCCAAACGATTACAACTCGGTTTATATTCTCGATGCCCACCGATTGCTCGCCTTGGCCAACGCCAACCCATGACGCCCGACTTCTGGATCGTTATCCCGGCCTACCGTGAGGCCCACCGGCTGCCGCCTTACCTACGAGACCTCAGCCGATCCCTCTCCAGCGCACCCTTCACCGTAACGATCCAAGTCGTCGACGACGGCTCGCCCCCAGCCGATCTTGCTGCCCTTAAAAGCGCCCTCGCAGACTGCGCCCTCGAGACGCCACTGCTCACCCCGTTAAAAACTCTCGCCAAGAACTACGGCAAAGGTGCTGCAGTCAAAGCTGGGTGGGATCTCGCTCCAGCGGCAACCCCTTGGATCGTCTTTTTGGATGCCGATGGAGCGATTCCCGCCTACGAGGTCCTGCGCGTGCTCAGCACCGTTTTTATAAACCGCACCCCGCCGCGCGCCTATTTTGGTTCCCGCCAGCGAATGCTCGGCCGACATATTGAGCGGAAGCTCACTCGACACCTAGTGGGACGCGTCTTTGCAACCTGCGTTGGAACCTTTATTAATCCGCACATTTACGACTCCCAATGCGGCTTCAAATGCATCCCGCACGCTGCCTACCGCCTATTCCGCTCCCAGCTACTTGAGCCGCGGTTCATCTTCGACGTCGAACTGCTCGTCCTGCTCCTTGCACAGGGCGTTAGCATAGAGGAAATCCCCATCGACTGGACCGATATACCTGGCGGCAAAGTCCGGCTCCTGCGCGACGTTCCGAGCATGCTGCTCGGTCTAGTACGTATCAGGCTTAGGCATTTTCACGGCTCCGAAACCGGCCGTGCCGCCAAGTAAGGTAATTGATACATGACGGCATCCTCCATTTTGCAGGGAAACCGCGCCACCTCGGTCCAGCGCTCAGGAGTATAACGTTCTCCCAAAATTCCGTCCGAGCCCACGGATACCAACACGTAATCGCCTGGCAGGGCATTTTCCAAAAAAGAGAAATCCTGAACGCTGCCAAACCCCGCAACCCCCTGATGCCCATGTACGGGATCGCTGAACCGGTAACCCAACTTCAAATCGATTTCCTGCTGCAACGTCGCCTTCGTCCAAACATTCGCCTGGGGATGCAACTCCAGCCACCGAATCAATGCCGGCACCACGTCCCGTTGGCCGACGTATTCGGCATGTTCGGACCTTAAAATAAGCGTAGTACTTATGGTGAGGCCACCCAGCAATCCCAACAAAACACCCCGCGCTGGCCAACGGCCGCTCCGCCACCACTGCGCAGCCACAACTCCGATTACCACAGCGATCGGTACACTTAAAACAGTCAGATAACGCGGCTCCTTATGATAAGGCAGATAAGTCGTTAAACTCATCGATCCCCACTGGATCCAAAGCAAAATGCCGACGACAAATGCGCTCACCCATTGCAGCATTAAAGGGCGGTTCCGCCAGGCCCAAACCCCGCTCACGGCTGCGCCGAAAAACGCATAGTAATACCAGCCCAACAGGGGGTACCCGTTCACAAACCGCTGATAAGACTGAAACCGATTGGGCAAATTCAACAACAAGCTAGGCAGATAGGCGGCACTCACACTGAGGTCATCCTCATAAACCCCCTCCCGCCCAATCCTATCATAGAAACTCAGAGACCGGGAAAATCGCTGCCAAAAGTTGCCCGTTAACTCGTGGAGCAACCACGCATCCGCACTCAGCACCAGAACCAAACCCAGTAAAATCCAACCATAACTCCAAGGTATCCGGCGATCCACCCATGTCCGCACTATCGCCACCCCGACAAACCCCCAGCCAAATACAAACGCCCATTCCTTGGTTAATGCCGCCATTCCCCATACCAAACCGATACCTAGCCCCATAACCACCGTCGAGAGCCTCGACCGTGCGTCCCGCCCTCCAAGTAAAAGCAGCCCCCAGATTAAAATTCCCCCGTAAAACGACATTTCGATGTCTCCCCTGAGCGTGGAGGAGACGAACCAATCCACCGGATTAAGCACCATCGCGATACTAGCCCACCGTGCGGCACTTTCTTTGCCGGTCACCTGCCATGCCGCCGCATAGGCCAAGGGGATACAAGCCAAGCCCATTAAAAAACCTGGTAGGAAGGCCAATTCATAGTGGACCCCAAACAGTTGAAACAACGTCGCCACTGGGACCCACACACCCCAGCGCAATCCCCACAAAACCTGGAGCAGCTCCTGATTATCCCCGTTCAAATGGCTTCTAACATAAAACAGGTAGGCCCAATCATCATGTCCGTGCAGCCCGTTAAAAATCCAAAGCCGCAAGACCACCGCCAACAAAACAACCCCCATCAACCATAGGGCAACACAGCCCGCGCTCACCTCTTCTTCGGTGTGGTTTTGCTTCAACATCGGCTAAATCCGGCAGATTCCAATACAGGCGCAAGCCAAGCTCTGGGTTACTGATATCATTCTTTGCCCCTCATCCACGCCGCCAGCTGCGTCCAAGCCCGGCCTCGGTGGCTTAACTCGTTTTTCACCGCATCGCCCAACTGGGCAAAACTCTCGGCGTACCCTTCCGGCACAAACAGCGGATCATAACCAAAACCCGTGCCGCCTTGGGGCGTTTTGCCCAAAACGCCCGCACATCGCCCTTCGAACACCGTCTCCGCCCCGTCAGGACCAACCACCAACAAGACGCAGACGAAATGCGCCCCACGCTGCCCTTGCGGAACTGCGGCCATGACTTCGAGCAGTTTGCGCAAGTTGGCTGCACCGTCGCCGTCCGGACCGGCGTAATACGCCGATTCCACCCCAGGCGCACCATCCAGCGCGTCGACGCACAGGCCGCTGTCGTCGGCCAGCACCCAGGCTCCGGCCGGCAGAAGCGCCTGGAGGGCGAGGGCTTTTTTGCGGGCGTTACCCACAAATGTTCCGGCGTCTTCCACGACTGGCGGCATTCCGCCCACAGCCTTGGCCGAGACGATGGTCACCGGCAGTCCACTGGCTTGGGCGAGGGCGTTCATCTCGGCGACTTTGTGGGCGTTACCGGAGGCGAGATAGAGGTTCATGGGGGGAGGGCGGAAAAAGCGGATACGAATTCAGGAGGCGGGAAACCAACAGGACGCAGGCAGCGGATGCGTGGTTTGGGCGTAGCCCGGGGCTTCAGCTAGGCGCTTGGCTCGGGGGGAATCGGGATTCTCGGATGCGGGCTGAAGACCGCTCTACGTCGGGCAAATGGCGCTACGTCGGGCACGAGGTAAGGCCGCACAAAAAAGCCTCCGCAGCACAGGGCTTGCGGAGGCGGGCGTAAAGTCTACGGGCGCGTGGCGCCGGGAGCATTACTTGGCGAAAACGATCTTCGCGGTGTGGGACTTGGCGCGGGCGGCAGCGTTCTTGTGAACAACGCCGGACTTGGTGGCCTTGTCCATTGCGGAGACGTACTCGGCGGCGGCAACTTTGGCGACAGCTTGGTCGGTACCGGCGGCTGCCTTCTCCAACTTCTTGTGGAGGGTCTTCAGGCGGGTTTTAACGGCCTTGTTGCGGATGGTGAGGCGCTCGGATTTACGGGCGGCTTTGATAGCGGATTTCGTGTTGGCCATGGCGGATTGGAAATGGGTAAGCCGAACAGAAACCCAAACCTACGGGGGCGAGTCAAGGTCGATTTCGCGTCCGAACAGCTCAAATTGTAATCCGCTCCCCCGAATAGGGCCATTACCCGCGTCACATGGAGCGTTAACTCCCACCCTAAGTGAACACAGCGGCCACTTGTCAGGCCCGGTTTAGGCCCCTGCATGAGCGGGTAACGAGCCTTCATTAACTCGCTGCGGTGCGCTCTGTCAGCAGCCACTTTTTTCTTTCCAAATTCACTGTGTTCCAACGTCATTCGCGTTAAGTCCCATTATCCCGCCCGCCCCAAACGACCACCCGCCCCATGCATTCCCCCTGCTCGAACCGCTACGCTACCCCAGGCCTCTATCGACGTTGTGGACGTTCTGGACTCCAACTCCCGCTGCTCTCGCTCGGACTTTGGCATAATTTCGGCGGCGTAGATGCTTTCGAAAATGGCCGTGCGATTGTGCTCCGCGCCTTCGATCTAGGCATTACCCACTTCGACCTCGCCAACAACTATGGCCCGCCGCCTGGCTCGGCAGAGGAAACCTTTGGCAAAATCGTGGGGGCAGATCTCGCCGCTCACCGCGACGAACTTATCGTTTCCACCAAGGCGGGCTACACCATGTGGAACGGTCCCTATGGCGACTGGGGCTCACGCAAATACCTCCTGTCCTCACTCGACCAGTCGCTCAAACGCCTCCAGCTCGATTACGTCGATATTTTTTACCACCACCGCCCCGATCCCCAGACCCCGCTGGAGGAATCGATGGGGGCCCTCGCCCACGCGGTTCGCAGCGGCAAAGCCCTCTACGTTGGCCTATCCAACTATAAGCCTGCGGAAACCGCCCGCGCCGCCAAGATTCTGCGCGAACTTGGCACGCCTCTTCTCATCCACCAACCGAAGTACAATATGTTCAATCGCTGGATTGAGCCCGCCCTGCTCGACGTACTCGCCTCCGAAGGCGTCGGCTGCATCCCCTTTTCACCACTTGCCCAGGGCCTTCTGACCAACCGGTACCTCAATGGCATCCCCGCCGACGCTCGCGCCGCCAAGGCACACGGCTTCCTCAAGGCGGATCACCTCACCCCGCAAACCCTCGCCCAAATCCAAAAACTCAACGACCTCGCCCAAAGTCGCGGCCAATCCCTCGCCCAGATGGCGCTGGCCTGGACCGTGCGCGATCCACGCGTGACCACCGCGTTGATCGGTGCCAGTAAGGTGAGCCAACTGGAGGACAATTTCGCCTCGCTCCAGACCCTCGACTTCAGCGCCGACGAACTCGCGGCGATCGACACGATCCTCTCCCCCGCGCAGTGAACCTTGTTCTCTTCGACGCCAACGAACTCTCGGATCCCCTGCCCCGCACCGATGCGCGGGCCAAACACATCCTCGACGTCCTGCGCCGTCGCGAAGGCGACAGTGTTGATGTTGGCTTAGTCAACGGTCCTCTGGGAAAAGCCACGCTCACCGAGCTCGGCAGCGACGCGCTCACGTTCACTTTTAACTGGGGTCCGCCCCCCGCACCGCTACCGGCGACGGTGCTACTGATCGGTTTACCTCGCCCGCAAACGGCCCGAGACATCCTGCGCGACGCCACCACCTTGGGTGCGACCGCACTGCATTTTATCGCGACGGAGCGCGCCGATCCCAATTACGCGAGCAGTACGCTATGGACGAGTGGCGAGTGGCGCCGGCACTGCCTGACGGGCGCAGCCCAAGGCTTCGACACCCGCATCCCTGAGGTGACCTGGAGCCACACCCTGGCCTCGGCCCTGGCGACCCTTGAACCATCCATCCGGATTGCCCTCGATAACTACGAGGCCAGCCGCCCCCTAGGAAAGCCTAACCCATTAGGTTATACTGGGATTGAAGCGCATAATAATCAAGTACTTGCATTTGGTCCGGAACGCGGGTTTGGACCGGCTGATCGAGTGGCCCTGCGTGCTGCCGGATTTATACTGGCCCACCTCGGGACCCGCGTCCTGCGGGTCGAAACGGCAGTCGTCGCCGCCTTGGCGATTACGCGGCTGCACTGAGAAAAACGTCACAGCATTCGGCCTACCCCCAAATTTCCGCACCGTGATCGTGATGCTCACTTTCGGCGGAAAAACGCCGTGGTCGGCTGGCGTGCGCCTTTGCCGAGGCGCTTCACACACGTCCAGCCCGGCGGCTCCAAAGTGACTTCGCCCGGCATCTCAAACACCACCACCGGGTCAGCCGTCACCGGCCACCACTCGGCCATGCGCGTAAACAACACCAGACCCACATCAGCGATCACTTCGTAGGGTGGGTCAATGAACACCAGATCCGGAGCCTCGCCCGCTGCTGGGGCCCAGGTCAAAACGTCCGCCGCACGCAGGCTTAAGCCCACTTCCGGCCGACCCGCGCTTTTGGCGACCACCACGATGTTTTTGCGGATGCATTCGGCCGCCTTGGGGTTTTTCTCCACAAACACACCGCCAACCGCCCCGCGACTAAACGCCTCCAGCCCGTAAGCGCCGCTGCCGGCAAACAGGTCCACAAAACGCGCCTCGGGCAACCGCGCCGCCAAACTGGAAAACACCGCCTGCCTCATCCCATCGGTGGCCGGACGCGTCAGGTCGCCTTTGGGAACCTGCAAGGTGACGCCGCGCGCCGCTCCGCCACTGATACGCACAACAATAAAGCGGAGGTTAACGTTAACCGCGGCCCCGAAGGGTTACTGCTTAACTGCTGCTTCGCGGTACTGGAAGTAGGAGCTGCGCACCGCGATATAGGGATCGAGCGCGTCTTTGCGCACGGCGTCCAGGGTCTTGAACGTGCCGGGCAGGCGCTGCACCCCGTTGACCACGTCCACACCGGTTCGCACCTTCCAGTTGTACCACTCGACGTTCTGCTGGATGTCCCAATTGAGCGGGGAAAGGTAACGGTCGCCGAACATACCCACCGTATCGCGCACGGTGCCGGGACCGAACAACGGCAGCACCAAATACGGGCCCGGGCCGATGTGCCACACGCCGAGAGTTTGGCCGGTGTCTTCACGCGGAAGCGAGGCGAACGCCGGAACGTCGTCGGAAACGCGGATGAACCCGCCCAGTCCGGCCACCGTGTTGACCGCGAATTTGCCGGTCTCCAACCCCGCGCGGCTGAACTTACCCTGAAGGGTGCAATTCACCACGCGCACCGGGTACAACAGGTTGTTGAAAAAGTTCTCGATCCCGTCGCGACCCGCTTTGGGCACGACCGCCACGTAGCCCTTGGAAATGGGGCGTAACGCGTAGGTGTAGAGCCCATCGTTGAACTTGAAAATCGCCCGGTTCATGCGTTCGAGCGGATCGGAAATCGGCACGCTGGCATACTCGTCCATCTCCTCAACCACCGCCGGATCCGGCGCGGCAGGGGTTTTCTGTGCGAGTGCGAGCGGAGCGGCAGCTGCGACGAGCAGCGAAAAGGTCAGCAGGAGCGGGATGCGGGTGTTCATTTGGCGACGGAGTTGGACAGGTTTTGCTTGAGGGAAGCGAGCACTTCGGGCGCTCCACCGTGCTGGAACAACGGATTCAGCTGGGCTCGCCAGTTGGCGATCATGCTCACGCCCTCGATCTTCACGTCGACGATGCGCCAGCATTCGGCGCCTTTTTCCACGCGGTAAACGACACTGTATTTCTTGCCGGCGTAATTAATTGTGGTGGGCACGTCGCGCACGATGGGCCGCTTTGGATCCGGCACCACTTCAGCGGAATAGGTAATCCCTGGGCGGTCGCCAGCCTCGAAGCGATCGGCGTAATTGCGGATCACCACCTCGGTGAACAGGGTGACCGCGCTGGCCTGCTGCTCGGGCGTGAACTGCGACCAGCCGGGCCCGATCGCCTTGCGGGTGATGACCTCAAAATTGAAATACTTCTCCAACACCGGCCTCACCCGCTGCGAAAGCGGCGTACTCGCAGCCGAGCCGTCATAGGCGATGGCCAAAACCTCGTTAACCGCCCCCTTCAGCATCTCATGGCTGTCCGCCGCGCACTCGGCGGCGGGCAAACGCAGGGCGGAAAACACAGCCGTCAAAACGGCAATTTTGAGCAGGCGCAGGTTCATTTGGTTTCGGCGGGCTTGGGTTTAGACGTGGTGCTGCCAAAGGCGAAGCGGCTGATGAGCGACTCCAAATCCACGGTGGATTCGGTGTCCGTAATGAGGCTGCCAGGAGTAAGGAACTCGCTGTCTCCACCCGGGGCGAGCGACAGGAATTTGTCGCCAATTAACCCCGTGGTCTTGATCGAGGCGATGGAGTCGGTGGGAAGTTTGATCGCCTTGCGCACGTTGAAGGTAACTACGGCGCTAAAGTCCTTCGGGTTAAGCTCGATTGCCTTGATTCGCCCGATGGTCACGCCCGCAATGATGACGTTGCTGCCCGGATTGAGCCCGCCGGAGTTCGTGAATCGCGCCTGCAGCTCGTAGGTGTCGCCACCGACCAACGCGCCCGCGCCGATGCGCAACGCCACGTAGGCAACAGCCGTCAGGCCGAATAACACGAACACTCCCACAATCAGTTCCAGTCTGGACTGTTTCATAAATCGTCTTCCGAGGTAATGGTTTCGCCACGGCGCAGGGCCGCGAGCGTGTCCCGCAGGGTATCAGCGCTGTCCCGAAAGGCGCGTACCATGGGGTTTTCCGAGAGGTTAAAGGCTTCCGGGGTGCCCTGAAATTGCATACGCCCGCCGTCGAGCAGCGCCACCTGGTCGCTCGCCACCAGCGCCTCGGGCAGGTCGTGCGTGACGAGCACGGCGGTGAACCCGAACTGGCGCTGGTATTTGACGATCATCTCGAACACGTGGTTGCGACGGATCGGGTCGAGTCCGGCGGTCGGTTCGTCAAAGAGCACCAATTCCGGCCGAGTCACGATGGCCCGCGCCAGAGCCAAACGTTTCTGCATGCCGCCGGAAAGCTGGCTGGGGTAGCGGGCGCGGTGTTTGGTCAGATCGAGCTGGTGCAAGGCCTCCATCGCGCGGCGGCGGATTTCGCGATTCGGGATCTGGGTGGTCTGCTCGAGCGGGAGGGCGACGTTCTCCAGCACGGTGAGCGAATCGAGCAGAGCGTTGCCCTGAAAGAGGTAACTGCAGCGGCGGCGAAACTCGGCGCGGGCCAGGGCGTTGGCGGCGTTGAGCGCTTGGCCGTCGAAGCGGATCTCGCCTTCGTCGGGTCGCACAATGCCAGCCAGGCATTTGAGGAAAACCGATTTACCGGTTCCGCTCTTGCCCAAAACGGTGACCACCGTGCCGCGCGGCACGGCGAGATCCACGCCCGCCAGCACGGTGTTTTCACCGAAACGTTTGGTCACGCCGCGGATGTCGAGGAAGAGCTCAGAGCCGGAAGCAGGGACAGAAACAGGAACTGGAAGTGGGGCGCTCACGGGTGTTTAACCAGCAACGAGGTGATGAGGTAATCGGCGGCCAGCACGACGATGCTGGAGAACACCACGGCGCGGGTGGTCGAAGCGCTCACGGCACGCGCGCCGGTCGAGCCGCGGCGACGGTGGGCGTTGTAGCCGTTGTAGGCGCAAATCGAGATAGTGAGCAGACCGAAAACCACGGCCTTAATAAAACACTCGGCCACATCCTGCGGATCCACGGCCTTATAAACGGCCGCCCAATACACGCCGGGCTGGAGGTTCAACAGCACCGAGCCCGACAGGTATCCGCCCAATAAGCCGACCAAGCAGAAAATGGCGGCCTGAATGGGGAAAACCACGAGGGCGGCGAGCAGGCGCGGTGAAACCAAGTAGGCGTGCGTGCTGGCGCCCATCGTCTCCAAGGCGTCGATCTGCTCGCTGTTACGCTGGATGCCGAGTTCGGCGGCGAGGGCCGAGCCGGCTTGGCCGACCAACATGAGTGCGGCGAGAACCGGGGCGAGTTCGCGCACCAAAGTGAGTGAAACCAGCGTGCCCAGAAGCCCCTCGGAGCCGAACTTGTTGAGCACATAGTAGCCCTGTAAACCGAGGACCAGACCGGTAAAAATGCCCACAATGACGATCACCGGCACGCAGCGAACGCCTTGCTCATAAATGGCCCGCACGATCCGGCGCCCCAGTTTGCGCGAGCCGATCGCGGCCGTGAAACCACGGGTCGTGAACACGGCAAAGTCGCCGAGTTCATCGACGATGTGAAGAGTATGTTGGCCGAGCGCGCGAAGCATTGGGGGAGCGAGACGTTAGGATTTTAGCCGCTGCAAGCAAGACTGAGTTGGGGAAGACTCAGTCGATGCGCAGCACAAGCGGAACCCAGACGGCGAAGCTGCATAGGCACCCAGCCTGCTTGGCGATTGGCGTAGGGCAGCCGTGGAGCAGACTCGACGCGTCTGCGCTACGCATCCCCAAAGGCTCACGGGCGCACCCACACGCTAAGCGTCTGCCAACGCGAACGACCCAAGTTGAACACTTCCACCGTCTGCTGGCGCTGCGCCACCGCACTCAGCCCGCTTGGCGCAGGATACTCGCGCCACTTCAAACGCCCGGTGAAAAAACCCAACGGGTCGCATTCGCGTTCCATCACCAATACCGCAACAGGGCCGGGCTGGGCCAACATCGCCGCCAGCGCCTCAGGCTGGTCGGAAAAGGTCCACTTCGCGCCGCTATAAAAAACAATGCTCGGCTCGGCAAAGCGACTGCCCAGAAAACGCGTGCCGGTGAGCATCGCGCGCAACGTCGGCTCGAGCGTCACCCCTGGGCTCACCGCGCGCAGCCCGGTGCCCATGCGCCACGCCCCTGCACCGATCAGGAGTACACCGAGCACCACCACCACCGCGCGGCGCCCCCACCACGCGGACGCCACCAGTAAAAATCCGCCCACAGTGACCAGCAGGCCAGCTACGGCGTTACGCAATGGATCCAGCCCGGCTGGCAGTTCCGCGCGCACCACCAAAACCAGCGCCACCGTCGCCACCAGACCGAACA
Source organism: Opitutaceae bacterium (assembly GCA_947471115.1). Classification (GTDB taxonomy): domain Bacteria; phylum Verrucomicrobiota; class Verrucomicrobiia; order Opitutales; family Opitutaceae; genus Rariglobus. Next base: position 12,273 of record CANIXX010000011.1, on the reverse strand, counting down.
CGGCGAGAAAAACTCCCATGGCCACCCGCGCCCAACGCGCCAGCGCCGCCATGCCCGACGGCGTTAAGCCCGCGCCCAACAGGAGGAAAAACGCAGGAAACCCCGGCAGCACGTAATGCGGCAACTGGGTCGCGTAGGCCGTGAAAATCACATACGGGGCCAGCAACCAGCTCGCCAGCCAAGCCCGGCGGGCATCCCACTCGCGCCGCGCCGCCACCCACGCCGCCCCGGCAAACACGACCCAAGGAAACAGGGTCATGGGCGCGGTCATCAGGTAGAAAAACGGGTTGTAGGTGCGCCCGTTGAGTTTTTCCAAGCCGCGCTGCACCACGTGTTCGCCAATGCCTTTTTGCCAAAACAGCCCGTGCGTCGCCACCAGCGCCGGTATTCCCCAAATGGCGACGATGGCGGTGGCCAACACCAGCCCGCGCCCCGCTTGCAGCCGCGCCCAAGGCAGCGGTTTTCGCCAAAACACCCAGCGCCACAAGACCAGCGCCAACGCCGGCACCGCCAGAGTGATCGGGCCTTTGCCCAAAAAACCCAGCCCGAGCGACACCCATAGGCTCCACCACGCGAGCCGATGGCTCCAGCCAGGCGTGACCGAATCGGCCGGCGCCGTGCCACCCGCAGCGCGAGCCGCCGCACCGGGAGCTGCATTCGCCGTCTCGTTCGCAGCTGCCGCACCCGCCAACGTCGGCGACGGCGCGAGTAGCAACTCGGCCAGCGCCACGCAGGCCACAGTCACCGCCAACACCATGGGCATGTCCGCCACCGCCAGCCGACCATGGATAAAAAACTGCAAGCTCGTCGCCAGCATGAACCCTGCGGCAAAGCCCGCCCGTGGGCCAAACCAGCGCCGCCCCGTTTGCCAGACCAACAACACCAGCGCGATCATGCAGGCAACCGCAGGCAGGCGCGCGCCCAGCTCGTTGATTCCGACGGTGGCGTAACCTGCGTGCATGAGCCAGTAAACCAACGCGGGTTTGTCGAAGCGGTAATCGCCATTGAAGGTCGGCACGATCCAGTCGTGGCGCTCCAACATTTCACGGGCGGCGGTGGCAAAACGCGGCTCGTCGCGGTCCACCAGCGGCAATTGCGCCGTGCCGGGAAGGTACACCGCCAACACCAAAAGAACGAGTAACCACGGGGCGAACCGGTCCCATTTCCACGATTTGGCGGATTCGGACTTCATCACTTCAATAAATTCAGGCGGTTAACTTCGCTGATTCCGGCGGCGCGGTTTTCCAACCAGCGGCGAATCGCCAACGCCAACACCGCGCCGACCAGCGTGCCCAGCGCGGCACCGGCAAGCACGTCGCTCAGGTAATGGCTGCCCACATACATCCGTGACCAAGCGACCAACCCCGCAGCCGCCACAAAGCCTGCACCCCAGCGCGGTGCCAGCACGAGCACCGCCACGGCCACGCCGAAACAGTGGGTGGCATGACCGGAGGGAAAACTTTGAAACCCGGAGGCGCGCGCAAACCAGGTGAGCTCATCGACCGCATTCATGCTCGGCCGGGGCCGACCCAGCACCGCCTTAAAAAAGAGCGCGATTAGCCCGGCAGTGGTCCCTCCCAGCAGCCCGGCGATGGCCGCGAACAGCCAACGCGAACGGCCTGCCCAAGCTCCAAGCCCGCCCAGCACCAGCAGAGCCACGAACGGGGCCAGGTGCAGCTCACCCCATTTCGAGGCGCTTTTGGCAAAAGCGATCATGCCCTCGGGCCGGTCCGCAGTTATCCCATCTGCAATCGCCCGATCCGCGCCGCTTAGCGCCAGCCCAGCGGCCAGTGCCAGTACGCAGGCCAAGCCCACTCCGATCGGCCAAGCCCGCCGACTCACGCTCCGGCCCGCCTCGCAGTACCAGCCGCCAAGCACTCGCCACCATGCTGTCGTTTCCTCGCCCATCTCGCTTAGAGTTTGGCAGCAGGGTGCAACTCGGGATTGCGGCGCATTTTCATGTCCATCCACAGGTTATATGCTCCGGTGAACGCTGGGAACAAATTGGACAGCACGCCGACCGAGTCGCTTTTACCCATCGTGAAATAGCACAGCAACATCACGCTACCGACCACGCTCATGTACCAAAAGGCGCGCGGCATGACCGGGCGCCCGGCGGCCCGCGTGGCGATAAATTGCACCACCCAACGCCCGGCAAAAAGGAGCGTGCCGAGGTAACCGACGATCTTCCAGCTAGTGACGACCACGTTGATGCCACCCAGCGAGAGGTTAAACAAAACTTCGTTCATAAGGGAGAATCGTTAATTAATGGGGGATTCGTTGCCGTGAAAAGTAGCGCAGCCTTCCAGTCTGCGCTACGTCATCAACTACGCAGAGCCCCTTAGCGGGGGCCAGAGCCGGGCAAGACGCCGGCCGGGTAACGGATTTGGCGGGCCATGACCCAGCTCACCCCGAACAAGTCGCGCAGGCCGCGCAGCGCGCGACCGCCGATGGTGTACTTGGACACGCCACGGGTGCGCGGGCGGTGGTTAACCGGCACCTCGACCAGAGTCAGGCCGGCGTTGAGCAGGAGCGCGGGGATGTAGCGGTGCAGGCCGTTGAACGGGATCAGGTAACCGACATGGTCGCGGCGCATGGCCTTGAGCGAACAGCCGGTGTCACGCACCTGGTCTTTGAGAAAAAAGCGGCGGATGTTGTTGGCGAAACGCGAAGCGACGCGGCGGTTAAAACTATCCTGACGTGTGCGGCGGTAACCGCAGGCAAAGTCGACGCCATCCATCGCGGCTACCAGCGCGGGGATGTCGGCGGGGTCGTTCTGGCCGTCGCCGTCGAGCATGACGCAGACCTTACCCGTGGCGTGGGACAGGCCGGCATAGAGCGCGGCGCTTTGGCCAAGGTTGACCGGCAGGGCCAGCGCGGTGACCCCGGGAACGCCCTTGATGCGGGCCAAGGTGGCGTCACGCGAACCGTCGTCCACGGCGATAATCTCGGCATTGGGACAAGCGGCTAGGACCTCGCGCAGGAGCGGCTCGACGTTTTCGTCCTCGTTGTAGAAAGGGATAATGATAGACAGGTGCGTCACGGCTAAAGCCCCATAAACCGAGGGATCGACCAAGGGAGGCAATCTAATTTTCGGGTTGAGCGGGGGTGGAGCGGCTGCGACGGTGGCCGTTTTTATCGCCATGCTCCCCGCCGCCCCGTTTTCCACCCCGCCCCATCCCGCCGTACTTCCCGCGGACGCCTCGTGGGTGCGCCGCAGCCTGGGGCTGATCGCTGGGCTGGCGGTTTTCCGCTTCCTGTGGCTGTGGCTGGTGCCGCTCGATCTGGTGCCCGACGAAGCCTATTACTGGGACTGGGGGCGGCAGCCGGATTGGTGCTATTATAGTAAGCCGCCGATGATCGCGTGGCTGAACACCGTGACCCAGGCACTCGGCTTCACCACGGCACCCCTGATGCGCACCCCGGCGGTGGTGCTCGGCACGATCGGCCTCTTGGCAACTTGGCTGCTGGCCCGTCGCCTCTGGGGTGAGCGCGCGGGGTTTGTCGCGGTGGTGCTCGGGGCCACCGCCCCCGGCTCGCTCGCGCTCAATTCACTGCTGACGATCGATGCCCCGCTGATCGCTTGCTGGAGCGTGGCGCTTTACGCGCTTTGGCGTGCGCTCGAACCGGCGGGCGCAACCGAGTCCGGCGCGCCCGCCACGCAGCCCGCCACGCAGCTGGCACGAGGCTCCGTTAACCGCACGGGGTGGTGGGCGCTTTACGCGCTGGCCGGCCTACTCGGCGTATTCAGCAAACAGATGATGCTCATTTTGCCCCTGCTCGCTCTGGTGTTTGTCTTCACCTCGCCGGCCCCGGGCGACCGCGCTTGGCGAGGCCGGCTCGCGGTTTATCTGTGGCTGGCGGTGCCTTTGCTGGCACTGGTGCCACTGCTGTGGTGGAACATCCATAATGACTGGATCACGGTGCAGCACACCGCCCACCACTTTCAGGCCGACCCGTGGCGACTGGGCAAAGGACTCAACTTCTGCATCGAATTTATCGGTAGTCAGCTCGGCGTAATCGGGCCGGTGGTGGCAGTCCTACTGGTAATTGCGGCCTGCGGGTGGCGTGAGGTGCGTGCGGACCGCCGCCAATGGTTTGCTTGGACGATGACCGTGCCGGCACTGGCCGTGATCCTCGCGATGAGCCTGCGCCAACGGATGAACCCCAACTGGCCTGCGGTTTTCCACCTTGGTGGCGTGCTGCTCACAGTCGGGTGGTTGGTCAACTCCACGGCGTCACCGCGTCGGCGCACCGCGTGGCGTGCGGCCTGGATGAGCGGCGTGGGCATCGTGGCGCTGGGCTACGCGCTGGTGTTGGCCATTGGCCCGCTTGGCCTGACCGGCCACAAGCTCGACTTCACCCGCCGCCTGCGCGGCTGGGAACAGTTCGGCACCGACGTGGGCGCGCTCAAAGCCAAGCTCGAAGCCGATGGCGGCGCGCCCGTGATTGTGGTGACCTACGGCGGTCGCCAGCTGGCCAGCGAACTCGCATTTTATTTACCCGGTCAACCGATGGTGTGGCGCTGGACTCCTCCCGGACTGGTCGATTCGCAATACGCCCTGTGGAAAGGCCCGCTGCCCGAGTGGCGCGGTGCCCGCGTCCTGTTAGTCACCTCTGAAGACGAGTTGCCGGCCGCCCTCACTGACGGCCTCGGCCGGCTGACCCCGCTCAGCGAGATCCACTCCACGCGAACCACCGCGCTGCCGCCACACCTGCGCATCTTCGTCGGCGAAAACCTGCAGGCTTGGGACCACGGCAAGCCGTTGCAAAACTCCCGTTAATCGCCGCCAGCCTACTTATCCGCAGAATCGTTCTCTTACTCCTACTCATTCTCATTCTCGTATCGGAAAATTCGGGATGGAAAACGAGTAAGAGTAGGAGAACGAGAACGATTAAACACCTCCAAGCCCCCTTTTTTGTCCGCCCCATGAAGCCCGTTTTCCGCAGTATCGCCGTCCTCGCCTTCGCTGTCCTAGCTGGGATTATCTTGGCGCGCACCGGCGGCGACATCGCGGTGGCACGCCGCTATTTCACCCCCGGTGAAGGCTGGACCCAAGCCAACGATGCGTTGTTCCGATTTCTCTATCGTTACGGCCCGTGGCTGGCAGTGACTCTCGCGGTCGGCGGACTCGGCATGGGCCTGCTCTACACGTTTGGGCCAACTCGCGATGCACGGGCGGCACGACGCGCATGGCTCTTCCCGTTGCTCATGCTCCTCGGCCCGGGCCTGCTGGTGAACGCGGTGGGCAAAGACAACTGGGGCCGCCCCCGCCCAAAACAAATTCAGGAGTTCGGCGGCCCCGACACCTACATCACCGCCGGCGCCATCGGCCCCGTTGCCAAAGACCGCAAATCCTTCCCCTCCGGCCACGCGTCTATGGGCTTTTACCTGCTGGCCGGCTATTTTGTTTGGCGCGGTCGTCGGCCCCTGCTGGCGCGGGCCAGCCTAGCCGCCGGCGTGCTCATGGGGGCAGCCATTGGCTGGGCTCGCATCGTTCAGGGCGGCCACTTTTTGTCCGACGTGATCTGGGCGGGCGCGGCGGTCTTTATTGCCGGAGAACTGCTCGCTTGGCTTTTGCTGCGCGAGAGCACCCTTGCCGATCCTGCGACAACCGCCCAGCGTTCCGCGACCCCACCCCCACCCTCCTCATGAAAGTGCTCATCACCGGCGCGGCCGGCTTCATCGGCTTCCACACCGCCCGCCAACTCGCCGCCTCCGGGGAGTGCGAAGTGCTCGGTCTGGATAATCTCAACGACTACTACTCGGTCGCACTCAAGGATGCCCGCCTAGCCCAGTTAGCCAAATTTCCCTCCTTCCGCTTTATCGCCGCGGACTTCGCCGACGCCGCCCGTTTTCGCGAAATCTACCTGAACTTCGCCCCCGACTACGTGATTCACCTCGGGGCGCAGGCTGGGGTGCGTTACAGCATGGAAAACCCCACGGCCTACGTGCACAGCAACCTGATCGGCTTTTCCTCGGTGCTGGAAGCCGCGCGGGTGCGACCGCCGCGCCACCTCGTTTATGCCTCCTCGAGCAGCGTGTACGGCGGCGGAGCGGTGACCCCGTTTCACGAAGAGCAACCCACCGACCGTCCGCTGTCGTTTTACGCCGCGACCAAGAAAAGCAACGAGGTCATGGCTTACAGTTACGCCCACCTTTTCGGGCTGCCGCTGACCGGCCTGCGCTTTTTCACCGTTTACGGGCCGTGGGGACGCCCCGACATGGCACCGATTTTGTTTTCAAAAGCGATCTCCGAGGGCAAGCCGATCAAGCTGTTCAACCACGGGCTCAACCGCCGCGATTTCACCTACGTGAACGACATTGTGGCCGGGGTATTGGCGGCGATGCGCACCCCGCCACAAGCCACCGCCGAGCTGCCGCCGGCGCGTGTTTACAACCTCGGCCACAATCACCCCGTGGAGGTGGTCGATTTTGTGCGCGAACTGGAGCGCCTGCTCGGGCGCAAAGCGCAAATCGAGTTGGTCGGCCCGCAGCCTGGCGACATGGTGGAAACCTGCGCCGACCTCACGCGGGTTCACGCCGCGATCGGTTACGCCCCGCGCACCCCACTGAGCGAAGGCCTGGGCACGTTCGTGGAATGGTTCAAAGGCTACTACGCCTGAGGCCTGCCCCGAAGTAATCGTTCTCATACTCCTACTCGTTCGCTCGCTGCCGAGCTGGAGCTCGGTGCCTAACCCAGCCTCGGCCAAATCCCCACCGCGGCTCCCCAAGCCACCCCGTTCGCACATTTAGTCTTCCCAACTGAGCACACTTGGTTTCGCTCACCACTCATTCTCTACCCCCTATGAATAAAGAAGTCCCTTGGTTGGCGCTCTTCTGCGTGCACGAAAACCTCCTCGAAGCTCAACTGGCATCCCAGTTAATAGCCTCGATGCCCCCCGGCTCCGATGGCCAGGCGTTCGCCCAGGCCGCTCTGGCCAAAGGCCACATCACCGATCGTGCGACGCTCAACGGGCTCGTGGCCAAGGCCAAGATCGTCGCCTCCTCCGGTGCCGATGCACCGGCGTTACCGGTTCCAGCCCCCAGAGCTGCCGCACCGTTACCCGCCAGCTTGAGCGAAATTGATTTCAGCCGGGTCGATATGCTCTCAGACCTCGAGCTCAAGGCCTTTATGACCAATTTGCTCCAAACGGCGCAGGCCAGTGGTGCAAGCGACCTGCATATCTCCGCCGGTACCCCACCCTACATCCGCAGAATACGCGCACTCCAATACCTCGATACTACGCCGCTTTCCGCCGAACAGGCCCACAAACTCAACACCTGTCTCTTATCCGCCGCCCACCAACAAGTATTCGCGGCCCGTAACGACTTCGACTACGCCTTCGCCATGGAAGGTGGCCGCCGCATCCGTGCTAACGTCATGCAGCACAAACAGGGCACCAAGGGCACCTACCGCATCGTCCCCGAGCGCCTGCGCAGTCTAGCCGAACTTGGCTTCCCCAACCCCGCAGTCATCCAAAAGCTCCTGAGCTACCACAACGGCCTGATCTTGGTGACCGGACCGGTCGGCTCAGGTAAAACCACCACGCTCAATTCACTGATCAACGAGATCAATAAAACCCGCGACGACCACATCATCACCGTCGAGGACCCGATCGAATTCCTTCACACCAGCCAAGGTTGCAATATCACGCAACGCCAAGTCGGCCAACATACCGCGACCTTCGGCAGCGCCTTACGCAGCGCCTTACGCGAAGACCCCGACATCATCGTAATCGGTGAATTACGCGACTTGGCCACGATTGAAATGGCCATCTCCGCCTCTGAAACCGGCCACTTGGTGATCGGCACCATGCACACCAGCGATGCCACCACCACGCTCAACCGCTTGCTCGACGCCTTCCCCCCTAGCCAGCAACCGCAGATCCGCGCAATGGTCGCCCAAAGTTTACGCGGTGTCATCTGCCAGCGCCTCCTTCCCGGTCGTGACAACGGCCTAGTCCTCGCCTGTGAGATTTTAATTAACAACACCGCCGTCTCCGCCATGGTCCGCGACGCCAAAACCCAGGGCATCCCCAGCGTCATCGAGACCAACCGCCGCGAAGGGATGATCACGATGGACAACGCGGTGCTCGCCCTCTGGCAGGAAAAAAAAATCTCCGATCAGACCGCCTCCGACAACATCATCAACCGCCTCGTTCGCCAGCAGATCCCCGGCGCCCGCTAACCCCCATAGCCTCACCCCATGTACGCGATCAATAAAATGCTCAGCGCGATGCACGCGCTCAAAGGCTCTGACCTCCACCTGATGATCGGTCACCCGCCCCGCGCCCGCGCCTCCGGCTCGCTCGTCACTCTCGGAGAGTTCCCCTCCATCACCACCGAACAAATGGAGTCCATCCTGCGCGAAATCTGCCCGCCGGCTCGCTGGAAACATTACCTCGAACACAACGACCTCGATTTCGCCTACGAGGTCCCAGGCCAATGCCGCTACCGCGTCAATTACCTGCAAAACGCCTGGGGCATGGCCGCCGTGTTGCGCCAGATCCCCACCAAGATCCTCAGTTTCGACGAGCTGGCGCTGCCCGCTTCGCTCAAAAAAATGTGCGCCCTGCGCGAGGGCCTGGTGCTCGTAACCGGCCCGACCGGTAGCGGTAAATCCACTACCTTGGCTGCGCTCATCGACCACATCAACAGCACCTCCCGGCGCAACATCATCACCGTCGAGGACCCCATCGAGTTCGTCCACCAGAACAAGGAGTCCATCGTCATCCACCGCGAGGTCGGCGACCACACCGAAAGTTTTGCCGACGCCCTCAAAGGTGCCATGCGCGCCGACCCGGACGTCATCCTCGTCGGCGAGTTGCGCCAGACGGAGGTCATGCGCCTTGCCCTGGGCTGCGCCTCGATGGGCATGCTCGTGTTCGCGACCCTTCACACCAACAACGCGCCCAAGACGATCGACCGCATCATCGACGCGTTTCCGGCAGACGAACAGAACCAGATCCGCGTGCTGCTGGCGGGCTGTTTGCGAGGCATTGTCTCGCAGCTGCTGTGCAAAAAGATCGCCGGTGGCCGAGTCGCCGCGCACGAAATCCTGCTGCCCCACGACGCGCTCGGCGGCACCATTCGCAGCGGCAACATCTCGGCGATTCGCAACATCATCGAAGGCGCACGTGCCGAAGGCATGGTCTCGATGGACAACACGCTGCGTGAGCTCGTCGAATCCGGAAAAATCAGTGCCCGCGAAGCCTACATGAAGGCGACCGACAAAACCCTGTTCGATAAACTACTCGCCGCCGAAACCGCCACCTAACGGCTAGGGCACGTAGCCCCGCGGCGCGTTCACCTATCTGCGGCCCCTCACCCCGCCGATTCGCACTCAGCCTTCCCCCCCCCCAGCCCATGAGTGTCGCCGCCAAACAAACCCAACTCATCGAAGACCTCGGCCTGATCGAGGACTCCCAGGAGCGCCTTGCCGCAATTGTTGACCGCGCCCGCCGACGGCCGATTTTCCCCGAAACGGCCAAAACCGACGCCCACCGAGTCAATGGCTGCATTTCCGCCGTCTGGGTCGCCGGCGAGCTGCGCGAGGGAGTGCTCCACTTCCAATTCGAGGCCGACTCCCCGCTGGTAAAAGGCTTGGTCGCGCTGTTGGTGGACCTCTACGATGGAGCTACTCCCGCCGATATCGCCGCGACCGAGCCTACGCTGCTCGACGAGCTTGGCATCAGCCGCGACCTCACCCCGACCCGCCGCAACGGCCTAGCGGCGGTACGCACTCATATCGCCGCCATCGCACGCTCGCGGCTGCAAAGTTAACGCAGTCAGCCCCGCCTGCTCCAACGTTTTAAAAGTAGCGCAGCCCTCATGCTCCACGACGCGCACAACCACCTTCAAGACGAAGGGCTGGCCGTGCACCTGGAGCGCATCGCTGCTTCCGCGCGCGAGCTCGGCATCACCGACATGGTGGTTAACGGCACCTGCGAAACCGACTGGCCCCTCGTCCACGCTCTCGCCCAACGCTACGCCTTCGTCCGCCCGAGTTACGGCCTGCACCCCTGGGACGCGGGAAACCGCTCTCCCACCTGGCTCGAAACCCTGCGTACCCGCCTCGCCGCCGAACCTCGTGCTGCCATTGGCGAAATCGGTCTGGATCGCTGGATCCTCGACTCGGCCCGACCCGACGACGCGCGCTTGGCTGGCCTACGCCGCGCCCCGCTCGCCGAGCAGGCAGAGGTTTTTTTAGTGCAACTGGCAATGGCCACGGCCGAAAATCGCCCAGTGTCGATTCACTGCCTTCAAGCCTACGGACAGCTCGACGAACTGCTGCACGCGCACCCGGTGCCCGCTCGCGGCTTTTTGCTGCACGCCTACGCCGGCCCCGCCGCGCTCATCCCCCGCTTTACCGCCCTCGGCGCCTATTTTTCCTTCAACGGCTATTTCCTCAAAGACGCCCTCGCCCCGGCGCACCGCAACCCGAATTCAAAGTGTAACCTAATAGGTGACACTTTAGGTTCGGGCGCGCGGCTGGAGGCGTTCAAGAAGGTGCCGATCGACCGATTGCTGGTCGAGACCGATGCCCCGGCCATGCCGCTGCCTGCGGCGTGGCGCACCCATAAACTCCCGCCCGCAACCGACGGAGCCCCGCTCAATCACCCCGGCAACCTCGACGCCGCCTACACCGCTTTGGCGGCCTTACGCGGGCTTCCGCTGGCCGAACTCACGGCGCACGTCTCCGCCAACTTTTCTCGCTTATTCGGGCCCTAAGTCCCCGCCCGGCGCCGTACCCTAAACCTTCCCCCCATGCGCCTCCCGTCCCCTTTATGCCTCAAGACTCCGGTCCTGATGCGACTCCTGTTAACCGGCCTGCTTGCCTACGCGGCCCCTTTAGCCATCGCCAGTGAAGCTCCACCCGCCGCCGCCCTGCGCGCCAGCGGCGGCACCACGGAAACCACGCTGCCGCGACGGGGCAGCGGGCTTCTACGCTGGAAATGGCTGGTGCGGCTTTATCACGTCTCCTTGTACCTTGCGCCCTCGGCCACCGACGCCGTATCCGCTGCCCCCAAACGCTTGCGCATGGATTACCTTCGGGGCTTCAGCCAAGCCGAAATGGCGCGCGCAACCGAACAGACCATCGGCCGTAACATCGATGCTGCCACGCTTTTGACCCTTCAGCCCTCGCTGGTAAAATGGAACGCCCTCTACCCCGCCATCAAATCGGGCGACTACCTCGAATTTGACCATCTCTCTGAGGGCACCCTGATTATGCGCCACAACGGGACGGTCCTCGGGGTTCTTGTCGATGAGGCCTTCGCCCAGGCCCTCTTCGCCATCTGGATAGGCGCCAACCCCGTTGACCCGGAACTGCGCGACAAGCTGATTTCCGGTAAAGGGCAGCGCTAATTGGTGGAGTGGGCCTCGGTCAGGGCAAGTTTGCCTAGCTCCTTGCAGCTTACGTTGATTAGCCAAAAGGAAAATTAAACCTCGGCAGGTTACACCGACGAAGCTCGGCAGTGCGCGGATATTAAAGCCGCCCCGGATCAGACCAATTCGCGTTCGTACATCACGAATTTTGGCCAGGGGCGGCCAGCACTACACGACAATACCAGTGTACCAGAGTTGGTCGTCACCGGCCAATTAAGCTCATCTTTAACATGCGCCCCGCCTCACACCACGGGACGGCGGCGGTAAATCAGGAGTCCAGGCAGGGCCAGACCCACGGCAAGCGCCGAAACGATAAAAAACGCGCGCAAACCGTTTTGTATCACGGTGGCGAGCAGCGCCGGGGTGTAGCCGGTGCGGTCGATTTCGATGACCGCCAGCAACGCCGTGAAGGCATAGATTCCAGGGATCATCGGAATGACTGCGGCAACCGTAAACACCTTGGGGTGGGCGCGCCAGGTCTGGGCCCAGTGGATGCCCACCATGCTCACCACGCCGGCTGCCAGCAGCGTGGCCCATTCGAGAGGCACGCCGCCGAACTTGTGCAGCCCAAGCCGCAATGCATGGCCAAGCGCGCCGGCCATGGCGCAGTATTTAAGCGCCCCCTTTGGCACGTTGAAAATCATCGCGAAGCCCACGGCTGGGATCGCCGCCAGCACCGCATCCTGCAGGAGTAAGCCTGCCGCGTCGGCCACCGCTTGAAGCATGTCTTGAGTTGGAGGATTCATAGCCAGGTCCAGGTGTTCCAAACGGTCATTGCCAGCACGATGCCGCCGCAACTCGCCAGCAGCAGCAGCAGCGCAAAAGTGGCCCGCGAGATTCCCGTGTTGATGTAGCCTTTAACCATGTCGGAGACGGCGTTA
>CANIXX010000010.1 GCA_947471115.1 Opitutaceae bacterium | reverse complement strand
GGCCTTTCCCTCGCATTGCAGAACAAGTTTGCTGAGGCCGTGCCGGTCTTCGCGACACTGGAGGAATCCAGCACTTACCGTGACAAGGCCCGAGTTTATCGAGCCATGGCGGCCCAACAGGCCAATCAGCCCGCTGTCGCGATTGATGCGCTCAGTCGTATATTGGCGGATTCACCGCGAGATTCAGATTGGGCAAACTCAGCGCTATCGCTGATCTCATTGCACCTGCAGGATAAAAATTTCGCTGCGGCCAGCAAGGGGTTGAACCTGTTGCGCGGAAATTTGAACACGGTTGATAATTTGGCGGGTTTAAATGTACTGAGCCTTCAGCTTGGCGACGTTTTACTTGCCGCCAATGAGTTTGCGGATGCGCTTGACGCCTATCGCACAGTGTTACCGCGAAATGAACTGCTGCGTTTACAAAAGTTGCGCACAGCTCGTATGGAGGCACAGCTGGCCCAGCTTAAACAAAAAAACCTCACCTCCATCGATGCTGCAGAGAGCGTCCAGCGCATCGAGAGCCGCATCACGGCCACTAAGAAAGCACTCGACGAGATCGGTAAGAGTAACAACTACGACGCCACTCTTTTTTACCGGCTCGGGCACACCTTCTTGCTACGCGGCGGTCCTTGGGAGGCGGCGCTGATTTTCCAACGCCTACTCAAGGAGTTTCCCGATGCGCCCGAGCGCGAGCAGGCTTATGCGGAATTGGTCAAAGCATATGCAGATACGGGGCGAGTGGACAAGATGCGCTCCGCCTTGGACGAATTCATGCGGGCGATCCCTGCAAGCAAACTCTTGCCGCAGACCCTTTACGTGGCCTCTCAAGCTGCCGGAGATAATGACCGTAAGCCGATGCAGATGGAGTTTCTCACCGTAGCCGTGAATCAGTTTCCTGATTCTGAACTCGCCGAGCAAATGATGCTCATGCTGACCAATGCCTATTTCATTGCAGGGCAGTTTGATGAGGCGCGAACCACATCGGGTAAGTATTTGGAGAAAAACCCGAACGGACGATTTGCGGAGGATGCTACGTATTTACACGCCATGGCGGCGTTGGTACTGGGCCAAGCCGAGACCGCGATTAAGGAAATTGGAGATTATTTGGCCAAGTATCCCGAGGGTCGCTTCGTGGCCGATGGCCGCTACCGGATCGCCGCTGCACAGTATGCGATGCAGAAGTATGCCGAATCGGAATCAGCACTGGAGTCGTGGCTGCGCGATTACCCCACTGAGCACCCGCAGCGCGGCGAGGCACTCTCGACCCAGGGCGACGTGTTTGCCGGCCAAGAGCGGATCGAAGACGCGATTAAGAGTTACCGCAGCGCGATGGAGACCAAGCTTTCCGATGATCAACTTGGCTACGTTCTCGATGAGTTGACCAAGCATTACCAAGCCAAGCGCGATTATGGAACTGCGGCGATACTCTGGGAGAATTTTGCGCGTGAAAATCCCGATCACCCCTTTGTTATCAATGCTGCTTATTGGATCGGCAAACTGCGCTCGCGTGAGGGAAAGCATGATGAAGCCGTCAAGCAGATGGCGGAAATTGCCCGTCGCTACCTCGCCGATCCTTCCCGTGACGCAGTGGAGCGCCTGCTCACCCAGATGGCCGCTATTTTGGCGCGTCCACCCAAGGCAGGCCCTGATGGCGTAAAACCTGAACCGATTTCAGCTGAGGCTATTTCGGCCCGGGTCCGCATGGAGTTACTTACTGATCAAAATCGCGATAACCCTACAGTTAAGGCGCGCGTATTGTTTACCGAGGCCGAGGTGGCGGCTCTGCGTAAAAACAACGTGCTCAGGGATCAATTGCTGGTGCGTATCGGAGAGGAAACTGCCGCCGAGGCTTTATCACCTGGAGTGCTCGGCGGGGTCGGTGATCTATTGCTTTTACAGGGCAAGACCGAGCGTGCGCGTGCGTGCTATGATCAGTTGGTGGTCAGCTACCCGAAGTCGATGTATGCGGATTTTGGTTATGTAGGATTGGCTGAAATCGCCTTTCAGGCAGGCGACTATGAAACAGCTTGGCTACAGTTCACCAACGCTATCGACCGGGCGGGTGCCCGCTTTAAATTGCGCGAGGCCACCTTAGGCCAAGCCAAGACTTTGATGGCGCAGGGGAAACTTGAACAAGCCAAGGAGCTCTTCGAGCAGATCGCTGGCAATAAATCTTGGCGCGGTACGGCTACCGCTCAAAGCATTTACTCTTTGGGCGAAATTTTGCTCAAGCGCGGTGGGCCAGACGAGTTGGCTCAGGCCCAGGCCCATTTTCAGCGTGTGTATATTTCCTATAAGAAATTCACCCCATGGGTGGCTCGTGCGTATTTAAGTAGTGGCCAGACATTTGAGAAACTAGGCAAACCGCGCGAGGCGTTGGCTACCTATCGCGAAATGAAGCGCGATGTGCGTTTGACCGGTTTTCCTGAGTACAAGACTGGTTTGGATCGTTTGGACATATTGGAGAAAACTCTGCCGCCCGAGGCGGTTCCCACGGTATTGCCCGAAAAAGCCAAACAAGGAGGTGCATCATGAAGACCATTCGCTACATCGCTTTGGCCCTGCTAGCGGTATCACCACTGTGCGCCCAGCGTTACCTGCTCAAGGACGGCAAAGTTCTCAAGCAGGACGAGGTCGTGCTTAAGGGTAATGTCTTGGTAAAATCTCTCGGCGGCGACGCGGGTGAGATGCAATTTCCGATCGCACAAGTGGTGCGGCTTGATTGGCCCGAACCCACTGAGATCGCCGAAGCCCGTACCTTGCTGGCCGCAGGCAAGGAGGAGGAAGCCGAAGCTAAGATCACGCCGATCTACAGGCAGTTTACTCCTTTCGCTAAAATCCCCGGTGGCTGGTGGAACGAGGCCGCATTGCTGCGCGCTCGCGTTCTGCTCGCACTGAAGAAAAATGCAGAAACTGAGAAGGCAACTAAGGAGCTTATTGCCACCACGAGCGACGAGGATATACGGCAGGGGGCCGAGTTAATCTCCATCCGGCTACAACTCTTACTTGGTAAGCGCAGTGTTGCGGATACGATGCTCGAGGTCTTGATGCGTAAAGAGGTCTCGGGTGAGATCGCCGCCGGCGCTGCTGTGCTGCGGGGTGATATTGCATATGACATTAAGGACTTCGAGAGAGCCCTCGAATTCTACCTGTTAGTTCCCGCGTTTTACGGCAACGAAGTAGAGGTCATGCCCGCTGCTTTGCTGGGGTCCGCCCGCTCCTTCCGCGGTTACGGCGACTCAGCTCGCACCGAGCGCGCCTACCTCGATCTCATCGCCGCCTTTCCCTCAAGCGCTGAAGCTATCATTGCCAAGCGTGAAATGAACGGCCCCTGATCCCTTTTTCTTAGAAACCCATCAACCCAAGAATCATGACAACATCACTTCGCCGGATCACCGGTCTAACTGCCCTGCTCGCCGCCAGTCCGATTGCCCTGCTTGCTGCTGACGCCGCTCCCACCGTTGTTACCAAATCCCTGCTCCAAGAACTGAGCGCACCGGCGATTTTCCCGCTCTGGTTGTGTTCGGCTCTGATTGTTTACCTGGTCATCGATCTGTTCATGAAGATCCAGCCCAAGCAGTTCATTTCGCCGGCCGCTTTGGACGCCGTTCGCACCTTCTTTCGTAATGGTGATTACGTCGGTGCTTACAATTGGACCCGCGACAATCCCGGCATTCTTGCCAACGTTATCCACGCCGGCCTCAAACACGCCCCGAGTGGTAAACAGGCCGCCGAAGAGGCCATGGGCTCGGCAATCATCGGCGAAAACTCCAAGTTCCAAAACAAGATCGCCTACCTGTCGGTCATTGGCGTTATCGCCCCGATGATCGGCTTGACTGGTACGGTTATCGGTATGATTCAGGCCTTCGCTGCCATGGGGCAGGCCGGTGCATCCGACCCCTCCAAGCTCTCGGGAGCGATCGGCCACGTTTTGCACGCGACCGCTGCCGGTCTAGCCGTGGCAATTCCCGCCTTCGTTTTTTACTACCTGATTCGCAACAGTGTGGGGCATTCTATTCACAAGCTGTCCGATGAGGCCAACGATCTGTTCCGCAAGTTCCCCTACGACCACTTGGCAACTGTTGAGTTCGAGGGCGGTGAGAGTTATGCTGCTACACCCAACTGGGTCGAGGGCAGCCCCACCCATGCACAGGCCGGCGCAGAAGCCTAAGCCTGTTTTCTTTAAACGAATGCTGCGCTTCGGTGCGGCCTTCGTTCACTTTAATCCTTTAACTCCTTAATCCTATGGCAGGTGGTGGTGGCGGTGGTGAGGGCGAGCCCGAATTCCAAATCGCTCCAATGATCGACGTGCTGCTTGTGCTGCTCATTTTCTTTATGAGCATCGCGACGTCGTCGGTTGCAAGGTACGACCCTACGATCGAACTTCCGTTGGCTCCTGATGCTAATAAGAAGGAAGACTCCGAGGGTGAACTGGTTTTTAACGTGGCGTGGAAAGTGCCAACACGCACAGCCGTGACCACCTACGAGGAGCGAGTCGTCATTCCCGATGACGTTATCCCTTCACTGATCGCACATAAAAAGGCCAACCCCAAAGTACGTGTGTTGATTCGCAGCGATGCTCTCACTCCGGTGCGCTATATCTCAGCCGTGGTGGAGACTGCAGCCAAGGCCGGTATCTCGGATGTAACCTTCGCAACCCTAGCCCGTTGATCTCCCGCCCATGAAAATGCCCATCCAGCAGAACAACCCCGATGTGGGCTTCCAGATCGCGCCCATGATCGACGTGGTGTTCGTGATCCTCGTGTTCTTCATGTCGTTGGCTGCACAAATTAAAATTGAGCAGATCCTGCAGACTAAACTTCCTGGGGTGGCGGTTGCTTCCGCCAGCACCGAGTTTGTTGATGAGCAAATGTTGCAAATCACCGAAGAGGGTGAAGTTACCCTTAACGACGAAGGCTACGATTCGGTGCAAAGCCGTGAACTTCCCCAGCTCACCGGCACGCTCATGCGCCTGAAAACCTCTAGCGATGCAGCGAAGAGCAAACTGGTGGTGACTTTGGTCAGCCATCCAGATTCCTCGTATTACCGCACCATTGATGTACTTAATTCATTGGCTATAGCCGGTATAAGTAATGTTACCTTCACTTCTGAATCAGCCGATTAATACATGTCGTCCGTCCCCACCCCTTCACCCGCTCCTAGTCGTAAGAGTTTGTATGACCGCCTGACTGCCAGTGTGCCGTTGCTCGTGACGGTTATTGTGCACGTAGTACTAGTCGCCGTGGCCGGGTATTTTGTAGTCACCGAACAAATCCTTGGGAACAAGAAGAGCTTCGAGGCGGTGAATGCCTCCGAAAATGTGGTGCAAAAACAGGTCGAGCACCGCCTACAAGTGGCCCGTAAGGGAGGCGGTTCGGCCAGTTCTTCACCGGTTTCGGCCAATCGTATTTTTTCCACTGCGGAGAATGCGCTGCAGATGCCGACTATGCCCGATCTACCTTCGGTGGGCGCAAGTGCCTTGGCAGGCATGGGCTTCGGCGCCGGTGCTGGTGGGGTTGGCAGTGGCACTGGTTTCGGCACGGGTATTGGAAATGGCAGCGGCCTGGGCTCCGGTTTCATGAGCATGAGCTTTTTGGGCACCACCAGTCAGCGTGCATCCAAGATCGTTTTTGTGGTCGATGTAGGCCCTAGGCTTTTGGATATCAGAAAGGGCGGATTTGAGGCTTTTTCCATCATTCGTGAGGAGATGATGAAGCTTGTCAGCCGCCTGCCCCCAAGTGCCGAGTTCGGTGTAGTTGTCTATGAGTCGGATAACTGGGATCGCGGCATAAACTCCATGGTGAATCCCTTCTCAGTGAATTTGTTGCCTGCGACCAGCGCGAATAAAACACGATTCTTTGAGTGGATGAAGCCGATCAATCGCACCCCTGAAAAAGTGGGAATCAAATCTATCGCAGTACGAACCCCGTGGCGCGCCAAGGCGCTGCCAAACGCAGGTCTCGACGAAGACTTTCGCCCGCCTACTTGGGTTTACGCCCTCCGTTGCGCACTCGAAATGGGGCCGGATACAATCTATGTGGTCGCTGGCAGTGCTGGGCAGCCCATCCAAATGTTGACTGACTTGGAACTCGCAAAGAAAAAGAAGCTAAACGAGGAACGGAAGGCCGAATTGGAGCGTAGTGGTTTGAGTATCGAAAGTGTCGAGGCTGCACGTGAAGCCTTTGCAGACAAGGCCAAGGCTCAGTTAGATGTAATAAACGCCAAACTCAAAGCGAAGGGGCAGTCACCGTTCATCATTGTCGGTTGGAGGCGGATTTTCGAGCCCGATTTTCAAGCTGCGCTTAAGCAGAAAGGCTTTAGCATCCCGCTCGATGCTAAGGGCTGGTCCACCAAAGATGGTAAGCCGATTTTTTGGAACATGGGGGTCGACCCATTTGAGAAAACCGAGTACGCGGAAGTGCTGACAGAGATTTCCAAGTTGCAGCGTGCCTTGCTGAAAGAGCGCGCAGCCTTGAATATTTTCCTCTTGGTTGGCCCCACGGAACAGCCAAAGGATTCGATGGATAATTTGGGCAAGGCGAGCAGCCGTAACGGCGGTAAATTCCAGCTCCTCACCACAAAGAAACTCAAAGAACTCTCCACTAGGGATGAGGCGGCCAAATGATGCCGAATAGCTGCGTTTGTATAAGCCCTGTTTAAGACTTTTGGTAAACCGATGACCGTTAAAAAACTCCTGCATACCCGCTATCGGGTGAATGATATTGAGCGCTCGGTGCAGTTCTATCAAGAGGCCCTCGGGCTCGTGGTTTCTGGGCGCCACACTTCGCCCCGGGGGGCCCAGTTGGTGTTTCTGGCCACACCCAATAGCACCGAGGAAATCGAGCTCTGTCAGATGCCGGTTGGCGCGGTTCCTGTGCAGGTCCAGTCGGATCTCACTCACTTGGCGTTCGAAGTGGGTGACCTCCTTGCATTTGCGGCTGAGCTCAAGACGAAGGGATACGAACTCAGTGATGGTCCGACGTTGACCGGTAGCGGCTCGATGATCGCCTTTATCGATGCCCCCGAGGGCTACGAGGTGGAGTTGATCCAGCGTTCCCCTGTCTGTGTTTAGCCATGGGCGGTGGCCTTGGTGCGGCGCGGCCTTGACCCTACTGGCTGCGCCGCTTGTTTTTTATTCTAAACATGGCTAAGCCCGAAGAACCCAAGATCATCTTTTCGATGATGCGCGTCTCGAAGAAAATCGAGCGCAAGGAAATCCTCCGCGACATCTCCCTGTCGTTTTACTACGGTGCCAAGATCGGCGTCCTTGGGTTTAACGGCTCCGGCAAATCCTCGCTCATGCGCCTGCTCGCCGGGCGCGACAAGGAGTTCGACGGAACGGTTCACTTTGAACCGGGTTATACCGTCGGTCTGCTCGAACAGGAGCCCCAGCTCACTGCTGGTAAAACCGTGCGCGCGTGCGTCGAGGAAGGCGTTAAGCACCTTACCGACCTCACCACCGCTTACGATGCCACTTGGGATGAAATCGATGCTGCCGCCGATGATGCCGCCCGTGACGCCATCACCACCAAGCAGGGCGAGCTGCAGGAAAAAATCGACGCGCTCAACGCTTGGGACGTCGCCCCGCAGGTCGAGATGGCGATGGACGCCCTGCGTTGCCCTTCCCCTGATCAAATTGTTGACCACCTTTCCGGCGGTGAACGCAGGCGGATCGCCTTGGCGCGACTGCTGTTGCAAAAGCCCGATATTCTACTGCTCGACGAGCCGACCAATCACTTGGATGCCGAAAGCGTTAACTGGCTTGAGCAACACCTTTCGCGTTACGCCGGCACCATCATTGCGGTGACTCACGACCGGTACTTTTTGGACAACGTCGCCAAGTGGATTCTCGAGCTCGATCACGGACATGGAATTCCATGGAAGGGCAATTACTCCGAGTGGTTGGAGCAGAAACACGCCCGCGCCAGCGTGCAGCAACGCACGGAAGATCGCCGCCAGAAGGCGATGGCGCGCGAGTTGGACTGGATCCGTCAATCGGCCAAGGCCCGCGTCGCCAAGTCGCAGGCGCGTATCAGTGCCTACGAGTCGATGCTCAAGGAAAACGTCGCTGAGAAAGAGCGCGAGTTTGAGATCATTATTCCAGCCGGCCCTCGTTTGGGCGCTCTGGTGGTGGAGGCGCAAAAGCTATCCAAAGCTTACGGCGACAAAGTGCTTTTTGAGGACGTAAACTTCTCGCTGCCACCCGGCGGTATCGTCGGGGTGATCGGACCGAACGGCGCGGGTAAAACCACGATGTTTAAGCTCATCACCGGTGTGGAAACCGCCGACACCGGAGCACTCCGCGTCGGGCCGACCGTGCAGGTGGCGCACGTCGATCAATCGCGCGATTCTCTGCCGGACGCGCAGACCATTTATGAGGCGATCAGCGGTGGTAACGAGATTTTGAAATTGGGACCGCGTGAGATGAATGCGCGCGCCTACTGCGCCCAGTTCGGTTTCACCGGAGCCGATCAGCAGAAAAAAGTGGGCGTGCTTTCCGGCGGAGAGCGCAACCGTGTGCATCTGGCGCGTCTGCTTAAGAGCGGCGCTAACCTGATCCTTTTGGACGAGCCGACTAACGACTTGGACGTTAACTCGATTCGCGCGCTGGAGGAAGGGTTGGAGAACTTTGCCGGTTGCGCGGTGGTGGTGTCACACGACCGCTGGTTCTTGGACCGCGTGGCCACGCACATCCTGGCGTTCGAGGGAGATTCGCAGGTCCACTGGTTTAATGGAAACTACTCGGCTTATCTGGAGGATTTCCGCCGCCGCAAGGGTAAGGAGGCTGATCAACCGCACCGCATCAAATACCGTCCGCTGACGCGCGCGTAATGCGGATTTCAGATTAGGCGGAAGCAGATTGGCCGAGGACGGCCAACGCTGCTACACGGGATCGGAAGATGTCGGGTTGGTCGTTCCGGCCAAAGGTTGGGATGTGAAACAAGTTGGTGTAAGTTACTGAGGGGCGGTGAAGTGTCCGGCAGTCCGTAAGCCGACCTCGTGCTCACGCAAGACGCCACGAGGATGTGGCCTTGAGCGTGAGCTCAAGGATGCGCGGGCAGACTGAGTTCTCCGCTTAAACTGCGAATAATTCATGGACTGTGGGACGAATGGGAATGTCGCCATAGCGCCGCGTTAGCCTTCTCCAGTAGTGAGCACACCTCTTCGTCGGTGGTCTGGGGGAACTCAGCATACCACTCGCCGACTGCGTTGAAGTTCTCCGGGGTGATCAATGCGAAGAATTCATCCACTTCAGATCTCAGTTCCTCCGCTGTGGCCCACGATACGGTGGGGGTGGCCACGATCAGGCGCGCAGGATTGAGTTGGCGGAGCGCCTCAATCGCGGCGCGCATGGTCGAACCGGTTGCGATTCCATCATCAATCACAATAACGGTGCGTGCGCGGATGGTCAGCGGCGGGCGGTGGTTGCGGTACGCGATTTCACGGTGCTCCACTTCTTTGCGTTCGCGGCGCGCCACCTCGTCTATCACGAGGGGGGAAAGTCCGAGCATGGTGACGACGCTGTCGTTCAAAACCCGCACCCCGCCGCTGGCGATCGCCCCGATGGCCAGCTCTGGGTTGTTGGGGGCACCCAGTTTACGCACGACAAACACGTCGAGCGGTGCCTTTAGGGCCCGCGCCACTTCATAGGCCACCGGGACGCCGCCACGCGGTAACGCCAGCACCAGAAGGCCGGGAGTCCCTTCATAGGCAGCGAGGGACTTGGCCAACATTTTTCCGGCCTCGGTCCGGTTGGTGAATCGCATTCGCATGGGGGTATTCTTTTGGGCATCAGTTGATACCATTTCGCACTCAACAAATACAAACGGACCGGTTTAACCGCTAATGAACGCTAATGGCCGCTAATAAAAACAGGGGATTCGCTGTGGCTGAATTAGCGTATATTAGCGTTCATTAGTGATTAATAGTTCGGTTTTTGGTGTTTGGATGCTTGGTTGCTGGTGCGGTGAGCCTGAACTGTAGCCAACTTTTTGGTGGTGTGAATGAGGGGTGGTATACGCCTTTAGCGTGGCCGTAGGTATTGGCGGAACCAGCCGGCGGAGAGCGCTGCAACTTCCTCCAGCGCGCCCTGCTCTTCGAACAGGTGGGTGGCGCCTGGCACCACAATGATTTGTTTTTTGCACCGCAACTGGTCGAGGGCATTGCTGTTGAGTTCCCTCACGATGTTGTCGCGTCCACCGACGATCAGCAGGGTGGGGGCGGTGACGCGCGGCAACGCTCGCCCTGCCAAGTCGGGCCGTGCGCCGCGGCAGACCACCGCGTCTATCTCCCCACCCAAGTATGCGGCGGCCACCAAGGCAGCGGCTCCTCCCGTGCTGGCCCCAAAATAGCCTATTCCTTTTCGCCGGGTGCTCGGTTGCAGATCGAGCCAACGGGTCGCTGCGACCAGACGTTGGGCCAGTAGGTCGATGTCGAAGCGCAGGTGCCCGTCATGTTCGTCGGCTTCTTCTTCGGAGGGGGTGAGCAAGTCGAATAACAGCGTGCTGGTGCCCGAAGCTTGGAGCACCCCAGCGACCAACTGGTTGCGCGGACTATGGCGGCTGCTGCCGCTACCGTGGGCAAAGAGGACGATGCCGTTAGACTCGGGAATTAGGGTGAGTTCGCCGGACAGCGTAATTTCATCGATCGGAATCCGGACCTGTTGATGGAGGGCTTCCGCTGACCCTGCGAGCGGCGGGTAGGCGACGCGACTGGGGTTGTATTTCATGGCGCGAGAGGCAACCGACGGGGGCTTGAGGGTTGGGGTGGAACGGGATGATCCACGGGCCGTCCTGCAGTGAGGCGGGTTGCTGCAATACGCTGCGCCGAGTCGGTCCTTTATCAAGTGATCGGGCGCGTTTTCCCTGTCTTCGGTGTTCGCTCTTGCACCGGGGGCAGCTTACGAACTCGGTTTTCCCATGTCATTTCGCCTCGATTGGACTCGTTTGCTCTCGGATCAGCGCCCGCCGATTTCTCCTGCGGATGGCCAAAGTGTCGGTTCGCGGCCTGAATCAGCAAAACCCATGGCGGAGGGCTCGCGCAGTCGCTTTGAGCAAGATTACGACAGGATCATTTTTTCGGCTCCCTTTCGGCGCTTGGCGGGCAAGACCCAGGTGCATCCGTTCGCCTCCGTGGATCACGTGCATAACCGGCTTACGCACACGCTTGAGGTGGCCAGTGTGGGGCGTTCTTTGGCTGCAAAAGTGGCCCAGTTTCTGAGTGCGCGCGGTGAACTTCCGCCCAACCGCACGGCGGCGGATCTCGCCTACATTGTCCAAGCGGCCTGTCTCGCCCATGACATGGGTAATCCGCCGTTCGGCCACGCCGGCGAGTACGCGATTCGGGGCTGGGCGGGCGAACACCTCGAGACGGTTTTCCCTGCGCCGCGCGAGCCAAGGCTCGATGCCGTGCTCAACGACTGGCGCTGGTTTGAGGGCAATGCCCAGAGCTTCCGCCTCGTCGTGCGCAGCGACCAGAATGAGCGCGACTACTTCCGGTTTACCTACGCCTCCTTGGGCGCGATGATCAAATACCCGTGGGTGGCCGACGATGCGCGGGTTCCTGCCAAGGGAAAACATAACGCGTTCTCCTCTGAGGCTACTGCGTTTTTCCAGATGGCTGAGGGTCTGGGGCTGCGCCGGGTCGACGGCACGGTTGCGCGGCATCCGCTCTCGTTTCTATCCGAGGTGGCGGACGACATTTGTTATCGGATTTCTGATTTCGAGGATGCGGTGGAGATGCGCATTATGAGCGAAAGCCACGTGCGCCAGATTTTCGCGCAAATCGTGGGCCGTGACCCAGGCGGGCGGTTGTCGGCGTTGCGCGCCGCGGCGATCGGCACGCTCATCGAAGCGGCGGCGGGTGCTTTTACTGAGCATTATGAGGCGATCATGGCGGGCGCGCGCGCCGACGACCTGCGGGCCGCCTTTCCGGAAAACATTCGGGCGGCCATGGCGACGATTAAACAGGGCTATGATGATGCGATTTTCGGCCATCGCACCAAGGTGGCGACGGAGCTGGGCGCGCATAATATCCTGGGGCAGATTCTCTCCGTTCACAGCCGGGCGGTGCGCGATCTGGCGGGTGGTTACGAGAAGCTGAGTTTTGTCCACAAACGCTGCCTAGAACTGGCATGGGAAAAAGACTACGTGGTGGCGAATCAGGGCAGGGGAACCGCATGGTGGCTGGGGCGCGTTATGGACCATGTGGCCGGCATGACCGACGCCTACGCCACACAAGTCGCGCGCGAAATCTCCGGCGGCTGAATGGCGGGCCCGTGAAGGGGCCAACCGAGTGGCATCAATGGAGATTGGGCATGCGTTCCACAAGTAGGCACTACGCTTCGAATTGTAGCGTCGAAGGTAGTGCGGTGCTTCATCCCGCATCGGCGTTTGTTAGTAGAACACGACGCAAACCTGCGGGCTAAAGTACCGCGCTACCTCAGAACTCAATCCGACAAGCCTCATGTTACTGCCTACTAAGACAGCGCTTTCACCGCTGCGGCGACGTGGGCGAAGGGCACATGGCTGGCGCTGCCAAACGCGGGGTGCCGGGTGAGCTTGGCCTTGGTCAGCGCGGGCGCGGGGATGCCGCACAGAAACCGGGTAACTTGCCGCGTCGCCCGTAGCGCCGCTGGATGCTGAGCTCGGAGGTTCGCCAAGGCCGCAGCGGGCAAATCCAGCTCGGGCTGCGGGCGTGCGAGAGTCACCGGTGGTGCGCCCGCACAGGGCCCGCAATGGCCGCAGTCGCGCCCGTGTTCTTCACCAAAATAACCGAGTAGCCGACGCACCAGACAGCCTTTGTCCGCCAGCAGCGCGGTGACCGCCGCGCTGCGTTGGAGGTCGCTTTTTTCCCGGGTGGCGAAGCGCTCGCAGAGGTCGCGCCAGATCGTTGCCAGATCGCCGGGCGTGCTCACCACGCGGTAGCCCTGACGCACTCCGGCAACTTGCAGTTCAAGGTCACCTTTTTCCTCCAGATAGCTCAGTGCTTTGACGATGCGCTCACGCTCGCCTCCGAGCGCCTCGGCCGCCACCGCCAGCTCCACCGAGTTCCAGATACGCCCAACCTTGGCTAGGCCGAAAAGTTTTTGCAAAAACGTGCGCCGGTCCGGGTCGAAGCGCGCCAGCACGTCGGCGGGGGCGCGGTGGAATTTCCACTGGTAAGTGGTGTAAAACGGGCTGGTCGCGGCGATCAGGCCGTTGAGCTCCAGGTAGGTGAGTGCAGTGGAAACGACGAGTTGGCGGATGTCGTGTCGGCCGGAAAGATCGTAGGTGGAGACGTCGAATATCGCGCCCGTTTTGCGTCCATCGAGAAGTTCTTTGAGCAAATCGCGCAGGGATTCCTTCGTCGGGGTGTCGCCGTAAGTGAAGTTTTCCAAAACGGTGAGGTCCTCGCCGGCGGCCAGGATTTCGCATTGCGAGGGCTTGCCGTCGCGTCCGGCGCGGCCGATTTCTTGGGCGTAGTTCTCGATGCTCTTGGGCAGGTTGTAGTGGTAAACCGAGCGGATGTTGGCCTTGTCGATGCCCATGCCGAAGGCGATCGTCGCCACCACCACAGTGTCATCGCCCGCCATGAAGCGGTTCTGCACGGCCTCGCGCGCCTCGGGTTCCATGCCGGCGTGGTAGGCTTCGGCCGGATATCCAGCTTTGGCCAAAGCGGAGGCGACCGTCTCGGCGGTTTTTTGCAGGGTAACGTACACAATGGCTGGGCCTTTGAGGCGCGTTCGCAGGCGCTCCAACAGCACGCTTAAGCGTTTATCCGGTGCGCAGGCGGTGGCGCGCAGGGTGAGGTTGGGCCGGTAAAAGCCGGTGTGTACGTGGGCAGCCGGTTCGATGGCGAAGGCTTTACAAATATCCTGGGCAACAGCCGGCGTGGCGGTGGCGGTGAGCGCGAGCACGCGGCCGACGTGGAGCTCGCGGGAAAGGCGCGCCAGTTTCAGGTAATCAGGGCGAAAGTTGTGGCCCCATTCGGATATACAATGGGCCTCGTCGATGACTAGCAGGTCGATTTTTAGCGTCTTGAGGCGGGCGAGAAAGCGCTCGTTGGAAAAACGCTCGGGGGCGACGTAGAGCAGTTTTAAGGTGCGGGCTCGCAGCGCGTCCTGAATTGCCTCAAACGCTTCGCGCGAAAGGGTGGAATCGAGGCGGGCCGCCGCTATACCGCGCGCTTGCAGGAAGTCGGTCTGGTCCTTCATCAGCGCGATGAGCGGGGAGACGACGACGGTGAGGCCTTCAAGGAGAAGTGCGGGCAGTTGGTAGCATAGGCTTTTGCCGCTGCCGGTGGGGAAGACGGCGAGCGAGGAACGGCCGGCGAGCAGGTGGGTGATGACAGCCTCCTGACCGGGGCGAAACACGTCGAAGCCGAAGCGTTGGCGCAGCGTTTCGTGGGGTAGGGAGGCGGGCTTTTTCATGAGGGAGAACGGTGAGTGCGAACGGGAGACTGGGGCGGTTGCGCGGACCAAGGGATGGCCGCGCCCATCCCAGAGACCACTCAGGAGCGCCGAAAGTGCCCGCTGTCCTATTCATTCGCGATCAAGATGAGTGAAATGGGCCAGAGATGGCCAACGCTACACGGGATCTAAAAATGTCGGGTTGGCCGTCCCTGGCCAATTCGTTAACCCACAAGACGCTGGGTGATCAGGTTCAAATCGACAGGAGGGGCGGGGGCTTTGGAAACTGTTTTGTGTGCCCGCGTCTGTGCCGAAAAAACGGCGGCGGTAGCATCCTTCTTCGTTTCGATTTTGCCCGCCCGCGTGCTTGAGCCGGGCTCGTTGAATCCCTAGCGCTTTTGCATGCCTGAATTGCCCGAAGTCGAAACGACGTTGCGCGGGGTCGCCCCTTATTTGCTCGGCCACCGCATCGTCGCCGTCACCGTGCGCGAACGCCGCCTGCGTTGGCCAATTCCGGAGTCGGTGGACAACTTGGCCGGTGTCACCATCGAGACCGCCCGTCGGCGCGCCAAATACCTGCTGTTCGGCACGCCCGCCGGCACGCTTTTGATCCACCTGGGCATGTCGGGCGGACTAAGGATCGTTGATCCAGCCACGGAATGGAAAAAGCACGATCATATCGGCGTTTTGCTGTCGTCGGGTAAACAACTGCGCTTTCACGATCCACGCCGTTTTGGGTGCATCTTGCTGGTCGATGCGGTAACGCCGGAGCGGCACCCGCTGCTTGCCGATCTCGGCCCCGAACCGCTGGAGTCGGGCTTCACCGCCGAGCACCTTTTTGCGTTGTCGCGCGCCAAAACTTCTGCCGTAAAACCGTTTATCATGGATGCCTCGGTGGTGGTCGGAGTGGGCAACATTTACGCGAGCGAGGCGCTGTTTATGGCCGGAATCCGCCCGACCCGTCCCGCCGGTAAGGTAACGCGCGCCGAATTCGCACGGCTGGTGGAGGCGATCCAGCGCGTGCTCGCGGCTTCGATTGAGTCGGGCGGTACGACGCTGCGCGACTTTCTGCGCGAGGACGGAGTGCCGGGATATTTTAAGCAAAGCTTGCGGGTGTATGATCGCGAGGGCGCGGGCTGCGTGAGGTGCGCGGGCGTGGTGAAGCGCAGCGTGCTCGGGCAGCGGGCGACTTACTTTTGTGCGCAGTGCCAGCGGTGAGTTTCGTTGGGGTTCAAATTATAACGAAAGTGAATCGGTATGAGCGGAAAACAGGGCGGATCCCCCGTTCGTGCAAAGTGGGCTGAGCTTTGGTGTTGGCGGCGCACGGGGTTGCCGGTGGGGTGAGGCCAATGATGAGTGTGATCGGTTTTTTATTAGCGCTGGGGCTGGTGGCTGCGGCGCGTTTTTGTGTCTGGCCGGCGCGCACCTATCGCGCCTGGTGGGTGGCGCTGGTGTCCACCGAGCTGGGGCATGTCGGGGTGGTGTTGGCACTGGCTTTGGCGGCGTGCATGACCGTGCTGGCGGCGCACACGCCAGAGAGGTGGGAAATGGGGCTGGCGGCGCTCGCGGCCGCAGTGGCGTTGGTGGCTGCTGGGCTCTTCGCGCGTCCGGCTTGGTCGGCGTGGCGCATGAGCGGGCGTGTGGCGAGGGATCTCGAAGAAGCGTTTGCGGCGGTCACGGGCGCACCGGCGGAGAGCCTGTGGTCGTGGCGCCGACTTTGGCGGTGGCCCAACCGCGTCGAGCGCGGGCCGGTGGAGACCTTCGCGCTGGAAGCAGGCGCGGCGAGCGCGGCCGTCACTGCGGGCGCGGTGAACGAGGGGGGCGCAGCAAACGGGGCGAACGGGGGAAACGCGGCGGGTTTACCGGTTGATTTTTATCGGGCGCGGGTAGCGTTGGGCGAGGTCGTGCCGAGCCGCGGTGCGCCCCAGACTGCGGCGGTGTGTGTGGTCGTGGTGCATGGCGGCGGCTGGGACAGCGGCGACCGGGGACAATTGGAGGCGTTTAACCACTGGTTGGCGGCGCGCGGGGTGGCGGTTGCTGCGGTGAGTTACCGGCTGGCACCGACACACCGCTGGCCGGCCCAGCGCGACGACGTGCGGGCGGCGGTGGACTGGGTGCGCGCCAATGCGGCACGACTCGGCGTCGATGCAAACCGGCTGGTGCTGCTCGGGCGCAGTGCGGGCGCGCAGATCGCCACCGCCACGGCCTATGGCCAATCGTTGCCGGGCGTGCGCGCGGTGGTGGCGTTGTACGGGTGCTACGACTTGGAGTTCGTTTGGTCGATTCGCTCGGCGACAGATTCGCTCAACTCGGATAAGTTGATGAAGCAGTTCCTGGGCGGCGGGCCCGAGGCTGCGGGGGCGGCGGAAAGTTATCTCAGCGGCAGCGCGGAAAAGTTGGTGCACGCGGGTGTGCCGCCGACGCTGATTCTGCACGGGGCGCTTGATCAGTTGGTGTGGTGCAGGCACAGCGAGCGGTTGGCTGCGGCGCTGGCGCGGGCGGGGGTGCGGCATGCGTTCGTGCGGCTGCCGTGGGCGACCCATGCGGGCGATGCCAACCTGCACGGGCCGACCGGCCAACTCATCGCTGGTGCGGTTTTAAGGGTGGCGCTGTCGTGCGCGGCGGACGGACGCTAATCAGGAGGGTCGTCCACTCCTGGCCTTGCGCACGAGCACGATTGCGAAGGGACGCGCTCCGTGTCGTCAGGGCTGGAAAAAGTAGCGCAGACTTAACTCGGCTCTTATACCGACGTCTCTTCAAATTTAGACTTTGGGAGGGACCACCTCCGTGTGGTCTGTAACGAGGCACTGACGACACGGAGGTCGTCCCTCCCTTATCCAAACAAAGTCTAAAACCATTTAGCTTTTGGTCTTACTCCTGCGCGTTCTGACACGCTTGCCGGTGCTGAGGGGAGAGGTCAGCACTGGCTTTGCGCCTTAAGCTGGATCGTCGGCTGCGTGGTCGACGGCCGGAGTGGCCGTGGTTTTCAAATGCAACGAAGCAAAGGTGGACGCTAAGATCGCCGCCAGAAACAGCACCGTGGCGCAGGCATAAAAGGCGTAATTGGCCGCATCGTTAGGGTATTTGTCCATCAGCCAGCCAAAGGTGGGCGGCGCGATCAAACCCGCCGTCGCCCAGCCGGTGAGTATTTTACCATGAACCGCCGACATGCGTTTCGGGCCGTAGAGGTCGCTGATGAGCGAGGGTATCGTGCCGAAGCCGCCGCCATACGAGGCGATGGTATAGGCGAGCAGAACACCATAAATTAACGGAGAGGAAACGTGGGGCAAAACCAGGAACACTGCGCTGGCCGTGGCGAGCAGAGCAATGAAGGCGTTGACGCGCCCGATTTTGTCGGAAATCGACGCCCAGAACAGGCGGCCGACACTGTTACTAAATGAGGTCCAGCCGATGAGGGTGGCACCCAATGCGGCCAGTACTGCTTTGTCCAAGGAGGGGTCCGCGTCGCCGGCAATTTTTTGGAATAGGGGCGATTGCAGGCTGATGATGCCAAGGCCGGCCAGACTGTAGAGGAAGCAGACAACCCAGAGTTTAATCTGCACGCCGGGGCCGTGTTGAATGGTCTCGGCTACGGTGGCGGGTTTGCCGTTGCCGGTGGCGGTGGGCGGGCTTTGGATACCGAGGCAGGCGAGCGGCATGATGATACAAAACGACAGGCCGATGAACAGGAAGGTGTGCGGCAGGGAGTTGTTGGCGGCACTCAGTGCGTAGGGGGCGATAACCTTGCTCATAAGCAGCGCGCCAATGCCGAAACCCATCACCACCAAGCCGGTCGCAAACCCCTTTTTGTCGGGAAACCAGCCGGCGATGGTCGTCACTCCGGTGACGTATCCTGTGCCCAGGCCGATGCCGCCGATTAAGCCGTAGCCAAGATACAGCAGCGGCAGATTTTTAAGGTAGAGCGCGAGGGCGGAAATCAGATAGCCGCCGGCGAAAAAGGCAGCCGAGCGGAACATCAGTTTACGCGAACCCAATTTGGACACTTTGGGGCCGGTGTACGCGGCGGAAAGCCCCAGGCCGGCGACCGCGAGGCTAAACACCCACGAGACCTGCATCTTCGACCAGCCAAAGCTTTCGCACAGCGGCTTGGTGAAAAAGCTCCACGCATACACCGAACCCAGGCTTGCGAGTAGGATGATGCCGCAAATCAGGACCAGCCGGCGGTCGGTTTTGGGTGCGCTAAGGGGCGTGCCTTTCAGCAGGGCGTCTCTTGCGGTGGACGCGGGAGGGGTTGGTAAGTTCATGGGGTAGGTGGTTTTGGGGTGGAGACTAGCCTGAGGGCGGCGGCAGCGGTCAACGTAAAGCATTTCTTATGAGCCCGAGTAACCGCCCTTGGGGCTTAGTAATAGAGTGCCTAATGTGGGTGCCTCGTCCTCGCTAATAGCGTGGCGGGGCGGGGCTTCCGTATTCGGTGCGCCAGAATTGGGCTCAATGCCGTATGGGAATGAGGGCGCGGGGACGCCCTCCGTGTCGTTGCGATAGAACCCGCCCACACGGTGTTTTGGGGCCTGCCTACGCCAAGCTTGCCGGTGCCGCTGCCACACCCTAGCGCTCAACCATGTCGTCCGCCGACCAGCCTGATCTTTTTGGTGAAACCGCCTCTCCAACCCCGTCGGCTGTGCGTGCCTCGGGCCCCTCGCCGTCCGCTGCGGCTGCCGGAGTTGGCGTGAGCGCTGGAACGGGTGTCCGGGTGCGCCCTGCAGGACAACCGCTCGCCGCGCGCATGCGGCCTCGCTTGCTGGCGGATATCGCCGGCCAAGAGCACCTCACCCAGGCCGACGGTCTGCTCACCCGCCTGATCAAAAGCAACCGCTTCGGCAGCCTGATTTTTTACGGCCCTCCCGGTTGTGGGAAAACCAGCTTTGCCGAGGTCATTGCCAACGAAACCCAGAGCCGTTTTGTGCGCATCAACGCCGTCATGTCCAACGTGGCCGAGCTGCGCGAAATCCTCAGCACCGCCCGCCGTTCGCCGGAGACACCCACACTTCTGTTCATCGACGAACTGCACCGGTTTAATAAATCACAACAGGATCTGCTCTTGCCCGACGTCGAGGAAGGCTACGTGCGGCTGATCGGCGCGACCACCCACAACCCCGGGTTTTACGTTAACCCGCCGCTACTCTCGCGCAGCCATCTCTTTCGCCTGCAACCGCTGCCGACCGAGGCGGTATCCGGAGTGTTGGCACGGGCGCTGGCCGACGCCGACCGAGGGCTGGGTGCGCGCGGGTGCACGGCCGAGGCCAAGGTCCTGGCCGACCTAGCGGTGCTGTGCGACGGCGACCTACGTCGCGCTCTCAACGCCCTTGAGGTGATCGTGCTGACGCTACCCGAAGGCGCGGCGGTAACGGAGAAGGAGCTGGAAGTGTTCGCCCGCGAACGGCGCATCCGCTACGACGCCGATGAGGACGAGCACTACGACACGATTTCGGCGTTTATTAAAAGCTGCCGTGGCAGTGATCCGGATGCGGCGATGTACTGGTTGGCCAAGATGCTTGGCGGCGGCGAAGACCCGCGTTTTATCGCGCGGCGGCTGGTGATATTGGCGAGCGAAGACGTGGGGTTGGCCGATGCGCTGGCGTTGCCCTTGGCGGTTGCGGCGCATCAGGCGTGCGATTTCGTGGGCTTACCCGAGGCCGAGTACGCGCTGGCGCACGCCACGCTGCACATCGCCTGCGCGCCCAAGAGCAATTCGGCGACTCTGGCGCTGGCGGCGGCCAAACAGGCGCTCGCCAGCGCGCCGGTACAGGGTGTGCCGCTCCCCTTGCGCGACAAAAGCGGTGCGGCAAGCAAGCTGGCTGGGCACGGCAAGGGTTACCGCTATTCGCACGACTATCCTGAGAACATTTCCGGCCAGGACTTTTTGGAAAAGCCGCTCGCGCTTTATTCGCCGAAGCTGGCCGGCCCTGAAGCGAAGATCGCCGAGCGCCTCGCCCGTTGGCGAGCACTCAAGGCGGGTCTGCGCACGGGGAGCTAGGGACGGGGGCGTGGCCAATGACTAATGACCAATGACCAATGGCCCAACTCCAGCGAACTGACTGACCGCTTCGACTGGCTGGCGGGGGTTGAACGTTGAGGGTTCGGCGAGAGCTCAATGTTGTTTGGCTTGCGGCTACGCAGTGGCCGCAATGAAGTCCTGCGATGGGCAAAACACTGGGGTTCGGGTGGATAAATCAGGCGGCTTGCGCCGTATTGGACGTGGTGTTGGCCGCTTTGGCGGCGGTGGCGGTTTCTATCCTTTGGATCGCGGTGCGGCTGGCGCTCGGCCCGAATCGGGGCCGATTTCTTCGGGTTGGTGGTGGCCTTGGCCGTGCTGATGATGGCCTGGATTTGGTGGCCGCAGGAGGGACGCACGTGGCTGGTATCGGCCAGTAATCGGGTACGGGGCACGCTGGTGTGGGCGGCTGAGCTGCGCCGGGGCGGGGTGACGGCTTGGGTGCGGGCCGCAGTGGCGGTGTGCGTGGCTGGACTCGAGGTTTATCTGATCCGCTATGAAGCGCCGGCACCGGTGATTGAGCTCAACCGCGCGGCGATGGCCGGGCGAAGCCAGGACGAGGTGTCCTACCGGCTGACGTTGCGTTACACGCCGGCTCCGGGCGAGGCGAGGGGATTCAAAGCGGTATGCCGGGTGGTCGATGGGGTGCTTAGGGTTACGTTTAATCCGCAAGCGACGGTGAACGTGATCCACGATTTCTCCGCAGAAATGGCGGCGCTCGCTGAGGCGCGGGACCTGGCGGGCATGCGGGTGATGGAGGCGGGCGCGGACCAGCGGTTTTAAGGTGGCGTGCAACTCAAGAACATCTCTGGGCGGATGCTCGCCAGGATGGCGTACCCGGTTTTCGGGAAACTGATCGAAAACTACTGGCAAACCGAAGACCTGCGCACTGGGTTACTCAAGCGGCTTCGGGCCACCGGCTAGCGCTCAGGCTTAAGCCGAGAGTTCCGCGCCTCTAGGCTCCCAGCGCCTCAGGCGCTCAAACCCGCTGCATGAGCACCGTGACCGAGAGTTTTTCGGTGTGGGTGCCTTTAAACACGCCGCGCGTCGGGGTGCAGTCGTGGTAATCACGGCCTACCGCGACTTTCACGTGCCGCTCGCCGGCGACACAGTCGTTGGTGGGGTCGAGCGGCCACCAGAAGCCGCCCGGCAGGTAGGCTTCCACCCAGGCGTGGCTCTCGCTCGCGCCGATCAGCGCCGGGGCGCGTTTCAGCTCGGAGGCTTTGCGCTGGGTCTCGGTCTCGATGTAACCGGTGACGTAGCGCGCGGGGATTTCTGCCGCGCGAAGCACCGCGATCATGACCTGAGCAAAGTCCTGGCAAACGCCCGTGCGTTGCTTGAGAGCGGTCTCCACCGGGGTGTCGATCTGGGTCGAGCCCGCGGCGTAGCGGAAGTGGGTTTTTATCCAGTGATTGAGTCCCAGCAACGAGGGGCCTAGCGGGGCGCTGATCTTAAACAGCTTTAGCGCGAGCGCCTCGATTTCGGCAGTGTGGGGAATCGCGGCGGAGGGCGTGAGGAATTCAAAAAGTTTTAACTTCTCGCTGCGGTAGAGCTGGCGCGCCTCGGCGAGCGTGATGCCGAGCGTGATTTGGGGCGGTGGGCGGGGGGATGTTTCCACTTCGCAGGTGCTTTCCAAAATGAGTTCGCGGTGACGTTGGGCGATCGAGAAGGACTCCGCTGCGTTGCCAAAGTAATCGGTGTAGCTGTGGATGCTCGCCTTTGGGGTGGTGACGAGCTGGCGCGAAAGCAGGCGCTGGGAGTCGTCGGTGAGCGGCGTTAGCCGGGCCTCCATGAAGGACTCGGTGGCAGAGCCGGCGTAGCCGTAGTGGGTGCGGTGGGTGATCCGAAAACGCATGAACGGGGCGCACTCTTGCCAGTCCCGTGCCAACGACAAGCTTTTGAGCCGCCAAATTGGTTGGCGGAAGTGGTTCAATTGCACCGCAGCGGCGTCGGCGCCTGTTTGCGCAGGCAAACTTTTAAGTGCCGGAGCGCTGGCAACGGACTTGATTTTCAGCAGCAAGCCCGTTGCTTTCGGCCCAATACATATGAATGAAAACCTCCTTGATCCGCTGTTTCTGTTCTTCGCGGTTGGCTTTATCGGGGGTTTGCTGAAGGCCGATTTGAAGCTGCCCGACGCGGTTTACCAGCTGCTGAGTACCTACCTTTTGCTGGCGATTGGCCTAAAGGGCGGCGTGCAACTGGCGCAGGTGTCGATCGGCACCATCGCGTTGCCGGCGGCGGCCACGCTGGGGCTTGGCGTGGTGGTGCCGGTGATCACCTTTTTCGTCGCGCTCTCGCTGGGGCGTCTCAACCGCGCTGACGCCGCCTCGCTTGCGGCCCACTATGGTTCAGCCAGTGCGGTAACGTTTGCGGCGGCTTTGGAAATGCTCCGGCGCAGCCAGACGCCACACGAGGGCTTCATGCCGGTCTTGCTGGTGCTCCTGGAAGTGCCGGCAATCCTGGTTGCCATTTTCCTGTATGGGCTAAAGGCGCAAAAACGCCCCAGTTACGGTGCTCTGTTACATGAAATTGTGCTCAACCGCTCCGTTTTCCTGCTGGTTGCGGGTATGGTGGTGGGCTTTCTGTCCGGTCCGGATCGCTTCGCCCCGTATAACCTGCTGTTTGTGGACGCGTTTAAGCCGGTGCTCTCGTTCTTCATTCTGGAGATGGGGCTGGTGGCCGCGCTGCGCCTGCCGGAGATCCGTAAGGCGGGCAAGTTCCTGCTGGGCTTTGGCATTTTGGCACCGGTGTTGTTCGGGTTGCTGGGCGGCTGGATTGGGCTGGTCAGCGGGTTGTCGGAGGGTGGCGCGGTCATTCTCGCCACGCTGGCAGCAAGTGCGTCGTATATCGCAGCGCCGGCGGCCATCCGCGTGGCGATTCCCGAGGCCAATACAGGCATGTCGGTGGCGGCCGCGCTGGGCGTTACTTTCCCGTTTAACCTGGCGATCGGCATCCCGATTTATACGGCGTGGGTTTCCTGGCTTAAGGCCTAACTCAGATCTGTTTCTTACTGGAGTCGGCAACTGCCGAGTAGGAGTTGGATTCAATCGCCAGAAACCGGGCCGGACTGCCCCTTCGAACGCTTACGTTTACTCTTTCTGGTTAATGCAGCGGGATCTGCCCGAACGGCTGGGGCTTGGCGTTACACCGGCTGCCAGCCGTCGAGCGTGTACCGGTAGGCTTGGGTGCCTTCGAGCGCGATCAGGTGAATCCAGCCGTGGTCGAAGAGCTGGCGCACCCCTGTCTGCGCGGCTAGGACTGTTTCGATGCGCTCCCGGGCCACGTCGATGAAGACCGTTAAGCGCCGTGGCTCGTGGACAAACTTTTCGCCGTCGTGAATCGACTGGAGCGGCAACCCGACCTTGAGGTCGCCGCTGTTGCCCTCGATCACGCCGATGCCGCCGACGACGTTGTGGAGGATCTTGTTGCCGCCACCGTAGCGCTGTGGGTCAACGCGGGAGGCGTAGTACTGGAGGTTGATCCAGCTGCCGACCACCACCGGTGCGCAGAGAATCAGCGTAAGGACCTTGTTCTCGGTGTCAGCGGCCGCGTCGTAGTCGTGCAGGAAGGTGCGTCCATCGAGCTTGAGCGCCGCGCTGCGGCTGCGCGGGGCAACGATCAGCGCGGCATTGTTAGCCAGGCCCCACTCGGGCCGCACTTGCGAGATGTCGAAGGCGCGCTCGCGCACCGCTGCGTCGATTTGCTCGGCTGGTACGTCGGCGAGCCCGAGCTTGGGGGCGCGCTCCCGCCGGGTTTGGGTGCCGGCGACACGCAGCGCGGTTTGGAGCTGGTCGAGAAAACCGGCGTGGCTGGCTGGCACCCGCTCAAGGTCGAACAGGGTGACGTCGTCGGTGGCGGTGTTGTGCAAGCCGGCCACGAAGACGGTGTCGGCGGGGATCGCGATGCCCTTGAGAGCGAGGCTGGCGCGCACCTGAGGGTCGTTGAAGGTCGCTGCGGCGAGCCGGGCGTTGACGTCGCCGGCGTGGCCGCCGCAGGCACCGCAGTCCAGCGCCGAGCCGTAGGGGTTGTTGGCACTTTGGCTGCCGTGGCCGCAGATGAGCACGAGGCGGGCGAAGTTTTGGGTGAGACTCATGTTGCGCAGCGCCCCTTCGGCGAGCGTGGCTCGGGTCTCGGGTGATGCCGACTTGAAATCCGGCGCGACCCGTGAGCAGGACGGGCTAACCGGGCGCGCGGTTTTGCCGAGGACCGCACCGAAGGCCAGGCCGGCGGATTCCACGAAGGAGAAGCAGGAGGTGGCGGAGTTTTGAAACGCCTTCCAGGCTCCCGCTTCGGCCGCGTCGGCACTGGCGACGGCGGCGTCGGCGGCACTGAGCGGCTCGCAGGTATCGACAGGCGGCACCAGCAGCACGGGGCAACGCGCGCCGGCGGGGGCGGCGGCCGGTTGGTGGGCGACGGGGAATCCAAAGAAACCGGCGAAACCACCGGTTTGAATTCCGGGCAGGGCGGTTTCAAGGTGGCGCCGGTAAATCTCGGAGCGCACATCGATGCAGAAGACAGCCTGGGCGGCCGGCCGTGCCTGCGGCTGCGCGGACGGTTGGGCCACGAGGGCGTGGGCGAGGTTGCGCTGATAGCCGATCTCGTAGGCGAGTTGCCAGCGGGTGAGCGCCGTGAGCAGTTCCCGGTCGCAGTCGGGCGCGCTCTGGTTGCGCCAATCGGCCCGGAAAACCCCGTCGTTGGCGAACGCAGTGAACAGGGCGGCGTCGTAGGCGAGCCGGAGGGCGAGCAACTGGTGCAACGCGGAGTTGCTCCGGCCCCGCAAGGCGTCTTCGCGCACCAGGTATTGGATGTAGCCGGCCCAGCCGGAAATCGTGGCGAGTTGGCGATGGAGGAAGTCGGTGAGGTCGATTTTTTGCGGGCTGAGGATCTGCAAGCAGTGCTCGATGCAGGCCTCGGCGTCGGTGGGCAGGCTGGCAACAAAGGCGCGATAGCCGGTCAGTCCGAAGGCCTCGGGGTTGCGGTCGTGGAGGGAGGCGTCGCGCCAGGAGGCGTAGAGGCCGAGGGATTTCCACGGCGAGTTCCAGGTGGTCTGATTTTCATCGAAGGTGATGGCGCACCATTTGGAGATCTCATCGACGACAAAGACGCTCCAGTGGGCGCGCGGGCGCTCCTGGTCGAGCAAGTCGGCGACCGTGGCGATGGGCAGGAGCGCCGGGGCCGACTGGGTGTTTTCGAGAACAGCGAGGAGGCGTTGCGGGGTCCATTCGCTATCGGCGGCGGCCTCCAGGTCCTGTTGCGCAATCGACCAGGAGCGGTAGGCGGCGAGGTACTCGGCGGGCGATTGGAGCGGGGCTGCGCCGACGGTGCGCTGGAGCAGGCTGCAAGCCTCGGAGAAGGGCCGGTCGATGAGGCCGACGAAGGGGTTGACGGCGACGAAGTGTTTGAGCGGCCACAGCGGCGGGATGCGGGTGAGCGCTTCGGCAATGATGGGGGCGAGGGCGGGAGCGGGTAGGCAGGAAGTGGTCATGGTGGAGAGCGGAGCAGTCGTGGTGATTAAAGTGGGTCGTGGGGCGGGTTAAGCTGCTTGGCGGCGGGGCCAGAGCACCCCGAGCAGGCGGTTGGCGTAGGTGCCCAGGTAGAAGCCGTTAAGGGCGTGCACATAGAGGCGGCGGCCGAGGGCGTAGTGGGCTGCTCGCCAGAGTAGCGACTGGAAGATAAAGAGGGCGACAAACACGCCGCCGACCAGGGCGAGGACCACCGGCTCGGGGCTTACCGCAGGCAGATCGGTGAAGAGCGCACTCGCGCCTGCATGGAGCCCGAGGCTGGCCAGCGCGATGGTTGCGGCGACCGCTATGCCGCGTAGCGAAGTCCGCGTGCCGCCGCCCGTTGACCAGGTGCGGGCCAGACCGTAGGCGAGGGCGAGCGCAAGGACCACCGCGAAAACCCCGAGGTGGAGGGGGGCGGCGGGGGCGAGCGCTTGCAGAGCGGTGGCTCCACCGGCGACCAGCAGGGCCCCGCCGAGGACGCCGAGGGTGAGCGCGGGGGTTTTGAGTTTAATCGCGGCCCGTGGCACCGCGCCGATCGTCGAGCCGGCGGTGAGGAAGGCATGGGCCTTGTAGAGCGAGTGCGCGACGATGTGAAGCAGCGCCAACCCGTAGGCACCGAGTCCGCATTGCAGCATCATGAAGCCCATCTGCGCGATGGTGGAGTAGGCCAGGGCGCGTTTCACGCTGGGCTGGGCGAGCATGACGACCGCGGCGAACGCGGCGGTGAGCGCGCCGAGCAGCGCCAGGGTGGTGAGCGCGGCGGGGGCGTGGACCAGCAGGGGGGAAAGCCGGATCACGAGGAAGCCGCCCGCGTTAATAATGCCCGCATGCATGAAGGCCGACACCGGGGTGGGCGTTTCCATCGTGTCGGGCAGCCAACTGTGGAAGGGGAACTGGGCGGATTTCAACGCGGCGCAGCCGACGATCAGGAAGCCCACCAGCGGCAGCCCTTCGGTCTTTCCGGCCGCAACCGCGGCGAACAGCGTGTCGAGTTCCCAGGTGCCATGGCTGCGGTAGAGCAGCACGGCCGCCGCGAGCAGGAGAACATCGGCGAGCCGGCTGACCACGAACTTTTTGCGGGCGGAGAAAAGCGCCCCGGCCCGCCCCGGATAGTGGAGCAGCAGCCGGTGGAGGCTTAGGCTGGTCATCACCCAAGCGGCCGCGATGACCAGCAGGTGGTTGGACAACACGACCGTGAGCACCGAGGCCAGCGCCAGACTCATCCAGGAAAAGAACCGCGCTTGGCCGGCGTCACCCGAGATGTAGTGCTGCGAGAACTTTAAAACAATCGCGCCGAGGAAGGACACTAGCACCGCCATCACCACGGAGATGGCATCGAGCCTTAAGAAGACCGTCAGGCCGGTATCCTGCCCGAACGGCAGCCAGCGGGCGGTGGAGGGGCCATCGACCAGCAGGAAGATGGCCGCGGTGACGGCGAGCAGGGCGGAGAGACGCGCCGCCAAGGTGGTGAGCTGTCCGGCGACTGCGGGCAGGCTGCCGCGGGCGAAGAGGCCGGCGACCAGTGGCAGGAGCGGGATGGCCGCTAAAAGGAAGGGAAGAAACGAGCGCATGGATAAACACTAATCACTTTTAAGCTTTTAGTGAATTATAAGCTTTAGAACAAATCGTTAACTTTTACTTAAGTCTGATCATGTTCTTAAACTATCACCATCTCCGCTATTTTCGAGTGATCGCCAGGGAGCTCAATCTCACCCGGGCCGCCCAGAAGCTGAACCTGTCGGTCCCGGCTTTGAGCGTGCAGCTGAAGCAACTCGAGGAAAGCCTCGGGCACCCGCTCTTCGAACGCGGCCGAGGGGGGCTTACCCTCACCGAGGCGGGGCGGTTGGCGCTCGATTACGCGGAGACGATCGGGCGGGCCGGCGAGGAACTGGTCGATGTGATGCAGCACCGCCAGCGGGGCGGCCGCCAAGTGCTGCGGGTGGGCGCGGTGGCGACTCTATCGCGCAATTTCCAGTTAGAGTTTCTCCGCCCGGCCCTGCACCGCGCCGAGGTTGAGGTGGTCATCCGCTCGGGCTCGCAGCGGGAGTTGCTGGTGGCGTTGCACGCCCACGATGTTGACCTCGTGTTGTCCAATCAGGCGGCGCGGCGCGATGCGGAGCGGCCCTGGCACAGTCATCTGTTGGCGGAGCAGGCGGTCAGTTTGGTGGGCGTGCCGGCGTGGAAAAAGAAAAAGCTGCGATTCCCTGAGGATTTTCGGGATGTGCCGGTGATCTTGCCGAGTATGGAGAGTAACACCCGCGCTGCCTTCGACCGACTGACAGCGGCGGCGGGCGCTCGGCCTCGGGTGATGGCCGAGGTGGACGACATGGCGATGTTGCGTTTGTTGGCGCGCGAGGGCGAGGGGCTGGCGCTGGTGCCGCCGGTGGTGGTGCGCGATGAAATCGAGAGCGGCGTACTGGTGGAAACCCACCGGATTACGCAGATTTTGGAGACCTTTTACGCGATTACCCCGAGCCGGCGTTTCCCCAATCCCCTTGTCGCTGAGCTCGTCGAAGGCATGGGACGGCCCAAAACAGCCCGCAAAACCTAAGCCGGCACCCGTGCGCGCCACTTTTGGCGTCGGGTGGAAAATAGGTTGCCGCAAGCGGGCGGGCTTCGCACACCTTTCGTTTACTTCTTTCTCATGAGTCTCGACGCTCCTTCGCTTCAGCCCGTTAACGGCGCCCCTTTTTCCATCGGTATCGTAGCCTCGCGCTACAATCCGACCCTCGTCGATGCCCTTGTGAACCAGGTTCAGGCCCACTTGATCGAGGCCGGCGTGAAACCCAAAAAAATCACGGTCATCCGCGTTCCCGGCGCCAACGAGCTGCCCAGCGCCGCCCAGCTCCTGCTCGCCGCCAAAAAACTCGATGTGGTCGTCGCCCTCGGCGTCATCATCCGTGGCGACACCATTCACTATCAGCTCGTCGCCGAGTCTTCGCAGCAGGGCCTCCAGCGCGTGTCGCTCGACTCGTTCACCCCGATCATCAACGGCGTGGTCACCGCCGAAAACCAGAAGCAGGCTGACGACCGTTGCCTGGGTAAAATCAACCGCGGCGCCGAGTTCGCCCGCGCCGCCCTCGCCATGGCCGAACTCAACAAATCCCTTTCCAAATGAGCAGTAACAAAGCCCTTTTTGCCCAGCGTCGCGATGGTCGCGTGGCCGCCCTCCAGTACCTTTTCGCCTGGAGTATCAACAAGCCCACCAACCTCTCGGACGACATCTGCACCTTCCTGCAAACCCAGGAAAAGCCGCGCGAGCACTACGCGTTTGGCGAGGAGCTGATCAACGGCGTGGTCGAGAACTCCAACGCCATCGACGAGCGCATCCGCGCCCTTGCCCACAACTGGGATTTCGACCGCATCGCCAAGATCGACCTCGCCATCATGCGCTTGGCGATTTTTGAAATGGTTTACCGCAAAGACATCCCGCCGGTTGTCTCCATCAACGAGGCCATCGACCTGTCGAAACTGTTTTCCAACACCGACGCCAAACGCTTCATCAACGGCATCCTCGACCGGCTCAAGGACCAACTCGGCCGCGATTCCCGCAAGGTCGAGAAGCCGGAATAAGTTAACCGCCGCCTCGCCGCGCGCCCTCCGCCAACGTCGAGGCTTACTCCCATGTTTGGACTTTTTAAGAAATTCAAAGACGGCCTGGCCAAGACGGTCGCGGCGATCAGCGAGACCACGCGCGGGATTTTCGGCGGTCGCTCCATCGACGCATCGTCGCTGGAGACGCTCGAAGAGGCGCTCTACACCGCCGATTTCGGCGTGGCCACGACCGATGAGATTTTGGGCGAGATCAAGGCCGCCTACAAAAAGGATAAAGACCTGCGCGGTCAGCAGGCCGCCGCCATCGGTTCGGCGGTGCTCCGGCGCGTGTTGGCGGGCAGCGAGGGCGAACTCAAGCCGGCCGCCGCCGCTCCCACGGTGATCGTGATGATCGGTGTTAACGGCTCCGGT
This sequence comes from Opitutaceae bacterium, assembly GCA_947471115.1. Taxonomy (GTDB): domain Bacteria; phylum Verrucomicrobiota; class Verrucomicrobiia; order Opitutales; family Opitutaceae; genus Rariglobus. The sequence goes on along the minus strand of CANIXX010000010.1, from coordinate 310 downwards.
AAAACCACTTCGTCGGCCAAACTCGCCTGGTTACTCAAGCAGGACGGCAAGTCGGTGATGCTGGCCGCCTGCGACACCTTCCGTGCCGCCGCCGTCGAGCAGCTGAAGGCGTGGGCCACGCGCCTGGAGTTACCCATCATCGCCAGCCACACCGGCGCTGATGCGGCTGCGGTGGCTTTCGATGCCTGGAAAGCCGCCAAAGCGCGCGGCTGCGACTACCTAATCGTCGATACAGCAGGACGGTTACACACCAAGGGGCACCTTTTGGACGAGTTGGCGAAAATTCGCCGCGTGTTGCAAAAAAACGACG
>CANIXX010000009.1 GCA_947471115.1 Opitutaceae bacterium | reverse complement strand
GTTCGCGGTGATCATTTTCCTGCTCTACGGCTATTTTCAAAGCTGGTCACTAGCGCTGCAGGTGATGATCAACATTCCCTTGGCGCTGGTCGGTGGGCTGGTGTTCACCTGGCTCAAACTCGACAACATCAGCATCGCCACGCTCGTCGGGTTTATAGCTGTGGGTGGAGTCGCGGCGCGCAACGGCATAATGATGATCTCGCACTACCTGCACCTGATGAAACACGAGGGGCTCGGCTTCACTCGCGAGATGGTGGTTCGCGGGACGTTGGAGCGCATGGTACCTGTGCTGATGACGGCGCTTGCGGCCGGCATTGCGTTGATACCGCTGGTGCTCGCAGGCGACCAACCCGGCAAAGAAATCCTCCATCCGGTCGCAGTGGTCATCGTGGGCGGGCTAGTCTCCTCGACGCTGCTCGATTTTTTGGTGACACCGCTGCTCTTCTACACCTTCGGCCGCCGTGCTGCCGAGCAAGCGCTCGCTCGTGGCGCAGCCGCCGCGCAATAAACCAGCCCTTTTTTCACCCATTTCCTGTCACGATCTAATTAACCAACCAACCAAACGACCTCGCGTCATTCTACTACTATGAAAAACCAACTCCTCCGTATCATCGCTATTGCCGCACTCGCCCTGAGTGCAAACTTCGCCACCGCTCACGAAACCATCACCGCCGGCCCTAATCGCGGCCGCATGCTCACCAAGAGCAAGCCACCCGCCGAGTTCCTCGTCACCGCGGAGCGCAAGGTGCAGATCACCTTTATTGGCGCTGACGGCAAACCCGTAGCTCCCGCCGACCAGGTCGTCACGGTAACCACGGGCACCCGAGCAGCACCTACCACGCTGAAGTTTACCAAAACCGGCAACAGCCTGCTCTCCGATGCCGTGCTTCCTGAGGGCAACGACTTCCCCACAGTGGTGCAGATCAAAGCGACGCCAGAAGCGAAAGCGTCCGTCGCACGCTTTAATCTCAATACGGCTACCTGCCCGGGATGCAAAAACCCAGAGTACGTCTGCATCTGCGGACATTGATTCCACGCCGCGATCCCGCTCTGTTCACGATCGGAAAGGTAGGCTCAATCGATTTAAGCACTTCACCAACGTCCACAGGCCATTATTGTCATACCCTGACTGATGATTGAACTCGGGTTGGCGGTTACGCAGGTAAGGGTTGGCCGACCTATTATCCTAGAAAAAGCAGTTGAACCACGGATTTCACAGATAAACACGGATTACTAAGGCCTTGCAGAACTCAATTCACTCCCCCTGCGGGTGAATTCGGGGTCAGCGGCATTTGACGCGTGACCTGCTTCATCTGTGCCATCTGTAATCCGTGGTGAAAGCCTACTGCCGTATTTAGGATTATGTCTTTGGAGAACTCGCCCATTTGCCCAAGGCGTCAATTGGAGACACGTTTAATGCCTAGACACGAATATTTGAAGTTAAGGAGTAGCGCGGTCTTCAGCCCCGTAATCTTAAGGTATCCAATCATCTGTGAAAGATGAGTGTCGTTGAAAGCGGTCACGATTTTGGGGTCAACGATCACACGACCCTCGACGATCAAATCAGGGAGGAGTGTGCCAATGAGATGTCCATCGTAGTAAACCTCAAACGGTTGTTGGCACTTGGAGCGTAGGCCTTGCTTGTTGAGTTCAATAGCCAGGGCTCGCTCGTAAAGCTTCTCGTCGAGTCCGGGCTTGAGCGCGAAGAGAACCTTATGTGCTGCCCCAATGATTTTCTCGGTGAGTTCGTTTAGTTCCATATTCAGGCTTTGACCATTAATCGCCCCGAATAGACGGGATGTAGAAAAAATAGTCTCCCACTCAGCGCATTCCGTGCACTCCGTGATTAACCTCCGCTCCTTTAACCACAGATTGCTCTGATTGCATGGATTCTGATCCTCGGGAAAGGCGATTCATTTACCCCAACCTCGCTTACCGAGACCTGTTCCCACTCTGCGCATTCCGTGCACTCCGTGGTTAACCTCCGCTTCTTTAACCACAGATTGCTCTGATTGCATGGATTCCGATCCGCAGAAGAGGTAGCTAAAACGAACCCGGCTTTCTTGCCGTGTCCTGCTCCCACTCTGCACTTTCCGTGTACTCCGTGGTTAACTTCTGCTCCTTTAACCACAGATTGCTCTGATTGCATGGATTTTGATCCGCAGAAGAGGTAGCTAAAACGAACCCGGCTTTCTTGCCGTGTCCTGCTCGCACTCTGCGCTTTCCGTGTAATCCGTGGTTAACTCTTTGCACTTTTCTTAGTCCTTGGGAAATATGCGCAAAAAAAATGACGATGGATGGTAGGTGCTAAAATACCGAGATGCTTCGCTCTCGCTGATTCCCCCCCCTGCATTCTTGTAAAGTCGGGACACCTCAATCAATTAATAGCGACTCATCACCCCCCCATGATTGTCATTCGCCGCTTAGTGGACCGCCAGCGTTCCTACACGGGGATTTTCCTGCCCGGCGAGCCTGCTCAAATTTTCCCGACCACTGACTTCGAACACGGGCGCATCCTGCAGATTTATAAACAGGACAAGGCCTACGCCGGAGTGGTTAACGATTTCAGCGACGATTCACCGCTCGCACCATCACCTTCCCTCGCAAATCCATCGCCCGCGTCCACGACGGCGGCGCAAACCACGCCGGACGCCACCGCAGCCGACTCAGCGCACGCGGGCCAAAAAGAACAGCCCCGCGCCAAACATAGTAAGGCTCGGAAGCAGCGCCGCCCATAACACTGGAATTACGTCGCGGCCGCCGAGCGTCGAGCTGACTTTAAGCAGGATAAAATAGACCACAAAAAGACCGAGCGACTTGGTCACACCGACGGCTGGGTTAACCCGCACCCCGCTCACCGCAAAGGGTATGGCCAGAGCGATAATGATCAGCGGTCCCAGCGTGTCCGCCAGTAGCCCATAATAGCGCACCTGATAGGCCTTCAACTTGGGGTTATCGTCGACAGAGAAAAAGGCGATGATGCGCTGGAGTTGCGTGAAGGAAAGGTTCTGGGGCTTGGCATCAAAAATGAGCATGAGCGCGGGATCTTCGTCCCAATCCGGCCGGCGCAATTCGGTAAACAATTTGGAGCGTTCTACCTCACCATCCTCGGCATTAACAGTGAGCTCGCGACCATCGCGAAACACCCACCCGCCACGCACTGGGTCGCGTGAGGCCTCGCGCGCCAGCAGACGCGATTTTTCGCGGCGTTGGCTATCGAGTTCCACCACCGTAACCCCATAACCGCGGCGGCTGAATTGGCCGTAACGATTAAAAAACCACATGCGCCCATCCTTGCGGTTATCGAAGGCAACATTCGGCTTCACTCCAAGGTGCTGGACCGTGAGGTTTTTGGAAGCGTGCCGATAGGCGATATCGTCCTTGATCGCCCGGGCTTCCTCCATCGACCACGGGATCACCGTGGCGTTGATATACCACATTACCCCGCACAGGAGCACGCCCACGGCCCAGATGCCGCGCGTAATGCGAAACAAGCCCACGCCCGCCGCGCGCATGGCGGTGATCTCATTATTGCGGTGCAATTGGCCCAGGGTGTAGAGCAGCGAAACCAGCAGAGCCAGCGGCAGCACGACCGACAGGTAACTGGGCAACTTGATCATGTAGTAAATGACCACGTCGGTGAACCGGGCCCCGTTGGACAGCAGGTCACGGAAATCCTCAAACATCGCCTGCATGAGCAGCAAGCCGAGGGTGGCGGCAAGCACGAGCCCGAGCATTTTCAGCCACTCGCGCAAAAGGTAGCGATCGATGAGATTCAAGACCTGCGGTTATTGAACAGCGGAAACCGAAAAGCAAAGCGAGAACTGCCCCGGAAACCGCAGTGGCGGCTCCCCTGCCCGATCCCACCCAAATCCCCTCGCACGCTTTGCCCCTTAACCTCCGATCCTTTGACCACAGATTGCTCGGATTGCATGGATTCCGATCCTCGAAAAAGGCGGTTAATTTGAACCGGGGGCTCTTGCCGCGTCCTGCTTCCACTCCGTGCATTCCGTGCACTCCGTGGTTAATTGCCGATCCTTTGACCACAGATTACTCGGATTGCATGGATTCCGATCCGCAGAATAGGCGACTAAAACGAACCGGGCTTTCTTGCTGGGTCCTGCTTCCACTCCGTGCCTTCCACGTCCACCCCGGTTAAGCGTGCAGGCACAAAAATGGGCGCGGCTTTGCCGCGCCCTTGGTTTTCGACGAACTCCGGCTCCGACCTCAGATTTTCCAGCTTTGGAGAATCTTGATATAATTGGCTCGTTCGTGGGCGGCTGCGTCCGGGCAGCGTTTTAGATTCAGCGCACCGCGCATGGTCGAGAGATCTTCATGGCCATGCTCTTTCATCCAACTCGTCAGGCCATCAAGAAGAACCGGGATCGTGCGGGGGCCATGTTCAAGCAGCACCGAGACGATCTGCACCACATGGGCGCCACCGAGAATCGACTTGATCAGGTCGTCGGGGGTATGCACTCCGCCGCTGCACGCCAGCGAGCCTTTGAGCTTTGGCGAAAGGATGGAGAGCCAGCGCAGACGTAGCAGCAACTCGGACGAGTACGAGAGCTTGAGACGGGGCACCACTTCAAGTTCATCAATGTCGAAATCGGGTTGGAAAAACCGGTTAAAAAGGACCAGGCCTGACGCACCTTGTTGCTCCAGCGAGGCGGCAAAATGCGCCAATGAAGCATGGAATGGCGAAAGTTTAACCGAAACGGGAATATGCACGGCATCGGAGACAGCGCGCACGATGGAGCGGATTTCTGTTTCAATGTCTTCACCGGAAACATCAGGATCGGTGGCGAGCTGATATGTATTCAGTTCCAGCGCATCAGCACCGGCAGACTCCAATTGGCGGGCGTAATTGACCCAGCCTCCCAGACGGCGGCCGTTCAACGAGGCGATCACCGGAATGGACAAGCCGGATTTGAGCCGCACCAACGCGCGCAGGTAGGTATCGGGAGTGAGCTGATAATCGTCGTAATGAGGGAAGTAGGAAGTCGCCTCGAAATTACTTTCGGCCGGGGTTTCCATGTGGTGAATCAGCGCCTGTTGTTCGAGGTCGATTTGCTCCTCGAACAGCGAGTGCATGACGATCGCGGACGCACCGGCTTCCTCAAGCCGCTTACTTGCATCGAGGTTATCACAAAAAGGCGAAGCACCTACGACGAGGGGATTTCGCAGGGTGAGGCCGAGGTATTGTGTTTCTAAATTCATGACGGGAGTGCGGAGTCGCGGGATTACTGTGCAGCGGGTTTCGTGTCGGACGGAGCGGCAGGATTAGCGGGCGTAACGGCCACGACTTTTACGGGTTCAGCCAGGTGCTGGTAGTGCGCGTAGTGGCGGCGAACCTCGGCTTGAGCCTGGGCGGCGAGCACCTCGGCGCGGGCAGGGTCGATGTTTTTCAAAATCCCGAAACGCGTTTCGTTGGCCATGAACTTGGACAAGTCGGTCTTGGGCGGAGCTGAATCGAGCTTGAGCGGGGTCTGGCCGGCTTCAGCAAGGCGCGGGTCGTAGCGGAAAAGCGGCCAGTAGCCGGTATCGACCGCGAGTTTTTGCTGATCAAGGCCCTGATGTAGGCTGTAGCCGTGGGCGATACAGTGCGAGTAGGCGATGATGAGCGCGGGACCGGGATAGGCCTCGGCTTCGCGCAGCGCCTGGACCGTCTGGCTGTCCTTGGCGCCAAAGGCGATCTTGGCGACGTAAACATGGCCGTATTGCGCGGCGATGAGGGCGAGGTCCTTCTTGGATGTGGCTTTGCCGCCTGAGGCAAATTTGGCGACCGCACCCATGGGCGTGGACTTGGAGGACTGGCCACCGGTGTTGGAATAAACCTCGGTGTCGAGCACGAGGACTTTGACGTTGGCACCGGAAGCAAGGACGTGATCCAGACCGCCGTACCCGATGTCGTAAGCCCAGCCGTCGCCACCGATGGTCCACACGGTTTTCTTAACCAAGTCGTCGGCCAAAGCCGCGAGTCGACTGGAGGTGGGTGAGGCCAGCGGCTTGAGCGCGGCGCGCAGGGCAATGACACGCTCGCGCTGGGCGGCGTAGTCAGCTTCGCAGGCCTGCGGCGAATTAAGAATCGCCTCCGCGAGCTCAAGACCGACGTCGGTCGCGTGCAACTTCAGGAGCTTGCGGGCAGTTTCCAGGCGCTGATTAGCGGCAAGGCGCAGACCGAGGCCAAACTCGGCGTTGTCCTCGAACAGGGAGTTAGCCCAAGCCGGGCCGCGGCCGTTGTTGTCTTTGCAATACGGCGTGGTGGGCAAGTTGCCGCCGTAGATGGACGAACAACCGGTGGCGTTGGCCATGATCAGGCGGTCGCCAAAAAGCTGGGTGAGCAACTTGAGGTAAGGCGTCTCACCGCAGCCCGAGCAGGCACCGGAGAACTCCATGAGCGGTTGCAGGAACTGCGAACCTTTGACCGTGGAGGTGTCGATCTTGGTGCGGTCGGCCTCGGGCAACTTGAGAAAAAAGTCCCAGTTGGCGCGTTCTTTGGCGAGCAAGGGCGGCTGCTCGCCCATGTCGATGGCTTTGTGGCGCGGGTTGGATTTGTCCTTGGCCGGACAAACCTGCACGCAAAGGGAGCATCCCGTGCAATCCTCGGGCGCGACCTGGAGCGTGTAGAGGTAGCCGGAAAACTCGTTGGAGCGGAACTTGGTCGAGGCGAAACCCTCGGGCGCGCCTTCGAGTGCGGAGGCGGGATAGAACTTGGGGCGAATGGCGGCGTGGGGGCAGACCATCGCGCACTTGTTACACTGGATACAGAGGGCGGAATCCCAGACGGGAATTTCGAGGGCGATGTTGCGCTTCTCGAACTGGGTGGTGCCGGTCGGCCAACAGCCGTCGATGGGCATCGCGCTCACCGGCAGGCGATCGCCGTCGTCGGCGAGCAGGCGCACGGTGACATTACGGACGAACTCGGAGGCGCCGGGGTACGTCGGGGCAAGCGAGGTGACGGCGGTCGTATCGACGGCGAAAGGAATGACCACCTCGGCCAAACCGGCGAGCGCTGCGTCGACCGCGGCGTAGTTCATCTGGACGATCTTCTCGCCCTTGCGGCCGTAGGTTTTCTCGATGGCTTTTTTGATCTGCTTGATGGCTTCGGCCTGAGGGAGCACACCGGAAAGAGCGAAGAAACACGTCTGCAAGACGGTGTTGGTGCGACGGCCCATGCCGCTGGCTTGGGCGACGGAGGTCGCGTCGATGACGAACAGGCGCAGTTTTTTGGTGATCAACGTTTCCTGCCATTCGCGGGGCAACAACGCCCAGGTCTCGGCGGCGGAATGCGGTGAGTTGAGCAACACGGTCGCGCCGGGGGCGGCGTAATCCAAAATCTTCTGGCGACCGACAAAGGTGAACTGGCTGCACGCCACGAAATCGGCGTGGCGGATCAGGTACGGGGCCTGAATCGGACGCGGGCCAAAGCGCAGGTGGGAAGTGGTGACCGAACCGGATTTCTTGGAGTCGTAAACGAAGTAGCCCTGGGCGAAATTGTCGGTCTGTTCACCAATGATTTTGATGGAGTTTTTATTGGCCCCGACAGTGCCGTCGGCCCCGAGTCCAACGAACACGCAGCGGCGCACGTCGGAGGCTTCGAGATCGAAGTTTTCGTCGTAGTCGAGCGAGGTGCCGGAGACGTCGTCGACGATACCGAGGGTGAAATGGTTTTTGGGTTCGCAGTGGAGGAGGTTGGCAAACGCGGCGCGCACCATGCCAGGGGTGAACTCCTTGGAACCGAGTCCGTAGCGACCACCGACGATGCGCGGGGCGGTGGCAAAGGTGCCGGGGTTTTGCGCGATGGCCGAGACGACGTTGAGGAAGAGCGGTTCGCCGAGGGAACCAGGCTCTTTGGTGCGGTCGAGCACGGCGATGGACTTCACGGTGGTCGGCAACGCGGCGAGGAACGCTTTCACATCCAGCGGAAGGAAAAGACGCACGGCCAGAACGCCGACTTTTTCACCGCGGGAGACTAACCAGTTCACCGTTTCGGTGATGGTTTCGATCGAGCTGCCCATGGCGATGATCACTCGATCGGCTAGGGCGTGGCCGTGGTATTCGTAGAGCCGGTACTGGCGGCCGGTGACCTCGGCGAGGCGGTTCATTTCGCCCTGCACGATGGCGGGCAATTGGGCGTAGAACGTGTTAACCGTTTCGCGTCCCTGGAAATACACGTCGGGATTCTGCGCGGTGCCACGCAGGGCGGGTTTGTCGGGCGAGAGGGCGCGCGTGCGGAACTCGGCGATAGCCTCCTCGCTGATGACGGCGCGAATATCGTCGTCTGAGAGGGTGGCGATTTTGGAAACCTCATGGGAGGTACGGAAGCCGTCGAAGAAATGGATAAACGGGATACGCGAGCGGTTACTCGCCGCATGGGCGACGAGGGCGAGGTCTTGGGCTTCCTGGCCGTTATTGGAGCATAGCAGCGCGAAACCGGTGGCGCGGCAGGCCATGACATCCGAGTGATCGCCGAAAATGGACAAGCCCTGGGCGGCGATGGCGCGGGCCGAGACGTGCAAGGTGAGCGGCAGGAGTTCGCCGGCGATTTTGTAGAGATTAGGGATCATCAACAGGAGACCCTGCGATGCAGTGAACGTGGTGGTGAGCGCGCCACCCAAGAGCCCTCCGTGGACGGCGCCAGCCACGCCAGCTTCGGATTGCAGCTGGGTAACGAGAGGAACCTGCCCCCAGAGATTTTTTTTGCCGGCCGCCGCCCATTCATCGCACGACTCGGCCATCGAGGAGGACGGAGTGATGGGGTAGATCGCGATAAACTCGTTGAGCCGATAGGCGACGGAAGCGACAGCCTCGTTGGCGTCACACGTTACATAGCGAGGGGTAAAGGAAGATCCGGAACCGGAAGATTTCATGGGTCTAGGTGCCGAGCTGGCAATAAGGCCAGAAGGGGCAGCCCCAAGATGCCAAAAAACGCGTAGTGGGGCTGCGCACAGGTTGGCGGAGGCTCGGCGGATCTTGCGCGGGTACGGGATGGGCGCGGGGTTGGCCATTTCCGCGGAGTGCTTGGATTAAAGTCATGCCAGACGCGCAGCGGCCCAGGGCGGACCGATGGGACGGACGCGGCAATCCCCCTTTTTGGCTCTCAACTCTAATGAGAGAGTGACAGCGCGCTTTAACCCAAAAGCTGACGGTCGCTAGGATTCAGGGGTGATCTATCGTACCCCGCCGATTCACGCCGATTGATTTATCGTGATTGGGATAGGCACCCCTCTTCATTGATTCGCCCCCTAAATCCATGACCGCTTTCGCTCAGACCCGCTTTCGACTACCTGTTCTCGCTCTCACAGCCACAAGGCTGGTTCATGCTCAATCGACCCCGCAAAGGATGACATCGGCTGACTTACTCCACCACCGAAGCGGGCGTAACAGTCAGCCAGTAATGATGATAGCTCCATGGTTGCGTTGCAGATCATGGATTCGCGGGTCACGGGTAAACCACTGCCGGTTAATCGTTTGGAAGCGAACCAACGACTCGGTATTGAGTCGTCCGGCTGGCGGATGGTCTTCCCGCGTGCCCCCCCTTTGTTATCGAGGCGGCTCGAGCTCTCCGCTTCTTTGTCTCCAGTTCAAGTCTTGGTTACCGGGTTGGCAACCGGACAATGGCTGTGCAACTCCGCCCGAAGTGAACAGGTGCTTACCGACGCCCCCGGTGAACACCAAGTCTACCTGACGTCGGGTTTAGGCCTGGTTGAGTTTTCGCCAGCCTCGGACCTGCGGGTAACCATCGAAGCGATATCGTCTCCCCAATAACCGTGGCTCATAAAGTCCCATAAACTTGCCCGCCGCAGCGCGGCCCCGCTGGTTCACTCTCAATATTCAGCTATCCTTCAAAATGCGTATCTTTCTCCTCATTGTCCTTAGTTGCCTCGCCTGGTCGGCGCACGCGCAAGTGCCTTGGCCGCCACCCCCTCCGCCGGTGACGCCTCCGGCGGGACATCCGCGACTCTATGTGCGTCCGGACACGGTCAAGGTATTCGGTGAACGCCTGCGGCAGAAGTCTTTTGCCGATTATGCCAATGTGGTCAAAGAGTCGTCCGAACTCACTTGGGATGGCACTTTGCCAGACAAGAACGGGACCACCTACGATGCGATTTTGCATGCCCGAATTGAGGCGTGCGCGGTGCGTTACCTGTGCGAAGGTGATATTGAAATGGGACGGCGAGCGGTTGCGCTGATGCTTAAAGTACTGCCCTCAGTAACCTATCCGAAAGTGCAGGATATCACTCGTTCGATGGGCGCGACGCTCCACACCGCCGCGATAGTTTACGACTGGTGTTATCCGCTGCTTACGCCGGCCGACCGACAGGTCTTCATCACTCACCTTAAACGCATCGCCCGCCAGATGGAGGTCGGTTATCCGCCGCGCGGAGGCAACGATGTGGTGGGCCACATTGGCGAGGCCGAAATCTTCCGCGACCAACTCGCCGCCGGCATCGCGATCTACGACGAGGATCCCGAGATGTACACGTGGGCGGCCGGCCGTTTGTTCGCCGGGCTCTTGCCGGCGCGCGAGTTCTTTTACTCCTCCCATTGGCACAACCAAGGATCCAGCTACGGCAAGGTCCGCCTCTCTTGGGAGCTTTGGTCCGCAGCGATCTTTAAGGCGATGACCGGTAAAAGCCCTTTTTCCAATCACCAGACACAACTCGCTCGGACGTGGCTATATATAGAGCGGCCGGACGGGCATTTCGTGCCCGAAGGCGACGTGGCGGGTTTGCCGCCCCAAAAGCAGCAGCCATTAAAAACTGATGTCTACCTCTTCATGACGGAGTTGATCACGGTGTACCTCTCCGAGGATCCGGTGATCGCCAAGGCTTTGGATCGACACTTGGAAACCGCGCCCGCCTTCCGGGCCACCTTGCCCTATTTTCTATTCGCGAAACCGGGCATCCAAACCACGTCGTCGTCGACCCTGCCGTTGACCAAATTCTTCCCCGAGCCGGCCAGCCAGATGATCGCGCGCACCGGATGGAGCACGGGGGCGGATTCGAACGACGTCATCGTGCAGATGAAAATCGCACCTTGGAGTTTCACCAATCATCAGCACCTCGACGCGGGATCGTTTCAGATCTGGTATCGTGGGGCGCTCGCCTCGAAGTCCGGTTTTTATCAAGGCGTCGGCAGCGGCTACGGCTCGCCCCACTTCAAGAACTTCTACCAGCGCACGGTTTCTCATAACACCCTCACGATCGAGGCCCCCTCGGAAAATTTTGTGTTTCAAGGCAAGCCGGTCGCCAACGATGGCGGTCAGCATTGGCCCAATGGCGGCAAGGAGCCCAAAACCCTGCAATCGATGCTGGCATCGGGCGATCATCGCACCGGCTCTTTACTCGGTTATGGCTTCGGACCGGACGCACAGCGCCCGCGTTACTCGCACCTAGCCGGGTCGATCACCAGCTACGGACCCAAGGTCGACCACTTCCTGCGTTCGTTTGTCTTCCTAAATCTCGAGTCGGAACAAACACCGGGCGTGCTGATCGTTTACGACCGGATTCGCTCCGCGAAACCCGAGTTCAAGAAAACATGGCGCATGCACACGACCGAGATGCCCACGGTGGGCGACGCTCGGTTTTCCGTGAGTGATCCGCGCGGCGGGCGCGTGGTGGCCAACGTCCTTCTCCCCGAAGCGTCTGATCAGCGCTTCACGACGATCGGCGGCGAAAACATCTTTCTGTCCGACGGGAAGGTCTACCCAGTGGTGCCGAAACACGGTACGCTTGCGACCAGCGACAACGCCGGCTGGCGCGTGGAGCTCTCCCCGGCGACGGCGCGCAACGACGATCGATTCCTGGTCGTGTTGCAGCTTTTGAATGGCCAGCTCTCGGTGAAACCATTGCCAGTTAACCGCTTAGAAACTAATCAATTACTCGGTGTCGAGTTGCCCGGCTGGCGGGTGGCCTTCCCGCGCGAAACCGCCTTGTTGTCGGAGCGGTTCGAGCTCCCCGGTTCTTCAGCCCCGGCTCAAGTCGTGGTAACCGGTTTGGCCCCTGGACAATGGCGCACTAAATCCGTGCGAGGTGCCCAGGTGCTGACTGTCGCTCCCGGCGAACACCAACTCTACCTGGCGTCGGTTGTGGGCCCGGTTGAATTTGAGCCCGTTGTCGACGGGCGCGTGACCAACGCCCCGATTTCGTCGCCTCAAACTGCCGTCGTCAGGATGGTACCGTAAACTGCCGTCCGAGAACTGTGTTCGCTTTACCCGCTGATCACCATGACACGCCCACCACCGACTCCCTGAATACTATGTTTAATTATAATCTTTTACGTCCGGTTATAGTCAGGGCATCCCTATTTATAATCGTGGTTTCTCCCGCAACCCTGTGCGGTCAAGTCGCTGAGCTTTTATTATCCTGGAAACCTACGCCTGGGATTTTGCCGCCGGACCTAATTTTTGATGACGGATCCCAAATAACTTCGGTCTCGTATACAGCACCCGGCGGAATCGCCAGGGTCGGTCTTCGCTCCGAATTGATTGCAGGAAAAACACGAAGCGAGTTTGAATGGCGACCGCCGAGCCAAAGCAAGGGCACTTACCAACATTTTACCGGCGGAGAACTTTGGGTCGGCTTTCGCCTTTGGGTGCCAACACCCAGCAATGATCGCAGCACCAGCTATTTCCAATTCGGACCGGTGCGCGATAAATTGTTTCAAAATGATAGCAACGGATACTATCAGCTTCAGCTGACACGCGAAAGTAGCGCCTCCACTCCCCTACTTTGGCGTTGGCGCGAATACGCAGCGAAACCCACTAGAAGCGGAGCCCCCATCGCAGGCGCCAAAGCGCGTATTCTTAACCCTGATGGGAGTGACGGTTACGCAACCTTGCTTAAACTTAACGCACTAACCAGCGGCGAGCTGAAGAATACGTTTTCATCTACCCAAGAAGATAGCTGGGTAGCTCATTTGAAGATGCGCACCGACTCCAGTGCGGTGGTGAGGCTGTGGCGTAATGGCGAAAAAGTGGTCGATTCCAAAACAGATGGTCGTTCTCTCCCGTCTTTGGCGGATCAGCGTAACGCGCTCAGCGATGACTTCACGCGCGTCAAGTGGGGCCCCTATGGTGCCGGGTCTAACAAGGTCGCGATTTATGCCGATATCAGAATCGCGGAAGGGGGGGGCGACGACGGCTACAGAACTGCCGCCCCGCCGGATGAAATTCTCACGTGGACCAACGGGACGTCCTTTGGCAAGGCGGTGCCTGCACCGACGGGGTGTGACACGGCTAAAACCATAGTCACTGGCATGCCGTGGGGTTGGACATATAACCGTAGCAACCAACGAATTGAAGGCAAAGCATCGCCTCTTGTGGCAGGCGCACGGATCCTGTTTGAGTTTTTCGCCAACGACGGCAGCCCGCTCCGCCGAGTGCTTTGGGCATTCGATGGAGACGCCAGTGCCGATACGGCCGATTTAGACAACGACGGCGCAGCCAATCTATTGGAAGATGCACTCGAAGAAACCACCAACCTCCATCGACGTTCCCCAGAGCTCCAACCGTCTACGCCCGTTTCGCTTACCCAAGACAAACAGCGAATGCAAATTAGCTTCAAACGCGTACACTCTAATTTGACTTACCAAGTTGAGGCCAGCTCGTCGCTAGGACAGTCCGCAATCTGGGCACCAGTAGCCACCAATCCGGGCCAAATAGGAACCACCGTGACGGTTCCGGATACGGTTGATTTAATCCCCGGTGCAACGACTAGCCGATTCCTGCGACTGAGCGTCAGCCGTCCCTAACTCCAACCCTTTTAGCAGATACGAAAACTGATTTTAACAGCGTCGAGTTTCCCGGCGGTAATGATACCGATAATAGTGCAGCGCGGTGGGCACCACCAAGGGGAATGAGTCGATGCATAAGCCCACGTTTGATAATTATTTGTAAACGAAGTGGACCAAGCTCGAAGCGGTCTTTGAAGTTGATCCAAGGGGGAACGTCCTGTCGTTCAACTTTTGCGCTTGGGGCATCGAAGGTGCCCTTCGCGTAGACGACGTGGTGTTTAAAAAAGTAGACATTAATGCACCGCTTAACCCACTGCTTACAAAACAGTATTACAACGATCCACGGGCGCTTATGATCACCAAGTAAATTGGCGCTCTGGGCCGCTTTGCCCTGTCCGCGGGCATTCAACCCCTACCCACAGCATTCAGTGAAGATCCCCACAAAAGCTCAATTTAGATCCCGAAGCTGGAGCTAAACGCGCAGGTCTCATTATAATGTATATAGCACATGCCCCCCCCCTCCCCACCAATTCACTCCAATAAATACAATTCCGATGAGGATTTAGCAACACGGCTAGCGAAAGCAGGCAAAGCAATTATTGAACAAAAACAATACCAGCAGTTCAAAGCACCAGGCCATCAGAAGCAAACCCCGTGATTCCAGATTTTATATAATAAACCACCATCCAACATTAATAATAACGAGCCCCCGTTTTTAATCCGTGAAATCAGCCACCCATTATTTATTCCCCGTAAACCTACACCCCAAAACCCGATTCAGTTCCGCTAGTAGTACACCGTATAAACATAACTTCCTAGCAGTAATGAAACACCTCATTCTGACCATCTTTTCGCTACTGTTTTCTTCGCCGGCAGTGCTCCACGCTGCAGATGCGCCCGCTTCTAAACCAGCACGCATTACCGTTAGTCCCGAAACTCCGGTCGTGGCGATTCCTGCTGACTTTCTCGGCTTCAGTGTAGAGAAGAAAATCCTCTCCATCAAATGCTTTGAGCCGAATAATTCAGTGCTCAGGAATCTCTTCGTAAACTTGGGCACTGGAGTGCTGCGGGTCGGGGCCAATGAAGTCGATTCCACTTTTTTTACGCGCGACGCAGCGCTCTGCAATAACATTCCAGGGAACATGCAAGCCTTGGGCTATTCTACAGAACCATTGTACATAGGTACGAAATCGTTGAAAAACCTGTATGAATTTTCCCAGCAAATCCGCTGGCGCGTGATTCACGGCTTGAATCTCGGCAGTGGCACTGCCGAGATGGCTGCGGACGAGGTGCACTACGCACTTTATGCCGGCACCTTCCCCGGCGGCCAGTCGGTGCTGGCCTTTGAGGTCGGCAATGAGCCGAACCTATACCCCAAGAAAATAAACAGTGAAGGGATTACAACCAGGGAAGGCTTGCGACCAGTGAGTTACGATTATGGAGCCTATCAGCGAGAGATTGAAAACTACTACAATAAAATTCTGGAGAAAAAGCCCAGCGCACCGCTGGGTGGTCCAGCCACGACAAGATATGACAACGACAACTGGCTGCCTAATTTTGTCCAGGATTTCAAATCCAAAATCAGTCTGGTGACCAGTCATGGTTATCCTTTGACCGGATCACTAACAACGGATGACGGTGGGAACAATATGTTTCCATCCATTGAAAATCTCCTGCTCCCGCAGAGCGTAAAAGAATGGGTTTGGAAGCCGAAGTTGGATGCGGCCAAAGCTGCGGGAATACCCTATCGCATTGATGAATACAACAGCTGCACCGAAGGCGGAAAATCCGGCGTCAGTGATGTCTTTGCCTCGGCGCTTTGGAATTTAGATTTTATGTTTGCCGTGGCCAAGGAGGGCGGGGCGGGTGTTAATTTACATAGCGGGTTTAAAGCGGAGGCCGGCTATTCGGCGTTTTCCTATAAAAACAACCGCTTTTATGTGAATCCGATCTATTACAGCATGTTGCTGTTTAAGCAGGCGGCCCAAGGCAGTATGGTGACGGTGAATTGCACGACGGACGCCAATTTCGTCGCCTACGCCGTTCTGAGCGACGACCACCAATACCTGCGCGTGGTACTCATCAACAAGGACCTAAATAATACGGTCGTTGCAACCATTGAGTCAGGCTTGCAGAGCACGAATGCGAAAGTGATTCGCCTGGAAGGCAGCGGCACTTCACCCGCCCTGTCCAAGGAGGGCGTCAAATTGGCCGGCAGTGAAGTTGCCGAAAATGGAACCTGGGTGCCGCAGCCGGGTACAGCGGTGTCCGGCGTGAACGGAAAATTTGTAGTGTCATTGCCCCCTGCGAGTGCGGCGTTGCTGACCGTCGAGTCGATCGTTTTCGCCAGCTGGCAGGCCCAGAAGTTCACCGCAGCCGAACGCGCGAACGTGGTGATTAGCGGCTCCACTGCCGACCCTGACAATGATGGGGTTTCCAACCTGCTCGAATACGCCTTCGGGCTTGAGCCCAAGACAGTTAACACCAACGACGTTAAGCCGCAGGTGGGCACGGTTAAAATCGACGGTGTCGATTACCTTACACTCAAATATCGCCGCTTGGTCCCGGCGTTGCTGGATCTCACTTATACCCCTCAGGCCACGGGCGATCTCAAAGGCGTGTGGGATGCAACTCCAGTACGGTTAAGCGGGGAAGCTAATGGCGACGGCACTGAAACCGTCACCTACCGCGACGCCACTCCGCTTGTCGGCGCAACCAAAAGATTCCTCCGCCTCAAGGTCACCCTGCAACCCTGATTACAAAAGTTTCGTCCCGTTTTGCTGTGGGTGAGGGCCTCAAAAAGCAGCTAAAAGTAAAGATGAACATAGCGTGCATGCACATTACCGGCAGTTGCTGCTGCTGCCGGAACCATGGGAAATGACCGGATTCAATGCGGTCGTTTTGATGTGGTGAATCAAACCCAGCGCCGCCTTAACGCCAAAGAAAGTGAAGTAATCCAAGCCGGTTTGGCACTGGCTAAAAGTGCGGCCGAACTGGGTCGGCAGATTAACCGCGACGCCTCGGAGCTCAGCCGGGAGATCCAGCGCAATGGTATTGAGGGCTCATCGCACCGATTCCGCCCTGCAACAAAGGCGCTTGCGCAACCGGGAGGATGAATCAAGTTGGGCAGGCTTTCTTATGCTTCCCCGGGTGACACTCAAAGCGATTGCGGCCAAAGCCGGCGTGCATTTATCCACGGTATCGCTGGCCCTTAAAAACCACCCGAGCCTCCCCGAGGCGACCCGACTCCGCCTCCAAAATTTGGCCGATGAAATGGGTTACTGCCGCGACCCTCTACTCTCCGCCCTCATCGCCTATCGATCCACCAACCGCCCCCTCAGCAAGCAGGGGGTGCTCGCCTGGGTGGATCTAGGAACAAATGCCCTCCCCGCCCGTAGCTGGACCCACGCTAACATCTGGAACGGTGCTTTTAATCATGCCCAGAAATTGGGCTGGAACCTCCAAGAATTTCGGCCTCTGAACGAGGGTATCGCCCTTCCACAATTCAGCCGTATCCTGCGCACTCGCGGTATTCAAGGCCTGATCATCGCCCCACTGCCGGTAGGCATCAACTCGATAGAGTTAGAATGGTCTTGGTTTTCCGCGGTTTGCCCCAGTCATTCCTTACACACACCTGACTTGCATCGAATCTTGACGAACCAAGCGCATAACATGCGGGTGCTTTGCCAGAAATTATATAACCTCGGTTATCGAAGGCCGGGATTCGTTATCACCACGGACGAAAACAGACGCACCGGACACGATTGGTTGTCGGCTTTTCTCGGATTTCAATACTCGGCGGTAAACCTGGCGATCATCCCGCCACTGGAGCAGATGGCTTTTGAATCCAATGGTTTTTTGGCTTGGGTGCGGGTCTATAAACCGGACGTGATTATAGTCACCCGACCCAACGATTATATAGCCACACTCACTGCCGCAGGTTTCAGTATTCCACGCGACATCGGTGTGGCGAGCATCCGCAACCCCGGCTTTCTGGGGCCTGACTCAATGTGGGGGGTAAATGAATGCTTTGAGGAAATAGGCCAAAAAGCGATCGACGTGCTCGTCGGCATGATCCATCGCAACGAAAAAGGCGTCCCTATAAAATCGATTAAAACTTTTATTTCCGGTGAGTTGCAGGAGGGCGACACCTTGCGCTCACAAGCAGTATAGTAGTCACGAGTGAATAGCGCTTCGTTAGGCCCGACCGTCCCAACGGGGCACTCTACCACAGCCTAGGGCAACGCCCTAGGATTCATGAGGTAAGGTACATTAGCCCTGAAGGAGAGATTTAAACAAGAAAGACGATACCCCTATATAGGCGCTCCTGAATAATCCATAAATTACTCACCAATAATTATTAATCCCCGAGCTCATCCCGATTGGTGCTGAACGCGAAACTGCCTGGGTGTCATGCCCGTTTGCCGCCGAAAATGCTTCGTAAAGGCGCTTTGGTCGCAGAAGCCATGCTTCAGGGCGATATCGGATAACGTGTCGGTGGTGGACACGAGACTGTTGGCGGCGGCTTGAATGCGGATGCGTAGCATGAGCTCCTGGGGTGTGAGTCCCGTCGCAAGAAGGATTTTGCGGTGTAAACTTCGTTCTGAGGTGCCCACCGCTCGGGCCAAGGCAGCTGTAGTAAGCAAGCGATGAGGATTGATCTTTAGATAGGCCACGGCATCGGCGACTTCTTTGATATAGTGATGCGCATGGTCCGCCTCATAGCGACGGATCAAAGCCATTACCCCGATTATACGCCCATCGTTTCCCCTTATCGGCAGCTTGGTGGTAAGAAACCATTCCAGCTCTCTTTGGGCACCTAACCATGCTTCCAACCTGTTAAGCAGCGGCTTACCCGTTTCAATCACCACACGATCATCATCGCGGTAAGTCTTGATCAATTCCTCTGGCAAGTAGCTCGCATCCGTATCTCCTATAAAGTGCTCCACATCAATGGCACCGAGGCGCTGCATGGTTGCCGTGTTTGCAGCCACAAACCTACCCTCTATGTCTTTAATCACAAAAAACACTCCCGGCAGATGATCAAAAAGCTCAAGTAAATCCCAGGCCTGGGCCATTTTGGCAAAGAAGTCTTCCTTAAATTTAAGGGCATTCATTGGCAGAATTATACCAAAACTTGGCAGCTAGAAACAATACATTTTACAGGTAATAGTCCATATTGTGGACGTCGCCTGAATCATCCACAAATTACATTAATTTAACTCGATGACTACCCCAAATACCACCCCACCCGCTTCCCCTCTCCTCAGTCGCCGTCAGCTCATTGTTTCCGGCCTCACTTCGCTGGCAGGACTAGCCCTCACCGGCCCCATTGCCTACGCAGAGGCCGCAACCACCCCGCCGCCTAAAACCTCACTCAAACTCTCCAGTTGGTTACTCGGCCTCCAAGGAGATATGGAGCAACAGCTGGATTTTGTGGAACGCGCCGGTTTCGAGGCGATTGAGCTGCGCGGCTCTATCGCAAAAGAAAAACAGAACTGGATAAAGACCCTCAGCAAACGCCCTTTTACAGTAAGCGCCATGGATTGGTCGCATTTTACAGACATGGTTTCAGACGATAAAACGAAGCGTCAAACCAGCATCGACTCGCTAAAGTTTGCCATTGATACCGCGCACGAAGTCAAAGCTCCCGTACTCGTCTGCGTGCCACCGCGCTACGGACAAAATGTAGTACTACCGGATCCGGTCACGACGCGTAAAATCCTTTTAGAAACTCTCCCCCCGCTCGCTGAGCTGGCCGTACAAGCAGGCACGTGCATCGGCGTAGAGGCCGTACACAGAAGCAACGTGAATTGTCTGCATACTTTAGTGGAGGTCGCAGGCTTTATTCGCGAAAGTAAAAGCGCTGGTCTGGGCTTGGTTGCCGACTTCGCGGTGATGATCAATGAGGAGACGAATCAGACCGGAGCCATGTTATCCGGTGGGAAGTATATCAAACAAGTTCATCTCTCTTCACGCAAACGCACTTTGCCCGGCAAAGAAAAAGAGGATGAGCAGCAGTTCCTGGAAGGCTTTCGCGGTTTGAAGATGATCGGCTATCAGGGCTTTTGCTCTTACGAGGTCTGGAAAGATCGTGAGGTCTATCAACAAGACGTGATCAAATCCATCGCTTTCCTCCGCGATGTATGGGCCAGAGCATAAACGACCTAATCTTTAATCTTCCACCCAAATGTATATCCACCGCTTTGGCTTATTTTTAATCACCCAGCTCTGCATAATCCTCCCTGCTTGCTTATTAACAGGGGCACCCGAATCAGCGCCTTCAAAATTACATATATTCAATGAATCCCCGATTCAAAACTGGGAAGGCGATTCCGAGATCTGGCGGGTTGAGCAAGGTGAAATCATAGGTGGAAGGCCCGATGTAAAAGCACCTCGAAACTCTTTTCTCTGCACCACGCGCGAGTATGGAAATTTCGATCTTCGCGTGAAATACAAACGCGGCAAAAACAACGGCGGCATACAATTTCATAGCCAGCGTGTGCCGGGTAAGACCGAGGTATCAGGATACCAAGCGGAAATCGCCCCACCCAAAAGAGATGGTTTTTTATTTGATGAACACCGGCGGAGAAAATACCTCGCGCAACCGGATGAAGCCACCCTGGCTAAACTCACGCTCGGCGAGTATAATTCTTATCATATTCGTGCCGAAGGTTCACGCATCCGTCTGTGGATTAATGATATCCTAACGGTTGATTATACCGAGCAGGATCCCAGCATCCCACTGCGGGGCATTATCGGCCTGCAACTGCATGTGAACTCGACCGAAATCCGCTATAAAGATTTGGTGATAGAAAATTTGGAAACACCCACCACGAGTAAATCGCCCACCTCTGCCTCGGCCATCGTACATAATATTTTTAATGGTAAAGATTTAAGCGGTTGGCACTACAAAGACGAACCCGATTTAAAATCTGCGACTAACTCCAGCGACGAACGCTACAGCGCGCGAGAGGGCATGCTGGTAGTTAATCCGGAGAATCCAGCCAAAGGACCACATAAACGCCAACTCTGGACGACGCAGCAATTCCCCAACGATTTCACCCTAAAACTCGAGTTTCGCGCTTCGGTGAATGCCGACAGCGGCATCTTCATCCGGGGCCAGCAACTCCAATGCCGTGATTATTGGGTCGCGGGCCCCTACAAGAACCTTAAAAACTACAAGCCTCAGGATTGGAACGAAATTGAAATCACGGTACGCGGCACCACGGCCTACTGCACCTGTAACGGTGAAGTCATTGCCAAAGCATTAGAAGTTCCAGCGACCGGCCCCATCGGGCTCGAAGCCGACCGTGGGCAGATGGAATATCGGAACATAAAGTTGGAATACAGATGAATAGGGGTCGTTAAATTAATCACCACCGGAATACTCTAGGTGATCGCGAACGGGCTAAACGTCGCCGCAGTGTTCTCGCAGATTTTTGCATGAGCGCGTCTGGGCGGCGAGTACCGTATTATATATAACGGAAAGGCCTACGTCTGTAATCGTTTCTGGGCCGGATCACAGCATTAACCTGAATTCCGAAGTTCATACCAACCACAGATTACACAGATTGCACAGATACAATTCCTTAGACGGTAAACGAACTCAACTTGATCCTCATTTTTTCATCCTGTCTTTAAATTCAGTAACACTCTGTTATCTATGCCCATCTGTGAATTCCGTGGTTAAAACTTCGGCGTTCGGAATTAACTGAGTGCCTGCAAACGACTAGTTTCAATCTATCATTATGAATAATACCGTGCCCTTTCACTTCGGGTCGGAGGTTTATACCTGGTTTATGCACGATAGCGGTAAGACTCATGCAAACAAACTGGGCCCTATCATGGAGGTCATCGCCGAAGCGGGGTTTACCGGCGTGCAGCCCATCCACTTTTGGATGGGCGACTTAAGTGATCCCGGGTTGCTGGCTGCAAAGCTACATAGCACGGGCTTAAAGCTAGCCGCCCTCTCACTTGCTTTACCGTGGCTGGGCGACACCGAAACGGAACAGGAAAGGAAAGAGGCCGACCAAGTGATCAGCCTCTTGCGCAGGTTTTCCGGAGCCATGCTTTGTACCGTACAGATTCCCTCAGATCGACGCGAACTAAGCACCCGTCGCCAGCACCTCGTCAAAGTTATCAATAGCATATCACGTCGGGCCGCAGAGCAAGGGGTGCCTTGCAGCTTCCATCCCAATTCACCGCATACCTCGATTTCGCGTACACAGGAAGATTATAATAGCATCTTGCCGGCGCTGGATCACTCGGCGACGGGTTGGACTCCGGATGTAGGCCACTTGATTAATGGAGGCATGGATCCTTTAGCAAAAATGAAGGAATACGCTTCACTGATCAATCATGTACATTTCAAAGACTGGCATGGCGCACCGGAATTCGCTCTTATGGGCAGCGGAAAAGTTGATTTCATAAGTATAACACAGTGGCTCAAAGACCAGCACTATAGGGGTTGGATCATATGCGAGGACGAAGGCATAGAAGCTCTCGCAGATCCTGATGCGGTGACTCGGCACGACGGACGCTGGATTAGGGAAACGTTGCTCAAGGCTATAAAATAAAATCCACATGCCCAAAGTTCGCAGCCACGGTATTGACCTTTATTATGAGATGCACGGCTCGGGTGATCCGCTGCTTCTTATCATGGGTATTTCGGCCCCCGGTTCCGTCTGGACCAAGCATGCCGCCTGTTGGGCGCAGCACTTCACTTGTATAACCGTGGATAACCGCGGTGTAGGGAAGTCAGATGCACCCGTTGGCCCCTACACCACCGCACAGATGGCGGATGATTACGCGGGATTACTGTTAGCCCTGAATATTAATAAAGTCCGCGTCGTCGGTGTATCCATGGGCAGCGCAATTGCCCAACAGCTCGCTCTCCAGCATCCGGAAAAAATAGAGTCGATGGTTTTACTATGTCCGTGGGCACGCTGTGATACTATGACTAAAGCCGTTTTCCAGCATATCATAAACTGTAAAAAATTCCTAGATGCAGAGACATTTAGTTTATTTATCCAGCTCCTTATCTTTGCCAAACCCACGTGGGATGATCCAGCGAGCGCACAACAGTTAGCGGAAGACCGCAAGAACGCTGGTTCGGATGGCCAGGTTCAATCTCTATGCGGAATCGAGGGCCAGGCCCAAGCGTGTATAAATCATGATGTGCTCGATCAATTACATAAAGTACAAATCCCGGTTCTTGTGTTGGGCGGTAAAGAGGATATTTTCAGCCCTCCCTGGATGACAGAAGAAGTGGCCGCTGCCATCCCGGGGGCCGAAATCTATATGTATGAAAAGAGCGGGCATGCCTTTCACTGGGAACGGCTCGCTGATTTCAATAACCGCGTGCTAAATTGGCTATTAGCACATCCAAAAACCTATCGTGACTCTCTTGGATCATGAATCGCGTAGAGCTAAGCAGAATAAATCACCTTCGAGCGGAGCTTAGCCCAAGCGCCGAAGTTTTAACCACAGAATTCACAGATGAGCAAAGATACTAGAATGTTGCTGAATTTTAAGGCGGACTGAAAAAGGGGGATTAAGCCGTCTTCGCTTACCTCCTAAGGAATTGTATCCGTGCAATCTGTGTACCCTGTGGTTGGTTTGAAATTCGTAATTCATGCTTAGTCATTTATGGATAACAATAACAACTTCCCCAAACTCCATAATGCCACATGGCCGGGAATCGTCGGCAAAGGGGAGAACTCAGAACCACCGATCAATTTAGATCAACTACTGGAACTGACGATTTCGGCTGAGTTTGAGGGCCACAAATTTGACGGGATCGATATCGGACTTTGGGCACCGCATTTCGACATTAATATATCGGATGGGGGACTGAATAAACTAGCGGATAAAGTAGGTGCGCTCAATCTTAACATCGGCACCTTGGTCGCGCCTGTATGGGGTGGTTCGGCGATGGGTTCCAAGACAGATCGGGCTTTATATCTGGAGATGGTGCGAAAATCCTGCCGTTTTGGCCAAAGGCTACGCGAGTTAGGTGTGCGCCCCTATGGAGTGGTGCGTATAGACTCGGCCTGCAGCACAGCGGACTGGGCAAAAGACCCGCTAGCGAATACCCGATTAATTGCTGAAACTTTTAGCGCCGCCTGTGATATTGCCGCTGACTATGGAGAAACGCTCGCGGCCGAAGGCGAAGTCTGCTGGGGCGGCATGCACAGTTTGGAGGCCATGATCACTACCTTGGAAAGTGTGGATCGGCCCAATTTCGGTTTTCAGGCGGACATGGCCCATACTCTATTGTATATGCTGGAAGAACATAGTCCTCGCTATAGAATGCTCCCGCCAGATTTTACCTGGGATGATCGCGCAACCTTTAATGCAGGCATGGAGAGAATGGCATCTTATCTGAGACCATGGACCCTCGATTTTCATGTGGCACAAAGCGATGGCACCGTTTTTGGCAGTGGATCGCATGATAAAACGGGCCGTCATTGCACGGCAACCGATCGCCATGGAAAACTAGATATTGTGCATGATGCGGGCTACTGGCTGCGCGATGAAAACGGAGCCGTCACAAAAACGTTTAAGCACATATGTTGGGATGGATGTATGTTTCCCAATCAGGTGATGCTTGACCCGCAGACATGGAATGCCGTCTTGGAAAAACTGATCAAGATTCGCGCCGCTCATGGCTGGCGGCATGACCCTGCAGGTTAACTAGATTAACACGCTAGTAGGCAGTAACCTTCGAGTTGTCGGATGCATTTGAGTTAAAGCCGGGTCACTTCTCGACTCGGTTTATCAGTGTTCATCAGTGCCCATTAGTGGTTAAAAACTCCGCTTCCGGATCAAATAACCCAATCAAATTTAACCACTTATGAGCACTGATATTCACTGATGTGGGAGTGATAACCTTAGGCAATCTCCCCCTTTTCTATCAGACAGGTTCAGTGTTACTGCCTACTAGACCAGTTCCCTCGCATCGCCGCCGCTACGAAAAGCGGAACCGTCTTTTCACTTTAAATTTAACACGTTTTCTTCGGCTCCACTTTATGTTTTTTGGCGGTGTTGTCGTGAGGTGCCTTTTTCAGGGCCAACTAAATTACGCAACCCACTCATTATTAATAAAAGTGTTACGCAATCTGCGGCACTCGGGTTAAAACGAGGTGAGGGAGCGTTTTTCGTCGGCCTTCAGGGCGAGCGGGATGGATTTGCCGCCAACGCGTAGGACCACGGTAACCGCCTCCACGGCTTGCACATTGAGGCGTACCGGGCAGCCCTTTTCCCACGCCAGATCCACCGTCAGGCCGCCACGGGTGCGGATGCCGGTGATGGTGCCTTGCGGCCAGATTTTCGGCAGAGCGGGCAACAGGTCGATGAAGGGGTGTCCGGAGGCGTCGCGCTCGTGGCTCTGGATCAGCATTTCCACGATGCCGGCGGTGGCGCCGAAGTTTCCGTCGATCTGGAACGGCGGATGGGCGTCGAAGAGGTTCGGATAGAGGCCTGAGCGCTGGCCGCCGCTGAGTTCGTCGGCCGGGCGAATGAGGTTGCCGAGCAGAGCGTAGGCGCGATCGCCGTCGCGGAAGCGAGCCCAGAGGTTGACCTTCCAGCCGGTGGACCAACCGGTGGCTTCGTCTCCACGGTGTTCGAGGGAAGTTTGGGCTGCCGTGAGGAGGGCGGGCGTGCCGGTGTTGATCTCGTCGCCCGGATAGACGCCCCAGAGGTGAGAGACGTGGCGGTGTTTATTATCTGGGTCGTCAACGTCTTGCATCCATTCCTGGAGCTGGCCGTGCTGGCCGATTTTGTTGGGAGCGATACGGGCGGCGAGTTCGCGCCAACGGGTTTGACGCTCAGGGTCGAGGCCGAGCACTTGGGCGGCTTCGGCGGTGGCGCGCAGGAGGGAGCGCACGATTTGGTGATCCATGGTAGGACCCATAACGAGGCCGCCCTGTTCGGGAGAGTTGGAGGGGCCGACGATGAGCGCGCCGGTGACTGGATCGGGCACCATCGTGTCCTCGAAGAAGGTGACGGCTTCGCGCAGGAGTGGGTAATGTTGGGCAAGGACGGCGCGGTCGCGGGTGAACTGCCAGTGCTCCCAGAGGTGCCAAGCGAGCCATGCGCCACCGGTCTGCCAGATGCCGTGGTCGGAGTGGTTAATGGGGGCGGATCCGCGCCAGCGGTCGAAGTTGTGGTGCACGACCCAGCCGCGCGCGCCGTAGTGGGCGCGGGCGGTTTCTTTGCCGGTGAGGGCGAGTTCTCTAATGGCGTCGAAGAGCGGAGTGGTGGTCTCGGAGAGGCTGGTAAGATCAGCCGGCCAGTAGTTCATCTGAGTGTTAATGTTGCAGGTCATCTTGCTCTCCCAGGCCGGTTTGAGGTCCTGGTTCCAGAGTCCTTGCAACGTGGCGACCTGGCCGCCGGTGCGGCTGGTGGAGATGAGCAGATAACGTCCGTAGCGGTACACGAGGGCGGCGAGATCGGGATCTTGGCCGGACGCGTAGGCGGCGATGCGCTCGTCGGTGGGGGCGGCGGCGGCGGGCGAGGTGCCGAGATCGAGGGTGGAGCGGCGGTAAAGCTGGCGGTGGTCGGCGGTTTGGCGGTCGATCAGTTCGGAGTCGGTGCGGGAGGCGGCGGCCTGGAGCACGGTGGCGGCGCGTTCAGTCGGTTCGCCGTCGAGCTCGCGGAAGCTCACGACGTTGGTGCCGGTAGCGAGGCGGAGGACAAGGCGGGTTGCGCCGGTGACGACGATCCCTAAGCTAGACTGGATAAGGGCTGTCCTTGGTGAACTGAGAGATAGGGGGGCACCCGTGACGACGAGGTTATTGCCCTCGGGACGAAGCGAGCCGTCGGTGGCGCTGGCACTCAGGCGGGCGGCGAAACGCACCCCGTCTTTGTCCACCTGGCCGCTCACCACCAGATCGGTGTCGGCGAGCATGACGCGGGAGTTTTTGTGCGGGGAGGATAAGCGGATGCGTCCGTTCAGTTTACCGGGTTGGTCGCTGGTGATGGTGATGTGCAGGACGCCATCGGGCGCGGAAACGCGCACCTCGCGGCGAATAAGCACCCCAGCGTCGCGATAGGTGGTGACGGCGACGGCGGCGTCAAGATCGAGCCAGCGGCGGTAGTCGGTGACGGGGCCGAAGGTGGGCAGCTCGATCCAGAGGTCGCCGGTGGGCTGGTAGGCTTTTTGCCCGAGAGGATCGCTCATGAAGGTTTTCATGGCGAAATCCTCGGCCTCCTTACGTTTCCCGTCGAAGAGCAGCTCGCGGATGCGCGGTAAGGAATCGACCGCGCCCTCGCGGTGGTAGCCGCGCGGGTGGCCTGTCCAGACATCGGAGTCGTTGAACTGGATGCGCTCTACAGCGGTGCCGCCGAAGACCATGGCACCGAGGCGGCCGTTGCCGACGGGGAGGGCTTCGGTCCAAGCGCGGGCTGGGGCGCGATACCAGAGGGTATCGGCAGAAACGGGGGTTGGGGCTGAAGCGTTGGACTGGGCTAGCGAGGCGAGCATGTTGGATAGGCTAAGTATCTAAATGGCTTGTCGAATATCCTAACGAGTCGGAGCGTTTTTGCGCCCGCTTGGTGGCGGAGAACAGCGTCCCCGCCACCAGGTTGGCGACTTTTCTTACCAATCAGGGTTGGAACGTTATCTTGTAGGCAATGGCAGAGGTGGATGGCAGACGCGACGGCTTGGTGATCACCAATGCGTCGGCTTTTTGCTCCCACTTGGCGGGTTGGTCGCCGCCGAGAAGTTCGACGGAAGCAATCGAGCGTTGAGACAATTTCGAGTCTTTACCGAGCGATTCGATGCGGAGGTTTTCCGTTGGTGCGACCATGCAGAACGCATAGAGGGTGTTGCCGTCCTTCGACGTGGTGAAGCGGAAGTCAGCTTGGGTAAAAGGGCGTTTGGGAACGTCTTTCAATCCGTCAAACTTACCCTTTTCCTGATGTTCGGTCTTCGTGCTGGGACCCTCGCCGTAAACCTTCCAGGGACGAGTCGCATAGATGCCTTCGCCGTGGATCGTGATCCAAGCACCGATTTCGTCTAGAATGGTGAGAACATCTGGCTCAAGGTCACCCTCTGGCGTTTGCACCACATTGATCAGAAGGTTGCCGTTTTTGCTGACGATATCGGTGAGCATGCGCACGATTTGACCGCTGCTCATGTATTTCTGGCCGGTGCGGTAATACCAATCGCCGATCGAAGTATCCGTCTGCCAAGGGTATTCGTTGATGCCGTTGGTGACACCACGTTCGATGTCATAGACCCACCGGCCTTCGGACTCCTCTTTGCAGTTATAGACTGCGCTCAGTTGGCCACCGTTTTGGGCGATGTTCTGATTGTAGAAGTTGGCCAGCATGCTTTGGCCGACATTTCCAAACGGCAGTTTACTGTCGGAGTAAAGGAGGTCGGGTTGATACGTTTCGACGAGTTCCTTCACGACATCAAACCAGCGCTGATGCCACTCGGTGTTTGTCGTGAGCCACTTGTCGTCTCCCGGTTTGGCTTTGGTGTGGTAGAGATCAGCGTACTTGGGGTCAGCACCGTCATAAGGCACACCGGCGAATTCGCCGGTTGGGTCGGAACCTTGATTCGGCTGATACCAGGTGTAACTGGCCGCCAAGTGCTCCGAGATGCCGAAGCGGAGACCTTCCTTTTTCGCGGCTTTCTGCCACAGGCCGACTACATCCTTTTTCGGTCCCATTTTCACCGAATTCCACGGATGAATCTTTGAATCCCAGAGGTAGAAATTGTCATGGTGGGAGCCCATGCTGACGAAGTATTTCGCCCCGGTTTTCTTATACAAGGCCATGAGGGCGTCTGGATCCCAGCGCTCGGCCTTCCAAAGGGGCAGAATATCCTTGTAGCCGAACTTGGAGGGATGCCCGTAATTCTTGACATGGAACTTATAGAACGGATCGGCCGCTTCGACGATCTTTCCGGTCTTACGGTCGATATGGCCGGGCCCGAGGTACATTCTGCGGGCATACCAGTCACCCTGGCGGGGAACAGCCTGAGGCCCCCAGTGGGACCAGATGCCGAACTTGGCGTCGCGGAACCAGTCGGGGAAGACGTACTGGCGAAGGGATTTATCGTCGGGTTTAAACGGGCCGGCGGTGATTTTATCTGATGGAATCAGCGCAGGCTCGGAAGGTTTTGCAGGTGCGGCACTGAGCGAAAGCGTGAGTGCCATTGAGCAGAGTGCCAAACAGGGGAGGTGGGGGGAAAACATAGCACCCGTACCATATAAAAAAAAACGTCGACTGCATATAGACGCAACGGGAGGATTTGTGTATGAAAGTATCAATGACCCAGCAAATCGTCTCCGCGGTGTATGGTAACTTCTTTCCTCAAGAAGGCCCGCGTATTCTCCACAGTGCATGGGTTCAGCTGGACAAATGGGAGTTCCCAAATCAGGCGGCGCCTTACTGGCGTTGGTATTGGAACGAGTATCCGGGTGCCCACCTCATACTCGGTGGTCAACGTGTGGACTTGAGTCCTGATCACATCGTTTTGATCCCTCCGCTGGCCCCATTTTCCTGCTTTACGGCGAAACGGGTGAGTCACTTCTACATTCATTTTACCTTGGCTCCCGCCTATACACCGGTGAAGGCGGGTCTCTACAGTCATGCCGCTTGCCCCTCTGAGCTTTCCCTGATCCGAGATTTCAAAGCGCGGCTCACGGGCCCGGCGAAATTGCTTGAGTGGCACGCCGGTCTGATATCAGTCCAGTTGGTGAACGCCGCACTGCTCTCACTACCGGCTAACACATTGGTCGAGCGGGCTCCGCATCCGCAGATCGACCGCGCCATCCAGTTGATTGAGGCGCACTATCCTCACGCGCAACCCAACGCCAGACTGGCCAAGGCGGTCAGCATGAGCTCCAGTTCATTCTTGCGACAATTCTCCCGGGTGGCGGGTAAATCCCCGCATCAGTATCTGCTCACCCGCCGTATTCAAGAGGCGTGCAGGCTTATGCACGATCCTGCTCTCAGCTTGGAGTTGATCGCGGAGAAAACGGGGTTTTGCGATCGGTTTCATTTCACCCGACATTTTAAAAGGCATATCGGAATCGGACCAGCCTTATACCGTCGCCAGGCCAATCTCAGCTTGGCGAAATCCGTAACGGGCCCCGTGATCGAGGCTGGATGAGCACCTGTAACCACGGGTTTACCCGACCGGTCCGTTGTGTAACGATGAGCGAAGGGGACTCGTAATGGGATTAGTTCTAAAAACCGGTTAATAAAGTGCGTTTATAAATAACTAATTTATAAAAAAGCCCTAGGGTGACGAACTGGGCAGAGACCAGCGAGGAGGCGACCGCTAGAAAAGTGCGCATGTACGAAGGAGTCGCCCCAAGCTGGAGAAATCAGTTCAGATCAACCTCGTTCAACAGGGAGAATGAAAAACTCTTTGCACGTCTAACCCTAGCAATCAAAGATCTTTTCAGTTTTATACTTCGTTACCCCTGCGAGTCCTCCCCTGCCTCTTAACCCTGCGCCTAACTTTGTTTCTATATCAGTTAATCCAGTTTCC
>CANIXX010000008.1 GCA_947471115.1 Opitutaceae bacterium | reverse complement strand
TCTTCAGTATTTAGCGGAAAAACCTTCAAGGAACTTCCCGCTTTCTCGCTTCGCTTGCTGCGTTGCTCGTCGACGGGAGGGCAGAAAATGCAAATCACTCGCCCGCCTTCAAGAACTTTCTTCACGAAAATCAAAAACTCTCTCAAGTTGTTGTTTTTAAGCTTTTTAAAAATCAATTAATTCAGGAGCACCCCTGAATACCTTTAACCCCAAAACCCAAAACAGACCCAAAACCACCCCCCGTAATTGATATAAAACTACGAAATCACCTAGGTAAAAGACCTTTTTTCGCGGCCGCTGCAATTTCAGCCAATTTTCACGAAAGTTAAATCCGGCTGCTTTGGACTGCATTAACCCCTGCATGATTTACAGGGTCGCTTCAGTTGCGGCCTAATTTTAGGGCATTTCCGCGAACACGGATTGCGGATAGTACCCCATTTCAAACCGGAGGCTACCGAGGTAGGGTGAGGCTATGCCCATTCTTAATGTTGTTCTCACCCTGATTGTCGTCGGCGTTATGCTTTGGCTGATTAACGCCTACATCCCGATGCAGAGTACCATCAAAAGTATTCTCAATATAGTCGTCGTTGTGACGGTCATTCTGTGGCTACTTTATGGCTACGGTATCATCCACCATCAGGTCGGCGATATTCAGATGCCGATGATGAAGTGACGCGCGGACTGGGCAGGTCATATGGCAGGGGGCCGAGGTCAGACCATCACTGTGTGATCGGGTGCCTCAGGTAATCGTCTCCTCCCTTTATTTCCGGCTGAGGCGAACGCCTCCGCAACCCGTTGGTCATAGTAGCAAGGCCACCCGCTTTCCGATCCCGGATCCACAGGCATTTACGCTCACAACCCACACCGTGTCTCATTATGAAAAAATACATCCGACGTCTCGTTTCACTCGCCCTCCTCACTGCCAGTCTGAGCACACTTACCCTCACCGGCTGCTCCAAGTCAGACCGCGCAGATACCAAGGCCCAGATCAAAGACTCCTACAAAGAAACCAAGGCTGCTGTCATTGATGCTTGGGGTGACGTCAAGTCGTTCACCTTTGAGAAGCGCGACAGCTTCAGCGCGAATGCGAAAGCCCTGTCATCGAAAATGGAATCCAAACTCAGCGAATTGCGCGCCAGTTATTCCGAGGCGAAGGCCAGTGCCAGCCGCAAGGCCGCGATGGAGGAGCTGCAAAACTCGGAATCGGATTATAACGAGAAACTCGCCGCCCTCGGCACCGCCACCGCCAACACGTGGGACAGCGCGAAACAGAATGTGATCGCCGCGTGGGACAAACTACAAGCCGCCTACGACAAGGCGCGCGCCGAGTAAACGAACGGTGCTTTAGGTGTGGCCCCAAGTAGGCCGGATTTCATTTTTCCGGCGGAAGTCTTTAGTGCGCATTAACAATCAACTTGTTGGATAAAAGTAATGCAGTGCGTTAACCCGCATCAGCGAGTCCGAGAAAAATCACGCCAGACCAGCGGGCTAAAGCACCGCGCTACCTCAGAACTCAATCCGACATGATCAATGTTAGTGCATACTAAGCATAACGTATACAGCCCCGCGCCGCCCGAGGCCGTGGCCGGGGATGATCAAGTGTGGTGTAAGGACGACCGCAACCAGTCCAAGGGGTGGAGCGCTGACCGCGCGTGTTCGCCTTCAGGATGGGCTTCTTTCTGAATAGGTCCGTTTTCGTGGCTGGCCATAAAATGCTGGAGCCGCATGTGAGATGCGCTGGCAGGTATAAACGCAGCCAAACAGGCTTTGGCCTCCATCCAATTTTCGAGGTCGCGACCTGGGATTCGGTTGCTCTGTTCATAGAGATGATAGGCATAGTCGCGGATCGCCGTCTCGCTTGGATGGTCAAGGGAAGGCGAATGGAGGATGTTGTTTTTCATAGGGCAAACGGCTGGCTTGGTTGGGGATCTACAGGTGAGAATCTAACCCCGCAAAGCTACACCAGTGACCGGTCTTCAGCCATGGGGTGTTAACCGAAATCGTAGAGGGCCGATTGCCTAGCCAGGATAAACCCTGCCTCATGATTGGCGCGTACTTGGACTTCATTGGCACGTCCGGAGTCCCCTGAGATAATCGCGACGTTTCGCCGAGTGATCATCGAGGCCGCAAACTCAGCCCCGAGGAGCGTACCAGCTGATCGACAAAAAGACCCCTCAGCCTAACCCTCCACGCCACACCGCTCTGGTTTTCGACGTTTTCAGTGGGTAAAACAGCAACCCTGCGTTCGTCAGCTAGGGTCTAATCAGTCTCGGACTCAAACCGTTGACCACGGATTAGCACTGATGAGCACTGATAAAGCCGCAACCAGATCGATCATTCAAGCCTGTCAACTCCGGGCTGCGATGGTTCGTATCAATTTCCGAGGCACTCCCTAAAAAAATTCCATCCGACCCTTTAGGGCTATGCTGCCGACTGTTTTTTTGGGGCAGGTTAAACGTAGTCGCGATAGATCGCCTCGAAGCGGCTGGCGATTAGCGATTCACGGGGATCTGCAGGCAACTTGATCGTGTCCAAGCCAGCTTTGCGCGCCTCAGCCACCACCGCAATCGCCAGCTCCAGTGAAACTTCGCGCAATCGGGTGAGCGCCGGATAAATCCGGCCAACCGCCAGATCCTCTGGGGTGACTAACTCGGCCAACCGGCGAGCGGCAGCAAGGAACATGGCGTCGGTAACCTCTTTGGCCCCGCAAGCGAGGGCACCGAAGCCGACACCAGGGAAAATATAGACGTTGTTACCTTGACCGGGGGTGTAGGTACGGCCTTTGAGCTCGACCGAAGCGAATGGGCTACCGCTGGCAAACAACACGCGACCTTCGGTTTCACGATAGGCTGCCTCAGCGGTGCACTCGGCCTGGCTAGTCGGATTGGAAAGCGCGAAGATGACCGGGCGTTTATTGATCTCGGCCATGCGCCGCAGGATCGCCGGAGTGAAGGTCGCGGGCTGGCCCGAAACCCCAATCAGCACGGTGGGTTTAATGACCTCGACGGCTTCGGCGAGCGTGCGCAGTGGGGCGTGGACGTGGGCGTAGGGCAACTTGTGGTGCGCTAGTTTACGGCCGGGGCGGTTTTGCACGACCAAGCCTTCGGAATCCACGAACCAGCAGCGTGCGCGGGCGTCGGCCTCCGGCATGCCTTCGGCGGTGGCGGCGGCGACAAACAGGTCGGCGATGCCGGTGCCGGCCTCACCGGCGCCGAGGAAGATCAGGCGCTGATCGGCCAAGGTGCCGCCGATGTCGCGCAGAGCGCCGAGCAAGCCGGCGACAGCGACGGCGGCGGTGCCCTGAATGTCGTCGTTGAAGCTGCAAAGCGTCGATCGGTTGTCGTTGAGCAGACGGAAGGCGTTGGTGTTACCAAAGTCTTCCCATTGCAGCAGGGCGCGGGGGAAAACCGACCGCACAGCCTCGACAAACTCGGCAATAAACTCGTCGTAGGCGTCTCCGCGCACACGCGGTTGCGTAAGGCCGAGGTACGAAGGGTCTTCGCGCAGCGCGGCGTTGTCGGTGCCGACATCGAGCGTAATGGGCAGGCCGTAGGCCGGATGCAGGCCGGCGCAAGCGGTGTAGAGAGCGAGTTTGCCGACGGGGATGCCCATACCGAGCGCGCCTAGATCACCGAGGCCGAGGATGCGTTCGCCGTCGGTGACCACGATCATGCGCACGTCGGACAGCGGCCAGTGGCGCAAGATTTCGGCGATGCGGCCGCGCTCGTCGATGCTGATGAACAACCCGCGCGGACGACGGAATATGGCGCCGTATTCGAGACAGGCCTGGCCCACCGTGGGCGTGTAGATAATTGGAATCATCTCCTCGGCGTGATCCTGCATGACTCGGTAAAAGAGCGTCTCGTTACGATTTTGCAGCGTGGTGAGGAAGATATACTTCTCGAGGGCGTTGTCCTTGCGGCGCACGTTGACGAGCACGCGGGCAACTTGTTCGTCGAGGGTGAAAACGCGCGGGGGCAACAGGCCGCGCAGGCCGAGGGCATCCCGTTCGCGCTCGGTGAACGCGGTGCCTTTGTTGAGGAGCGAGTTAGTAAGAAGCGCGGTGCCACGTTGCCAAATCGGACCGCCGATTGAGGACAGTCCCGAGTCGAAGGGTAGATGATTCATAGGAAGCCGCCACTCTGACAGAAGACCACAGTGGCCGACTGCGCGCCCTTTGGCAAAAAGCCCGCGTCTTTAGTTTGCGCAAACCAGCGGGTAAAGCGGAGAAGTGTACCTCGTGGCGCGCGAGGATCGGCATTCCGTTTTTCCGTCCGTCAAGCGCGGGTTGTTAATTAACCCAACGCATATTTTCACTCCCCACTTGGGGGCTCAGGCTCGATGGCTTATTGTGCGGGGTTACCCCACCCCAACATGAAATCATATTCGCTGGTTCCACTCCTTAGGCGTGTCCTGCGGTGCGCAGTTCTCTTCGTCCTGCTGTTTTTGGTCCTCCCGCTGGCACTTTCAGCTCAAGACAGGGGAGGCGGGGAGCCCCCCGCACCACCACCGACGAACGTCATAACCAGTGTCACCTCGACTCTTGGCGTCTTAAATCACCCGTTTTTTCACCAAATTGAAGCGACACTTTTCCCAACGAGCTACGGTGCGACTGGGCTGCCCTCTGGCTTGAATGTGGATACCGCCACTGGGCTTATTTCCGGTACGCCAGTCGTGACCGGAGTGTTTGCGGTCACACTCACCGCCTCCAGAAGTGGCGGAGTTCTCCCCGGTACGGCTCCGCTCACCCTCACGATTGGCACGATCACGACGTTTGCGGCTGGTTCACCGTTAAATGAGCCGTGCGGACTCACTTTTGACGGCGCCGGCAATCTCGTGGTTAGCAATTACGGCGGGGCGCTGGTCGGTGCTTTCGCAGGATCGATCGTCAAGATCAGCCCCACTGGGAGCATGAGTTTATGGGCCAATGAAGCTACCCCAGCGATCGATGTGGCTTACGACGCGTCAGGCAACCTGTTCGTGGCGAGTTATTGGCCATGGGGCTTTGTCAGCCGGTATACTCCCGGTAAAATCCGAAGCGTTTTCGCAGCCGGGTTTGGGCATCTGGTGGGCATGGCTTTCGACGGTGAGGGCAACCTCTACGTTAGCGATGCCAACGATTTCTCGATTCGTAAAATTACCCCGACGGGCACGGTGAGCCTCTTCGCCGCCGATCCATTGCTCAACAGTCCGACGAGTTTGGCCTTCGATGTTGGGGGCAATTTAGTGGTGTCGAATCAGCCGATCGGAACGGTGGTTAAAATTTCACCCAATGGAACCGTTGAGCCGTTCGCCTCGGGATTGGCGAGCCCCTGGGGCGAGGTGTTCGATAAGGCCGGCACGCTCTATGTGGCCGGCACGGGTAACGGCATCCTTTACAAGATTTCTCCCAGTGGAATCGTGCACCCCTTTGCCAGTGAATTTTCTTTGCCTTCCGGTCTGACGGTTGACCCGGAGGGAAACGTGTACGTTTCGAACTATCTGACCAACACCATCAGCCGCATTGGTTTGCCGGTCCTTTCGACACTCGTGAGTGTTCACTCGACCCTAGCCGTGGTCAACACGCCCTTCGTTTATCACCAGGAAGCGACGGCCAACCCGACCCACTTCGCTGCCACGGGGCTGCCGCCGGGTTTGAGTGTGGATGCGGTGACAGGCGTGATTTCTGGTACCCCTACCGTGACCGGCGAATTTAGGGTTCAACTGGCGATCACCAATTCGGTGGGCGTCCGCCATGACGCGATTACGCTGACCATTGGCGCGGTGACGACCTACGGCTCGGGGCCGCTTCTGAGTGGTCCGATCGGCCTTACGTTCGACTCATCTGACAACCTCTACGTCGCCAATTACAGCGGCGACACCTTGAGTAAAATCACGCCTGCTGGGGCGATCAGCACCTTCGCCTCCATCACGAATTCGCCCACCGCACCGTGTTTTGACCTAGCCGGAGAGCTCTATGTGACCGTCCACAACAGCAACTATTTGGGTCGAGTGTCGCCGACCGGAGAAGTCACATCCGTGGCGACGGGGTTCGTCGGCCCCAACTATCTGGCTCTCGACGGTAACGGAACCCTTACAATGAGCGCCATTTGGACGGGTGCTGTTTTTAAAATCAACCCGGGCGTGAGCGTGGATTTGTTCGCCTCCATCAATCTGCCTTCGGGGTTGGCCTTCAATCAAGCGGGGAACCTGTTCGTCACGACGCCGTGGGCCGGAACCATCGAGCAGGTTTTGCCCAATGGTAGTGTCAGTACTTTCGTCTCAGGCCTGAATGGACCCGATGGGTTGGTGTTCGACTCCGCCGGTAGCCTGTATGTGGCGAACTCGGACACGGGGATAATCAGCAAGGTTTCCCCATCTGGATTAGTTAGCACGTTGACCACGGGCTTCACCACGCTGAGAGGGCTAACCTTTGACCGTTTCGGTGCGCTTTATGCGACCGACTTCAGTGCTAACACCGTCACCCGTATCGGGCTGCCGCCGCCTCTGATTACCAGTGCGACGAGCGCGAGCGGCACTTACGGCAGTCCGTTTAACTACACGATTACGGCGACGAACACCCCAAATGCTTTCGTTGCCATCGGCCTGCCAGCAGGTCTGGCATTGGACGCAGCTTCGGGAGTCATTAACGGAACGCCAACCCAGACAGGTGCGTTCACCGTCGATTTGGCGGCCAGCAACAACGTGGGCACCGGGTTTGCCGTGCTCGCGCTCCAATTCGCCAGGGCTCCTGCTGCGGTGCTACTGGGCAATCTCACGCTGGAGTACGACGGCGCTCCAAAGCCAGTTACGGTCACGACTAATCCGGCCGGTCTAGCGACCGTGGTGACTTACACCGAGCTGAACCCACCGCCCCGTCGACGCCCACCGGTGACAACCCCTAACGCGCCTTCGGCCTTGGGGCGTTATACCGTGAATGCAGCCATCACAAATGCCAATTATGTGGGCTCGACCACCGGCACGCTGCGCATAGTGGACACCACCCCGCCTGTCATAACGCGGCTCGTCGCCAGTCCGTCCATACTCTGGCCGGCAAACCATCAGATGGAGTTTATTACCCTCAGTGCGACGGCTACCGATGCGGCGGGTCGAGCCAACCTGCGGATCATCTCCGCCACGAGCAATGAGCCCGATCGTGGGCTGGGTCGTGGCGATAGGCCTAACGACATCATAATCACCGGTGCGTTGACCCTCTTTCTGCGGGCTGAACGTGCCGACTCGGGTAATGGCCGCACCTACACCATCACGGTTGAGGCCAAGGACGCAGCCGACAACGCCAGCACGAAAACGGTGACGATTTTCGTGCCTGTGCGGCGGAGTTGACCGTCAACCCCTGAGCAGTGGCTTTACCCAACACGAGCCTGCCGGAAACCGGCAGGCTCTTTGCGTTGTCGGCGCGGCAAGGCGCGAGGTTCGCTACGAATTTTACAGCTCGCGAATGACGCCGCTGAGCACCTCGCAGGCGCGGTCGATAGCCGCACCGTCGTGGGCCGTGCTGATGAAGCCGGCTTCATATGCGCTGGGTGCCAGATAAACCCCGCGCTCCAAGGCGCCTCGGAAGAAGCGGGCGAAGAGTTTGGCATCGCCGGTGAGCGCCGTGTCGTAGTCGCGCACCGCCGTGGAGGTAAAAAAGAAGCTGAACATCGAGCCGCATTGGGGCGTTTGCACCGCGATACCTTTAGCCTTGGCGGCGTCGGCCACCGCCGCGCAGAGCTGGCGGCCGAGTTGGTCGAGGCGCGGGTACGGGTTGAGTTCTTCGAGCAGGCGCAACGATGCGATACCGGCGGCCATGGCGAGCGGATTGCCGCTGAGCGTGCCGGCCTGGTAAACAGGGCCAAGCGGCGCGAGGTAATCCATGATGTCGGCGCGTCCGCCGAAAGCGCCCACCGGCAGGCCGCCGCCGATGATTTTGCCCAAGCAGGTGAGGTCGGGGGTTATGTTTTCGCGCTCCTGCACGCCGCCTTTGGCGATGCGGAAGCCGGTCATGACTTCGTCGAAGATGAGCACGGTGCCGTGTTGGGCGGTGATTTCACGCACGTAGGCAAGATAGCCGGCGTCGGGCATAATGAAACCGACGTTGCCGCAGTAGGGCTCGATGATGACGCCGGCGATTTGGCCGGGGTTGGCGGAGAAGCAGGCGTCGAGGGCCGCGCGGTCGTTGTAGGGCAAAACGATGGTTTCGCGGGCAAAGGAGGCAGGGATGCCGGCGCTGTCGGGGTGGCCATGCGTGAGTGCGCCGGAGCCGGCTTTGATGAGCAACGAATCGGAGTGGCCATGGTAACAGCCGGAGAACTTAATGATCTTGTCGCGCTTGGTGAAGCCGCGGGCGAGGCGGATTGCCGACATGGTAGCCTCGGTGCCACTGCTGGTCATGCGGACTTTTTTAATCGAGGGGACAAAGCGCACGATCAGCTCGGCCATTTCCACCTCGTAGGGGTTGGGCGTGCCGAAGGAGGTGCCGTGGTCGAGGGCGGCGGCGATGGCGGCTTTAATGACTGGGTGGTTGTGGCCGTGGATGGCCGGGCCCCAGGTGCAGACAAAGTCGATCAGTTCGCGGCCGTCGGCGGTGGTAAGCGTCGCGCCCTGGGCGGACTGGGTGAAGAACGGCGCGCCGCCAACCGAGCGGAAGGCGCGGACGGGCGAGTTGACGCCGCCCGGGATGAGCTGGAGCGCGCGCGCGAAAAGGGCGTCGGAGACGGGGGATGCGGAGGAACAGGAGGAAGACATTTTTTTTAACCACTGATTAGCACTGATGAACACTTATGAAATCAACGAACCCGGCGACGCCAGTCGAGTTGCGGGAATGAACCGAAATTGACGAGGTAACCGACGCGCCGCCCAGTTGATTTCAGGTAGTGGAGCAACTGGGCTTCGTGTTCGGGGAGAATCGTTTTAACTGCTTTGAGCTCCACAATGATTTTATCCAGCACGATCAAGTCGGCTTCGTAATATTTACGAAGGATTCGGCCCTTGTAGGAAATGGGGATTTTGGGGTGGGATACGAAGGGAATTAATCGGTCAGCCAGCTCGATTTCCAAGCTCTCTTGGTAAACGTCTTCAAGGTAGCCATTGCCCATCTCGTTATAGACCGCAAAACAGGCCCCGATCAGTGCATAACCTTCCGGATCGTGGTCGGTTTGCTTGTTTGGATCAGTGTTCATCAGTGCAGATAAGTGGTTAACCTCTCTGATTGGTTCCCACCGCCGCCGCGTTAGCTCACGTACTTTTGCACGATGGGGATGCGACGACCGACGCCGAAGGCCAGCGGAGTGATCTTCAAACCGGGGGCGGCTTGCTTCCGCTTGTACTCGTTCAAATCCACTTTGCGCACGATGTCGTTCACCACGTGCTCGGCAAAGCCCCGCGCCACCAAATCGCGGCGCGACTGGCCGTCTTCCACGTAGCCCTGCAAAATCGCGTCCAACATGTCGTATGGCGGCAGGCTGTCCTGATCGACTTGGCCAGGGCGCAACTCGGCGCTGGGTGGCTTTTCAATCGTGCTCACGGGGATAACAATACGCTCGCGGTTAATCCACCGGCAGAGCTCGTAGACTTGGGTTTTATAAACGTCGCTGATGACCGCCAACCCGCCGCACATGTCGCCGTAAAGCGTGCAATACCCCACCGCCACCTCGCTCTTGTTACCCGTAGTCAGCAGCAGCGCGCCAAACTTATTCGAGAGCGCCATCATCAACACGCCACGCACACGGGCTTGGATGTTTTCTTCGGTCACATCCGGGGCTCGACCAGCGAAGATCGGGCCGAGCGCCGCTTCAGCTGCCGCCACCGAGTCGGCGATCGCGATGGTTTCAAAACGGATACCCAAATTGCGGGCCAAATCGCGGGCGTCGTCCTTGGAGTGATCCGAAGAAATCGCCGAAGGTAAGGAAACTCCCATGACGTTATCCGCTCCCAGTGCGGCGACCGCCAGTTCGGCGACGAGCGCGGAATCGATGCCGCCGGAAAGGGCGATCAGCGCCTTCTTAAACCCGCTCTTGTGGGTGTAGTCGCGCAGGCCGAGCACGAGGGCGGCATGGATGTCGGCCATCGGCGAAGTGGGCTGCGCAACCGGAGCGCACCCGGCGACGGCGGCGGATTGGCCGGGTGAAGCGGCGAGCGTGACGGTCGTGTCGACGACGCGGTTTTCGGTGGTAAAGGCCGGCAGGCGGGCGGTGATCCGGCCGGTGGCGTCGCTCACCAAGCTGCGGCCGTCGAAAACCAGTTCATCGTTGCCGCCCACGGCGTTGACGTAAACCACCGGGCAACCGAGCTGGAGAGCGGCATCGGTGATGAGCTGGTCGCGCAGGTAGCCTTTGCCGTGATGCCACGGACTGGCGGAAAGATTAACCATCAGATCGAGCTTCTGGTCGGCGAGCCAGTTAACCGGCTGAAAGCGGTAGCGGTTGCTCGGCGCGAGTTCGGGATGCGTCCAAATGTCCTCACACAGGGTGATACCGATTTTTTTACCCGACACGGTGATGACAGAAGGCGGCGCCGATGAGGGCTCGAAGTAGCGGTCCTCGTCGAACACGTCGTAGGTGGGCAGCAGGCACTTGCGCGCAAGAGAAACGACGCGGCCGTTTTGGCAAAACGCAGCGGAGTTGTAGCAGCGACGGCCGGTTGCAGCGGGATTGGCCTCGACGGTGCCGATGAGCGCGGGAACTTCCCCGATGACGGCAGCGATCTCAGTGAGCGTGGTTTCGACATCGGACACAAAGCGGCGTTTCAGCAAAAGGTCGCGGGGCGGGTAGCCGCATATGACGAGCTCGGGATAGACGACCAATTCGGCGCCTTGGGCGACGAGAGTGTGGTAGGCGTCGAGGATGAGCCGACGGTTGCCGACGAGGTCACCGACCGTGGGATTGAGCTGGGCAATGCCGATGCGCATGGGAGAGGTCGGGCAACGTGGGAGGGTTTCTCCCCCATGACAATCCACAAGCCACGTGGGGCGCAGGGTGCCGGGTGTGGAGCGAGGGGCGAGGAGCGGCGGCCAGTTGCCAAACGCCTTGCGGCCTGCTCCGCTGCGAGCACTCCATCCCACATGACCATTCGCGAACCTGAAGTCGTTGAACTTTCCACAGCCCAAGGCCCCATGCGCACGCTGGTTTTCCGCCCCACCGGCGAAGGCCAACACCCCGGCATTGTGCTCTACTCAGAGATTTTCCAAATCACCGCCCCCATCCACCGCACCGCAGCTTTCATCGCCGGCCACGGCTTCATCGTTGCCGTGCCCGAGGTTTACCATGAGTTCCTGCCCTCGGGCACGGTGCTCGCCTACGACCAACCCGGCGCCGACAAAGGTAACGAGCTTAAATATTCCAAGGAGTTGGCCAGCTACGACGACGATGCCCGCGCGGCCGTGAAATTCCTCAAAAAACACTCCGCAGGCAACGGACGCGTCGGCGCGCTGGGCATCTGCCTGGGCGGCCACCTTGCATTCCGCGCGGCGATGCGCGCCGAGGTGGAGGCGACTGCGTGTTTTTACGCCACCGATATCCACAACGGCACCCTGGGCTTGGGAAAAGCCGACGATACGCTTTCGCGTATTCCCGAAATCCAGGGCGAGTTAATGATGATTTGGGGCCGCCAGGATCCGCATATCCCGGGCGAGGGCCGCGCCAAGATTTATGCCGCACTCACGGCAGCAAAAACGAATTTCACCTGGCATGAGTTCAATGGCGCGCACGCCTTCCTGCGCGACGAAGGCCTGCGTTATGACGCCCAACTCTCCCACTTGACCATGGGCATGACGGTGGCGTTATTTCAGCGTAAATTGGGCTGAGCGCGCAGTGGTTTTCAACGGGGCCTAAGTAGCCAGAACGGCCACGCTAACAGGATCGGTAGCTGTAGGGGTTGCCCGATGTAGCGTTGGTGTCACTGCGCGGTCACCGGCAACGTGCCGTCGGCAAACTCCGCATCCAGCCGCTGGCCCTTCTGGACCGCGGCTTTTTTCTGCACCGGCTTTCCATCGGCATCACGCATAATCACAAAGCCGCGGTTTAGCACCGAGGCCGGACTGGCCGCTTGCAACCGTTTCCAGAGCGCCAACAAGCGCTGCGATTCCGATTCCACGCGGCGCTGCGGCGAGCGCTCACGCAACAGCGAGGCCACTTCACTCAAGCGCTGGCGCTGGTCTTGCACCGACCGCGCCAGGGCCGCCACCAAGCGGTTACTCAAGTCGTCCAGCCGCAGATAACCGCGTTCAATTTGCGCCGAGGGTGCGAGCAACCGCAGTCGCGAACGGGCATGGTCGAGCCGCTCTCCCGCCGACTCCAAGGCGGTGCCGACGTGATGATTCAAATCCTCCGCCGCCCGCTCCACGCGCTCCGCCGCCGCCACAAAGCCACTCGAAATAAGTTCCGCCGCCGCGCTTGGCGTTTCGACGCGCACATCGGCCGCAAAGTCGCACAGGGTAAAATCGATCTCGTGCCCCACCGCCGAGATAATCGGCAGCGGGCACGCCGCCACCGCGCGCACCAGCGGCTCTTCGTTAAACGCCCACAAGTCCTCGAGCGAGCCACCACCGCGGCCGATCACCAGCAGGTCAAACCCAACGCCGCACTCAGCCGGATCGCTGGCCACGCGCAGCATCTCGACCAGTTCGGCCGCCGCCCCGTCGCCCTGCACTTTGGCGGGCAACACCACGACCTGCCCGCGCCACCCGCGCCGGATCAGAATTCGCACAAAATCCTGCACCGCCGCGCCGGTCGGCGAGGTGATAAACCCCACCGAGCGCGGCATGGGGGGAATCGCGATTTTGTTCTCTGCCGCGAACAGGCCTTCCTCGGCCAGACGTCGCTTGAGCGCCTCGAACTCACGTTGCAGGCGCCCCACCCCGTCCTCGATCACCGCGCGCACGATCAACTGGTAATTTCCACGTGCCTCATAGACAGAGATTTCCCCG
This sequence comes from Opitutaceae bacterium, assembly GCA_947471115.1. Classification (GTDB taxonomy): domain Bacteria; phylum Verrucomicrobiota; class Verrucomicrobiia; order Opitutales; family Opitutaceae; genus Rariglobus. The sequence goes on along the minus strand of CANIXX010000008.1, from coordinate 18,442 downwards.
TAAACGAGCACCTGCACGCCGTCGCGCAGTTTTACATCCTGGCGGGCCGCGTCGCCGCGAAACATCACTGCCGAGAGCTGGGCGCCGGCGTCCTTGAGCGAAAAATACACATGGCCGCTGGCCTGGACGCGCAAGTTGGACACCTCGCCGCGCACCCAACCGGGGCGCACTTGGGATTCGAGCACGGCTTTGATGCGCCGGGTGAATTCGCTGACGCTCACCACCCGCGTACCGCTTTCTTGGTTTTCCAAATCAGTGTTCATGCGGATGAGGCGTCGGCAGTGGCGGCCTTTTTACGCTGAAGGTAACGGCACAATAAACGTGCGCCGACGGCGAGCGCCACCAGCATGCTCAAAGCGAACATCGCCCCCTTCGCCTGCCCCTGCATGAGCTCATCGCCGAAATAAATAAACGGGCAAACCTGCAGCGCGTTCACCACCCAAGAGATGATCAAATACGGTACAAACGGAATACCGGCTGCGCCCAACAAATAGCTCTGGAGCATAAACGGTGTGCCTGGGGCGACCCGCACCAACAAAATCAGGCTATTTTGATCATCCGGGGCGACCACGGGGATTGTGAGCCCCTGCCACGCAAAAAGACGCGCGATCCACGGCCGTAAAACCCAGCGGGCCAAGGCGTAAGTCAGGATAATATTCGCGGCGAGACTCACCAAGGCCAACGCCATGACCAGCGGCAAACCCAGCGTTGGAGCAAAAACCGGTCCCGCTATCAGGGTAAAAATCGACAACGGCGCGCCAACCGACGGCAACAGCGCCATCAAGGTAAAAAACGTTAGCGGGCCCAAGCCGCGCAACCACGCCAACACTGCGTCGAGCGCCGGACGCAGTTGTAAACCCTCGGTTTGCAGCGCCCAGTAAATTAACCCGCACGCCACCAGCCCACTCACGGCAAAGGCGGTGAGCAGCAGCCAACGAGGGGCCGAGAGGAGGCGTTTCATGTCAGCCTACCCTGCCCGCCACCGCCAAGCACCGTCAAGCCAGCCGTGCCCGTGTAACTGCACGTCGGCGTTGTTTGGAGTAACGCACGGACATTTCGGTCTGTGCTTTACCGCGTGCAGCCGCCACTCCTGTCTCAGTTAACCACACCTCGACGCTCGCCGTTCAACTGGCATGCCTGTCGGAGCTACTCAAATTCACGCATGAAACTCTCCATCGTCATCCCCTGTTACAACGAAGTCGGCACCATCCGTTCTATTGTGGACCGCGTGCGTGCCGCCCCGGTGGCAGACAAAGAAATCATCATCGTGGACGATTGCTCGCGGGACGGCACCCGCGAACTGCTGCGCACCGAAATCGCGCCCTTGGTGGCCAAGATCGTTTATCACGAGGTCAACCAGGGGAAAGGCGCAGCCCTGCGCACGGGTTTCGCTGCCGTGACTGGTGACGTGGTGATCATTCAGGACGCCGACCTCGAATACGATCCGAACGAATACCCCAAGTTGCTCGCCCCGATCGAACGCGGGCAGGCCGATGTGGTTTTCGGGTCGCGCTTCGCTGGTGGGGAGGCGCACCGCGTGGTTTATTTCTGGCACATGGTGGGCAACAAGTTTCTCACCCTGCTTTCGAACATGTGCACAAACCTTAACCTCACCGACATGGAAACCTGCTACAAGGTTTTCAAGCGTGAGGTTATCCAGCAGATTCAAATCGAGGAAAATCGCTTCGGGTTTGAGCCGGAGATCACCGCCAAAGTGGCCAAACTTGATGTGGTGATTTACGAAGTCGGCATCAGCTATTATGGCCGCACCTATAAAGAGGGTAAAAAGATCGGCTGGCGGGACGGCGTGCGCGCTCTCTACGCGATTTTGAAGTACAACCTGTTTCGCTAAAAGTGCTTGTGACTTAAAAAATCGAGCCCGACAAGGGGCCTGCGCTTCGCACTTATGGCAAGCGTGAGTCATGGCCGGCGTGAGTCCGCTGATCAACCGCGTGGATTGGGTCGCCGCTTTACCCTACAGTTCCGAAAATGTGCCTAATTGGTAAAATTGGGAAAACCATCCCTACACACATTCCCCTAAAAGGGGGATAGCCGCTTTTTTAATAGCTAAAAATCAGCATTTAACTCAAGCCTCCGGTTTCTCGCGGTTACCCCGCGCGCCAGAACCCAAACTCCACCAACTACTCGCATGCACGCTTGGACACTTATTTCCTTCATCGCATTCACCGGCTTTGCCGCCCTGCTCACGTGGTGGCTGACCCGCAAAGATGAAAAAGCCAGCTCGGAGGGCTTTTTTCTCGGTGGTCGCAGTCTGACTTACCCCATCATCGCAGGCTCATTGCTGCTCACGAACCTTTCCACCGAGCAAATGGTGGGCCTCAACGGTGCGGCGTTTAATGACGGCCTGAGCGTCATGGCATGGGAAGTCATTGCGGTGATCGCCCTGGTGATCATGGCCCTTTTCTTTCTCCCGCGCTTTCTTAAAGCCGGAATCACCACAGTGCCCGAGTTTCTCGAACTACGTTTCGACAAGCGCACCCAGAACATCGCCAACATCATTTTTCTGAGCGCCTACGCGCTGCTGCTGATCCCGATCATCCTTTATAGCGGTGCAGTCGGCCTCATGCAGATGCTTGATCTGCAGGCGCTCACGGGCATCGACCAACCCGTAACCCTGCTCGGCAACACCCTGCAACCCGACACGGTGATCCTCTGGGGCACCGCGATCCTCATCGGCATCATGGGTTCACTCTATTCCCGCCTCGGTGGTCTGCGCACCCTCGCCGTGCTCGATACGATTAACGGTGTAGGTTTGCTGGTGGGCGGCTTTCTGATCACCTGGTTTGCCTTGCGCACCGTCGGCAACGGCCAAGGTGCCCTGGCTGGCTGGGAAACCCTCGTTGCCGCCAATCCCGATCGCCTCAGCTCCATCGGTAAAGAAGGCCAAAGCGTGCCCTTCTCCACCCTATTCACCGGTGTCGCCCTGCTTAACCTGTTCTACTGGTGCACCAACCAACAAATCATCCAACGCACCTTTGGCGCCAGCAGTCTGGCTGAAGGTCAAAAAGGCGTGCTGCTCACCGGAGCGCTCAAACTGCTCGGACCGGTCTACCTAGTCATTCCAGGGGTGATCGCGTACCACCTTTACGCAAGCCAAGGCATTAGTGCTGACCAAGCCTACGGCAAACTCGTGTTCGAAGTACTGCCCGCGCCCTTAGTCGGTTTCTTCGCCGCAGTGATGGTCGGTGCCATCCTGAGTTCCTTTAACGCCGCCCTGAACAGCACTTCAGCGCTGTTCAGCATCGGTCTTTATAAGCACATCATCAATCCGAAGGGAACCGAAGCACAGGTCATGCGTGCCGCCAAAATCTTCGTGGTTGTCACCGCTTTGTTGGCCATGGTCATTGCGCCGATGCTCGCCGGCCAGGCCAGTATCTTTAAATACCTTCAGAAGATGAACGGTATTTATTTCATCCCGATCTTTGCCGTGGTGGTCGTGGGTATGCTCAACCGCCGCGTTCCTTCGATCGCTGGCACCTTGGGCCTGCTCGTGGGCGTGGCAACGATCGCCCTTGGCTACTTCCTGCCGGACTCGATCAACCCGATCACTTTTCTCGGCCTGCATGAGTTCCATTTCCTCGGCTTGGTCTTCGCCGTACTGGTGGTGGGTATGGTGGCGATCGGCGCCATGCGCCCCCGCGCCACGGCATGGGAACTGGTCAGTGGCAACACCATCGACATGACCCCGTGGATCAACGCCAAGTGGGCCAGCCTGGTGCTGGTCCTATTGGTTATCGGCATCTATGTTTACTTCGCCGTTTAATCGCTCAGCTCAACCCGACGAGGGTCTCCCCGCAGGGTTACCCTCCTCGAAATCGGGTGGCTGATTTTCAGCCCGATTCCTAAAAGCCCGCTCCCACGCCGTCAACGGACCTGAGAGCGGGCTTTTTACTCGCCCGATTTCTAGCGAAACCCTGTTCGCCTCCTTTCCAACGACACACAGCGGCGGAGCGCTATCAAAGCAGGCAAGTAACGGGGCAAAAAGTAGCGTGGACTTCCCCTGTAGGCTCCGGGCTGCCGAGCCGAATTAAATCAGAGCAGACTGAAAGTCTGCGCTACTTCCTGCGGCTTCCATGCACAAAAAAACCCGGTCGATCATGACCGGGTTTTTCTACAGTAAGTGACCGCTTACTTAAACGGCTCCAACTCCGGAGCAGTCCAGGGTTTGGTGCGGGCGGCCTCTTTAGCCAATACCTCGGCGACCTTGGCCTTGCTGATCGGTTCAGCTTTATTGCCCCACTCTTGGCGGATGTAAGTGAGTACGTGGGAAATCTTTTCCTCGTTCCAGTTGTAACCACCACCGGGGACCTTGCCGAAGGCGGGCATGGCACCGTTGTAGGTCTTGCCATGAACTTCAATGTTACCATTGAGACCATGCAGGAGCACTCGCACCACACGCTCTTCATTACCGGTAACCCACTCCGAGTCGACCAATGGAGGATAAACCCCGGCTACACCCATGCCGTTAACCTGGTGGCACGTGGCGCAGACTTGTTGATAAGACTTCTTACCAGCAGCAATCACTTGCTCAGGAGTCAGTTCCTTGCTGGCGCTACCGGCTGCAGTCTTCGGGTCAAAGCGCTCGTCATACACCATTGGGCTGAAACCCGCGCGGTAATGCACCACGTAGATGCTCGTCACGAAGATCATCGTGGAAACGAAGCCTAGCAGGAACAGCGGCATAAGCTTAAAGCCTTCAGCTGGCTCGGTCTTGTTAGTGAGCAGCTCGGCGTGAACTTTTTGGATACTTTCGTCACTGGCTCCGTCTGGGCCGGAGGAGAGGTTATGATTCTGATCAGCGCTCATTTATGGGACTCCTTGGCGGGTTGGGTCTTAGCAGCCGCAGGAGCGGTGTACACATTCTTGGTCTCAGGATACGCGTAGGTATCCTTCAGGCTCAGCAGGTAAGCGACAAGTGCCTCAGCGCGCGCAGTGGGAACCACTTCGTGGCCTGCTGCGGCGGGGAGCTTGAGGGCCTTGGCCGAACCCTGGCCAATGATGGGTTGGGTTTTGAACAAGTATTTGTAGGCCGGCATGTTAGACGTTTTAACCACGGCCTGAGGGTGGTACAGGTACGCATAAAGCGCTGAGGCCGTGTGCTCGGTGCCATCGGCATTTTTGCGGGCGGCAAAGTTGCGCAGATCGGGACCTATGCGTTGCGAGCCCAGCAGGACGCGGGATTCACGCAGGTAGTCGCGGGCAACACTTTGACGCTCGCCCCAACCGCGGCTCTTTTCTCCAATATCGGAACCAAAGCCTTCACGACGAACCTGTTGAGTATGGCAAGATACACAACCGAGGTCTTGATAAACCAGTTTACCTTGGGCGGCGAGACCGGGCGCCTGCAACGGGAACGCCTTGCCTTCGCCTTCATCGACGTGGGTCAAGAAGGCGCCGTAGCTGATTTGGTTCGTTAGCACCAAGCCGACAAAAGAGAGGGCGAGGGCTAGGAAAATTCCGAGGAATAAAAAGGGAGCGCGGTTCATCGGGTGGCCTCCGGTTGAGCGGACAGCAATTGTTTCACCGAGCTAACGCAGCAGGCAGAAGCGTTAGCCAGGGTCCAGAAGAAGTTGATAGCGAAGGCGAGTTGGCCAATCGCGATCAGTACGCAACCGACGCTGGCCGAGAAAAGGTAAGGAAGGGTTGCGGAGGTGACTGAGGTGAAGGCAATCGAAGCATCTGCGAGTTGCAGACCTTGATTGATGCCGCCGATAGCCAAAGAACCGACCACCAACGTCACACCGATTGCAGAAGCGACAAAGTGCACGCCGATCAAGGCGTCGTTGGCCCAGGCCGTGGCGAACACACGCGGCACAATGGCGTAAAGCGCACCAAAGATCACCATGGTAAAGAATCCGTAGTAACCGAGCTGAGCCTCAGCGGCGGTGAAGTAGGTGAATTGGGTAATGGCCGCGAAGCCGTGGACGGCACCGAAGACCCACGCCAACAGGACCAGCAGCAGGGCAAACACGCCGAAGGTAATGAAGCGCAATGGATAACTGTCCTTTAACAAAGCCCCATTTCCGGCGAGTGAGCCGAGGAAGTTCAGCACAAAGATAACCAAGGGAACGAGCAGCATAAAGGTGGCAGCAGCACCAAAAGTTTGCACCCAAGCCGGAACCGGTCCGCCGATCAGGCGAGTAATACCCGCCCAGCTACCAAACACCACCAGCCACCAAAAACCGGTCGAGGCTAAGTAGTAGCTGGAAACGGGCTTTTTCAGCAGTTTTGGCAGGAAGTAGTAAATCGCAGCCAAGGCGATCGAAGCGAACCAGAGCAGGAACAGGTTACCCGCGAACCAAGCCTGGATGACCGATTGCACGGTTCCGCGAACTGGAACGAACACCAGCATGATCTGGGCAATTGCGTAAATCCAAGGGAAGGCGAGCAGGGCAACAAAAAGATACCATTGGGAGGCAAACAGTTGTTGTGAACGCCCGGCACGGAATACCACGAAGGACCAGGCCGCGATCAACGCATAGGCCACCCACAGAAGCGGAGTGGCGAAACCAGGCATTTCCAACGAAGCGAGGGAGGTCGAGAAACCGGCCAAAATGCCACCGACACCCACGGTGACACCGACATTCCAAAAAACGGTGCCCAGAAGAAGAACCCCACAACCCGGGAGTGCGCCACGCGACAGGCGAGCCATCAGCCAGAGGCTGACCGCAAAAGCGGCGTTAAAGCCCCAGCCGTAGATGAAGACGCTGCTTTGAGCCGGCTGAATACGTCCATAAGTAACGTATTCACAATTATTAAAAAACGACGGCGTGTGCAGCTGCCAAGCGGCAACCACGCTCAAGGTGCCGGCTACCAGCAGCCAGATTAGGGCCGAGGTGATCAGCACCGTGAGCGGCGCACGCAAGGAGGCGTCGATGACGGAAGCATCGCACGAAGGCGCCAATGCGCAGTCGCTTTTGTGCTTTGGGTTGTGGGAATCTGTAGCCATCGGTGGGTGTTGGAATCGGATGGTAGGAGCCCGTTTATACGAACGATGCGTATTTCAAAGAGGAGCCCTACCTTCGGGAGATCTACTTCTTGGCGTTGAGCTCTTTGATCGTGATGTTGATGGCCTCGGCGATCGGGATGCGAACTACACCCGTGGGCTGGTCAACCCAGCCATAGGTGGTGGCGGCAGCCTTTTCCTTGGCGCGCAACTCGGAGAGCGCCGCTTTGCGCTGATCTGGAGTGCGGACGCCATCGGCCAGCGGGGCCGGTGTTTTGGGCATATAAGCAATGAAGACGATCAGTGCGAAGATTGCGAAACCACCAATGGCGGCGGCTACCGTAATCAATGTACCGTTAGATGAAGGAGTTTTTTGGGAATCACTCATGATGGGTGAGGCATTCAGTGATACGCGGGTCGCGAATCGGGATGAGTTTGGTCTTGGGGAAGCTCTTCAAATAGGCCCAGAAAAACACACCACCGACACCGATGATCGAGGTGGCCGTCCAGAGCAGGTTAAGCGAGAGGAAGGGCAAGGGCTCGCCGAGAGAGTCCTTGAGCGCGGGAGCGACGTTGTAGATCAAGTCGACCACGATCATCAGGAGTATCCAGCGGACGATGAAGGTAATGCGGCTGTGAGTGATCTTGTTCTTATAAGAGAGCAAGAACAGGAACGGGAACAGGAAGTGGCCGAACAGGATCAGCATACCGACGTATTTCCACTGGCTGGGTTCGCCGGCGCGGGTGATTTCGCGCAGGTTGTACCAGAAGGTTTCCTCAGGAACGTTGGCGTTCCAGATCAGGAAGTACTGGGAAAATGTGACGTAGGCCCAAAACACGGTGAAGGCGAAGATCAACATACCCACCGAATGCAAATGGTTGGTGTTCAAGATCCCCTTGAGATCCCCACGCTTGTAGAGCGCCAGCAGCATGAGCACACCGATCGCCAGCGCACCGCGCACGCAATTGGCAAAATACCACACACCGTACATGGTGGAGAACCAGTGGTACTCCAAGCTCTTGATCCAATAAATGGCCGCAAGTGAAAGGGTGATCGCACCGACAGCCAAACCGAAGGCGGCGGTTTTACGATTCATGAACGTCCACTTGAGGTCACCATCGGCGTCTTGGCTGAACGAGGCTTTGCGCAGGCGGGCCGAAAGCCAGATCCATGCGGCGAAGCACAACGCGGTCATGGCGGTGAACATCTCCAAGTTCAGGAAACTGGACTTTTTAATGTAGAGCGGATCGTGGCCGACCGTGTGGCCGTTGAGCAGCACGTAATCGGGGTTCATCCACTTCCAGATGGTGTCGTGTGAGCCCGTCCAAGAAACGATGACCAAGGGCGTGAACAACAGGGCGAGCCAAGGGAAGGCGGCAAGCCCATGCTCGAATTGGCGACGAAGTACCACCGACCACGAAGCGTCGAGGATGTGGTGGATCATCACCAACATCAGCATGCCGATAGCGATCGCGGTCCAGAAGGACACGCCGATGAGCCAGGAAAGCGCAACGGCCTTACCACTGGACACGAATAAGCCGATGATCGTCAGTACGATACCAGCGATACCTACGCCCAGAAACTTGCTTGCGCAGGCACAGGACGACGGGGTTTCAGAAGGGATTGCCGCAGAAGCGGTGGCAGCGTGGGTGCTCATTTGATACCAAGCTCAGATTTGTGACCGGGAGGAACGTCCGCGGCGGTGGAGTGGGCTGCACGCTGGAGGGCGCGCACGTAGGCGATAACCGCCCAGCGATCATCGGCGGGCAGTTTGTCCGCGTAGGAAAGCATGTTGCCCTTACCGTGGGTGATGGTGTTGAAAATCTCGCCTTCCGTCATGGTGCGCAGGCGGACGTCGTGGAAGGTAGGAGTTGCGCCCATGCCGTACTGTTTGGTGATACCGTTGCCGTCACCGATAGCGCCGTGGCACGGTGCGCAATAGATCGTGAAACGATCCTGTCCGCGCTCCATGAACTTGGCGTCCACCGTGATAGCGGAAGGGAAACCGACGACCCAAGCGCCCTTGGCGTCCTTGCCCTCGAACCGAGCGGAGTCGGCCTTGAGGAAGGTGGCGTCAGCGGCGTCGGAGCGGCGACCAAAGGCCACCGTGCCGGGGATGCGCGTGCGATCGGCACGACCATCGGCAAAGAACTTGGACGAGGCTTGAGCCTTGTACTTGTCCTGGTGGTCCATGTCGTCGAACACCTCAAGCGGTGAACGAGTCGAGAGCGAGCCGCGGAAGCCCAAAATGGACAACGCGAGCACGACGACGAAGAAGAGGGTGAGATAAACGTAACGCATGGCTCAGGCTTCCAGCTCCTGGATGTCTTTGCCCCCGGCCTTCTCGAGCAAGGCCTTGGTCAGGGCGAGGTTGAATTTCGGGTCGGCGGACTCGATCACGATGTGAAATTTGTCGTCCATGCCGGAGAGGATTTTGTCGCTCTTGAGCACCGGGTGGTAGTGCATCGGAAGGCCGTTCAGGAAGAACATGCCGCCGATGGTGGCGAACGCGGTGAAAAGAATGGTCAGCTCGTAAGACACCGGGAAGGCGAACAGTGGGCTGAAGTAGGGCTTACCGCCAACCACCAGAGGGTAGTTGATGTAGCTGGTGTAGAAGATCAGCGACATACCGGTGGTGAAACCGAGTAGACCGCCACACAGCGAGAACTTAGGAACGTTGGAGCGTTTCAGGCCCATGGCCTTGTCCAGACCGTGGATGGGGAAAGGCGTGATGCAGTCCCAGTTTTTGTAGCCGGCGTCGCGCACCTGCTCCGCAGCGTGGTAAACGCTCGGAGTCGTGTCGAAGGTGGCGATCAAGCCGTAAGGTTTGGCAGACATGTTAATAAATTTGTCGGCGTTAAATTAGTGGTGGTCTTTGCCGTGAACGTCGGCCTGAGGCATGACCGATTTGATCTCAGCCATGGGCATGACGGGCAGGAAACGGATGAAGAGGAGGAACAGCACGCTAAACACGCCGAAGGTGCCGAAGAAGGTGAAGATTTCGACGATCGATGGGCTGTAGTAACCCCACGAGGACGGCAGGAAGTCGCGAGCCAGCGAGGTGACGATGATCACAAAGCGCTCGAACCACATACCGACGTTGACGAAAATCGACAGGATCCATACCAGCGCGGTGTTTTCACGGACCTTCTTGAACCAGAAGAACTGCGGGGTGATGACGTTGCAGCTGATCATGATCCAGTAAGCCCAGGCGTAATGACCGAAGGCGCGGTTGATGAAGGCGAAACCCTCGTTGGGGTTCGCGCCGTACCAGGCGATGAAGAACTCCATGCCGTACGCGTAACCGACGATGGTGCCGGTGGCCAAAACGATCTTACACATACAGTCGATGTGGTACTGCGTGATTAGATCCTGCATGCCGTAGATGGCGCGCAGCGGGAGCATCAGGGTCAGCACCATACCGAAACCGGAGAAAATAGCGCCGGCCACGAAGTACGGAGGGAAGATGGTGGTGTGCCAGCCCGGGAGCAGCGACACAGCGAAGTCGAACGACACAATCGTGTGCACCGACAACACCAGCGGCGTGGAGATACCGGCCAAGATGAGGTAAGCCATCTCGTAGTTACTCCAGTGACGATTCGAACCGCGCCAGCCGAGGGCGAAAAAGCCATAGCAGAACGAACGCACCTTGTTGCCCGCCTTGAAGAAGCGGTCGCGAAGGATAGCCAAGTCAGGCAGCAAGCCGACGTACCAGAACAGGACCGAAACTGTACCGTAGGTGGAGACGGCGAACACGTCCCATTCCAACGGTGAACGGTAGTTCTGCCAGATGGCGTTGCTGTTCGGGATAGGGAACAGGTACCAGGCGAACCAGACGCGACCGACGTGGAACACCGGGAAAATACCAGCGCAGACCACGGCGAAAATCGTCATGGCTTCGGCGGCGCGATTGATCGAGGTACGCCACTTCTGGCGCAACAAGCACAAGATCGCCGAGATCAGAGTACCGGCGTGGCCGATACCGATCCAGAACACGAAGTTAACGATGTCCCAAGCCCAGTTAACCGGGTTGGCGTGGCCCCAAACACCAACACCCGTTGAAACGAGGTAGATGATGCCGACGACGGTGAACGAGGCGACGCAGCAGGCGAGGATGAAGCAGACCCACCACCAAGTGGGGGTTTTGCCCTCGATGATGCCGCAGATCTTGTCCGTCACCCAGCCGAAGCTCCGGTTGTTTTCAACCAGAGTAGCGCGAGGAAACGGGGTTGGATTAACCTCGTTGAGGATGGCCGGCTGAGCGGCTGATGTGTTTGCGTGAGAGGCCATTAGCTATTTCCTCCGAAGAGGTTGTTGCCGAGAAGTGAGCTGTGTTTCTGCGGATGCCCGGCGGCGGGTGCATGACCGTGGTCGTCATGACCATGGCCGTGCGCAGGTTCTTTGCCGAAGAGCGGGTTGTTCTTCTTCTCGTACTCGGTGCGGCTGAGCGGGAGCGCGGCGTAGTCGGGCATAGCCGGGTTCGGGTTACGCAGCTTGCCGAGGTAAGTAGTGCGGGGACGAATGTTGAGGTAACCGAGCAACGCGTAGTCTTGTTCGAGGGCCTTGGCCTTCGAGACAGCGCTGGTCGGGTCCTTGATATTGCCGAAGGTGACGGCATCGGCAGGGCAAACCTGTTGGCAGGCCGTGCGAATGGTACCGTCGGGAATCGCCACGTTGTCGGAGGCGCCCGCTTTCACCTTCTGCTTGATCTTGGCTTGCTGGATTCGTTGCACGCAGTAGGTGCACTTCTCCATCACGCCACGCATACGTACGGTGACGTCGGGGTTTTTGACCATCTTGACCAGCTCCGGCATGCCGGACTGACCGAGCGGCCCCATGTACAACTCGTCGAGTGAACGTTTGTTCCAATCGAAGAAGTTGAAACGGCGAACCTTGTACGGGCAGTTATTCGCGCAATAACGCGTACCGATACAGCGGTTGTAGGCCATCGTGTTGAGGCCTTCCTCGTCGTGAACGGTGGCGTTAACGGGGCAAACGATTTCGCACGGGGCGAGCTCGCAATGTTGGCAACCCACGGGCTGGAGCGACACTTGGGGGTCCTCGGGGAGAACCTTGTTGCCCGGACCACCGAAGGCGGCGGCCTCAATCTGGCCGTCTGAATAGTAGCGGTCCAAACGGATCCAGTGCATCTCACGGCCGCGCATGACCTGGTCCTTGCCGACGATCGGGATGTTGTTCTCCGCTTGGCAGGCGACGACGCAGGCATTGCAACCGATGCAAGTGTTCAGGTCGATCGACATGCCCCACTGGTGCACGCCGTTGAGCTGCTCGTGATCGTAGAGCGACTGACCGCGCGGGATCTGGCCGGCGATGATCGCCTTGCGCTTGGCGCGGTCTTCGGGCGAGAGCTTGGCCAACTCGGCGATGGAATCTTCCTCGCCCAAATTGGAGGGCGCGTGAGACTCGATGCCGAATTTGTTAACAAAACCCAGATCGGTGGAACCGTCCTCGGCAAAGTTCGACTCGCGGACGATTTCGCGGCCTTCCATCGACCAGTGCTCTTGGGTGTTGGCCAAGGCATAAACGTCGCTGGTGACCTTGATCGTCGCTCCGGTGGCGAAACCGAGCGTGCTGGTGGTGCGGGCGGGATAGAAGTTGTGGCCCACGCCCTTGCCCACGCGACCGGACACCGTGCGGCCGTAGCCGAGCGGTAGAACGAGCGTGTAGTTGGAGAGACCTGGCTGTATGTGCAGAGGACCGCGGACGGTCACGCCGTTGACGGTCACTTCGCCGATGAACGCCTGCTCCACGCCCTGCTTGAAATTGGCGTTTTCCTTACGCGCGACCTGGAGAACTGAACCTTCGGGATCGATGCCGAGGTGTTTACCCAAACGCGGGCTGACGAGGATAGCGTTATCCCAGGAGATCTTGGTGATCGGATCTGGGCACTCTTGGAGCCAGCCGTTGTTGGCGAAGCGGCCGTCGTCGACCTTGGCATCAAAGGTGAAACGCACTTCGAGGTTGGTCTCGGAGAGCGCACTGTAGCTGGGCGCGAGGGCGAACAGTGGGGCAAGACCGGGAGCGTTGAAACGCACGTCGGCCTTCTTGTAAGCCGAGCCCACCAACACGCCGTCATGGAGGAATTGGCGGAACACGTGATCGGCGTTACCGCCGCCAATGATACCCGTGATGGTGTTGTAAACTTGGGTGTACGGATCGGTCACCGTCTCGCCGGCGATGCGGGCGAGCACTTCGATCTCGGTCAGGCCGTTGAACAGCGGCATGATCATCGGCTGGACCGGCACGATGGTTCCGTCGGCGGTGCGGGCGTCGCCCCACGACTCGAGGTAGTGGGCGGCCTGGATCTGCGTACCGGAGAGCGCGGAGGTCTCGTCAATGTAGTAGCCGTAACGCACCACGTCTGGCACGTTTTTGACCAACTCGGCGAAACCGAGGTCGGCAGGGGCGTCGTAAACGGGGTTGCCGCCGAGAATCACCAGCGACTTGACCGAGCCGGCCTTGATGGCGGCTGCGAGCGTCGAGATGGTCGCCGCTGTGTTGGCGGGAACTTCGACGAAGTCGACCGTCTTGCCAACGTTGCCGAGGGCAACATTGAGGGCGTAAACGATGGCGTGAACTTGGGGCGGCAGGTGGCTGCCAGCGACGATCACACTCTCACCCTTGTGGGCGATCAGGTCGGCGGCGCAGGCGTCGAGCCACTTGTCTTGATCCTTGAAGCTCAGGCCCTGAGCCAGCGCGGAGAAGGTATCGGTTCCGCTCACTTTGCCAGCGAGGGCAGCGGTGAAGGCCAACATGTGGCTGCTGGCGAGACGCAGGCGGTGATCGGCCATCGAACCGACCAGCGAGAAGCTGCTCTCGATCGAGTAGAGGCGGTTCATCGCGTCGGTCTTGCTGACGACCTTACGGCCCTTGGCGAAATCGCGGGCGTAGGCCAGCGAGTGCGCCTCGGTCTGGAAGAAGTCGGCGTCGATTGCGACGATGCGCTTGGCCTTGGCGAACTGGTAGAGCGGCTTGACGCTCTGGCCGAAGGCGGCCTGAGCGGCAGAGGCGGAAGCCTCGTCCTGCCCGGCCTCGTATTCAGCCCAAATCGCGGAGGGGAACTTTTTCTTTAACTTGGCGACCAAGGCGGCGCGGGTGGGCGAGCTGGATTGGCCGGCGAGGAAAGCGAGACCGGCGCCAGAAGCTGCGGCGGCATCGGTGCCGATCTTGGCCAGCAAGTCCTGCACGGCGGCAGCGGAAACAGCGGCACCTTTAACGGTGGCAACGGTGGCACGGTCCGGATCGTAGAGGTCGAGGACGGAGGCCTGCACGAAGGCGTTGGAACCACCACCGTAGGGCGCGTAGGTTGGGTTACCCTCGATCTTGGTCGGGCGGCCCTCGTGGGTCTCGGCCAGAATTGGCACGGCACCGCGGCGCGTCGGCATCGACGAGGCGAAGTAGAGCGGCAGGCCGGAGATGGCATCCTCGACGGACTTACCGTAGGGGAGGATGTTCTTTTCCGGACGGCGGCAGCCGGCGGCCAGACCGACGCCACCGAGGGCGAAGGATGCAGCCATGAGCTTGAAGAACTGGCGGCGATCAACGCCGTTCAGGTTCGAGGCGTCCGCGGGGAATTCGCGTTCAGCCTGGGCCTTGAAGCCCGGGGTGGCGGCGAGTTCGTCTAGGCTGCGCCAGTATTTCGGACCAGTCAGTTCGCTGGCGGACGGAGCGGGATGTTCAAATGTGCGTTTCATCAGCGGGATCAGCGATGGCAGCCGGAGCAGCTTTTCGGGGGATTGATGTTCCAGTCGTGGACGAACTTCTTACCGTCTTCGAGCTGGCCTGCGGCACCACCGGGGTGCTTCCAGTCGAGGTTGGTTACGAGTTTCGGGTCACGTACAAATTTTTCAGGCTCACGGTGGCAGTCCAAACAGAAGCCCATGGAGAGCGGCTTGTCTTGGCTGACAACGTCCATCTCGTTGACCTTGCCGTGGCACTCCACACAGGAGACGCCGCGTGCAATGTGCACCGAGTGGTTAAAATAAACGTAGTCGGGGGCCTGGTGGATCTTAACCCAAGGTACGGGGTCGCCGGAGGCGTAACTGTCACGCACGACCTGGAGAAGCGGGCTGTCCGGCTTGACCTGGTTGTGGCAGTTCATGCAGGTCTGCGCGGCAGGGACCGACGAAACCGCGCTCTTGTCCACGCCAACGTGGCAATAACGGCAGTCGATGCCCAACTGGCCGGCGTGCAGCGCGTGGCTGAACGGGACCGGCTGCACAGGGGCGTAACCCACATTGGTGTAGCTGTTGGTCGCGTAATACGTGGTGCCGGCCGCCACCAGGCTGCCGACGATGAACACCAGAATGATGATCTGGAGCGGCAACTTGTTTGCCGATTTGGGGAAAAGTTTAGACATAGTCCGGTGGTATCTTCGCTCGGGATGAGTCGGGCGTAGGGTTAAACCGCATCACCCGAGCGGGCAACGGTACGGGAGTCGGCGCTCACCTTGAACGGTGCTGCCGGTGGAACCGGATCGGCAACGGCAGATGACACGGTGGACTTGGCAAGGAGTTTAGGGGCCACGCCAGCGACGGCGAAAAGGCCCAGCAACTTGGCGAAGAAATTTTTTCGCGAGTGTTGGTGGCTCACAGGTTGTTAAGGTTTTTGATGATCAAAAGCAGTCGGCGAAGGAATGGACCGTTTTTTCCAAAGTAAAACAAAAATTCCACCAAACACTGTCATCAGCAGGGAGAATAAGACTGCGCGACCTTAACCCACGCTACTGCTTATCATTCGTTTTTGTTGTGCTCCAACCTTCCCCATACCCGCTACCCGTCCGTCGCTGTGCGCCACCACGTCGTTTTTTAGGATCGGCTGCACAAACGTAAGGCAGTGCTTTAGCCCGCAGACCGTTGCGTTATAAAACGGCGGCCTAAAGCACTGCCCTACGCCAGAAACTTAGCTTGCCCTCCCCTGCCGCCGAACGGCTTCAACCCGCAAACAGCCTTGTCCCCCCTGCCCTTCTCGGCTCGATTCCACCGTTTTTTTATAATCCACGCCGCCATTTTATGATCACCTCCCGTGCTTCTGTCTCCGTCCGCTACGCCGAAACCGACATGATGGGCGTGGTTTATCACGGAAGCTACCTGCCGTGGCTTGAGATCGGGCGCACTCAACTGCTCAAAGACCACGGCATTCCCTACCGCGTACTCGAGGCCGAGGGTTTTTTCCTTCCCGTGGTGGAAGTCAGCCTGCGCTACCTGCGGCCGGCCAAATACGATGACGACGTGGTGATCACCACCGTTCTAAAGGAAAAGCCGTCCCTGCGTATTCGCATGGAGTACGAACTGCATCGCGGCGTTGAGCTCATCGCCACAGCCACCAGCCTGCACGTGTTTATCGACCGTTCCGGCAAACCCGTGCGGCCACCTGCGGCCTTCGTGCAGATGATGGATCGAGTGTTTGGCTAATCGCCCCCCGCGCAGCGTTCACGCTGAATCAGCTCCACGGAGGCAGCCCATCCCCAAGCCTCACCCTATCCGACGCCACCCGGTTCACCTGCGGGCCCGCGCTAAATCGCCTCCGAAAAAAACATACTTCGGCTTAAGTATCCATTTTTGTTGCCGATATAAGGGCAGCCGCAAGGCACCACCGCGTAATTTTTCCCGCCCTCCTGCTGAAATCATGAAAAAACTCACCCTTGGCCGTCGTATTTCCCTCGGCTTCGCCGCCCTCGGCCTTCTCACCGTAACACTCGGCCTCGTTGCCTTTAAAACGTTTCACGAGGTCTCCAAGGACGCAGACGACCTGATCACAGGCCCCCTGTCTATCGTCAAAATCCATAAAGTGAGCGGGGAAAACTATAAATTGGTCCATGAACACCTTCGCTCAACCGACAAAGCCTCGATCAATGCCAAAATTGCGATTAACCGCGAGGCGATCAGCACCTTTATCGAGCAGTACGATCAATCGATTACCGACCCCGCAACGCGTAAAGTCTTCGATCAATTTAAAATTGACCGCGCTCTTTTCGTAAAGGAATTCACCGCCGTTTTAGAACTGAGCAACGCCGGTAAGACGACCGAGGCCACCGAACTCTCATCAGACAAGATGGAGTCACGCTACCTCGATATCTCCACCCAGCTGGATGCCTTGGGCCAATTGAACCAAGCCCGCCTCGTTGACGACGTGAACAACATCGCAACCCACGTCAACTTGGGGAAAAACATGCTTATGGGCGGCTTGGCAGGAGCTCTTCTACTCGCGCTGGCCATCTCCAGCTTGATCATCCGCAGCATCAACCGAGTCCTCACCGCGACCACCGAGTCGATCATCCAAGGCTCGTCACAAGTCGCCGCCGCCGCAGGCCAAGTGTCCGCCTCCAGCCAATCGCTCGCTGAAGGAGCCAGCGAACAGGCCGCCTCACTCGAGGAAATCAGCTCCTCGGTCGAAGAGCTCTCCAGCATGACCCAACGCAACGCCGAGAACGCCCAATCGGGCAAGGCCTCGGCCAATCAAGCCCGCAGCGCCGCCGAATCAGGTGCCGCCGAAATGGAGCGTTTGCAGGCCGCCATGAATGCGATCCAACAATCCTCCAACGACATCGCCAAGATCATCAAGACCATCGACGAAATCGCTTTCCAGACCAACATTTTGGCGCTCAACGCCGCAGTCGAAGCCGCCCGCGCCGGTGAGTCCGGTGCCGGCTTCGCGGTGGTGGCCGACGAAGTGCGTTCGCTCGCCCAGCGCTCAGCGCTCGCTGCCAAAGAAACCGCCGACAAAATCGCCGATGCCACCGCTCGCAGCGCTCAAGGCGTTGAACTGACCGTGCGAGTCGCCGCCGGTTTACAGCAGATTCTGGAAAAGAACCGCGAAGTGGACCGCCTCGTTACCGAAGTCGCCACGGCCTCCCAGGAACAGAGCGCGGGCCTGGCGCAAATCAACAATGCCATCAGCCAAATGGATAAAGTCACGCAGGCCAACGCCGCAGGGGCGGAAGAAACCGCTTCGTCGGCCGAAGAGCTCAATGCCCAATCCGCCGAACTGAGTGCCGCTGCCGATCAACTGGCGGCCTTGGCAGGACTTAAATCCGCTTCAGGGCAGCCGACCCAACCGACTGAAACAGCGGTGACGCCTGCGCCTCAGCAGGCCCAAACGCACGTTCCTGCTGCCCCGAGCGCAGCCAACGCCGATCGGCATGTGCCTGCCGTTAAGAGGGATCACCCCCACTCCACCAGTCATTCCAACCCCAATTCGGGCTCCGAGTCCTTGAGCTTCCGCGATTAGACTCTTGGTCGGGCTGGTGCACCGTATTGGCGGATCAAGCCCGATCTCTTTAGCCGACAAGCAGTGCCTGGATTGCCTAGTAGGCAGTAACCTTTGAGTTGTCGGATGCATTTGGGGTCAGACTTCTCGGCTTGGTTTATCAGTGCTCATCAGTGCCCATCAGTGGTTAAAAACTCCGTATCCGGATCAACAAACCCGATCCAAGTTAACCACTGATGAGCACT